>NZ_JBAURZ010000229.1:0-7642 GCF_049581445.1 Paraburkholderia sp. | reverse complement strand
CCCGCCGTGTCCAGGCGGAGGTCCGCCATGCTGCTGCGGCGGTCCTCCATGTTCGGGAGGCGGACCGCCATGTCCCGGAGGTGGGCCACCATGCCCAGGCGGCGGACCACCATGTTGTGGGGGTGGGCCACCGTGCTCAGGAGGCGGGCCGCCGTGTTGCGGAGGTGGGCCACCGTGCCCAGGAGGCGGGCCACCGTGCCCAGGAGGCGGACCGCCATGTCCCGGCGGAGGACCACCGTGTCCGGGCGGAGGACCACCGTGTCCGGGAGGAGGACCAGGTGGCGCATGATGCTCCCAATGCGTTTCGTTGTTATACCAGGGGCGTCCCCGGTAGTGGCTGCCCCAGTACGCTCCGATCGAGAACGTGACGATAGGCAGACCGATTGCCGTGCCATACGTCAACAACGGTACGTTGCTACCTTGGTACGGATAGTTGAGATACCCTGCGTAGACCCACCCGCGCTGATCCTGCAGCGCCACGTCACACCATGTGTACCCGCTCACACAACCCATCACGGCGACAGGCACGCCGCCGGGCAACTGGGAGACCACAGGATAATCTTGCGCCGGTCCCGCATAGAGATTCACGGGGCTGTTGGTGTAAGCCTGGGACTGCGCCGCCGCCATGCCAGGCAAGATCAGCAGTCCGGCGGCGCCAGCCAGCACCCCGCTGACTATTCTTTTTTGCATTGTTCCTCCGTGTGGTCGAGGCATCTTCACCTCCTGCGTTGCATGAGAGCCCGCATGCCATGGACTCCCTACCCTGCCCCAGCAAATCCCGTTCCTGATACCTCGAAACGCAACGCGACAAGCCTGATAAGCAGGTAGAAAACATAACTGCTGGATGAGTTTCCTCGCAAGTGCATACACGACCGCACGTTGGCATCGTCAGCCGCTTGCATCAACATACCAGGCAACTGGCAATTCGATCAGGATTCCTTCTTATCAAGCGTAAGGCGTAACCGGTCACCGAGTCTACAATGACCGACCGGCGTTCCGCTGTTGAACGCGCCCGCGTCACACCTGGAAAGACGTTGAAAGATTACGGCACCGTATGCCGCAAGGTTAGACGCAGTAAGGCATGTAAGCGCCGCTGAAACCTGATTCGACGGCCGATGCATCTACACTAGCCCCTCCTCTTACCCAGAGGTGAAACTCTCTCACTCTTGTAGCCCACTTCCCCTGGTGGGCTTTTTTTTGACCTGATCGCCCGATCCAGCGCCATCCCGCGTGATCTGCACGGCGCAGGCCGTCGCGTTCTGCTTGTGGTCTCCCGAGTGTCCTACAATGGCGGGTTACACGATATGGTATGAGGATGCATCAATGCGGTTCCGGATCCAGACAATAGCGCTCACGTTAATCACGGCATGTTTTGCGCTGCATGCGAACGCTGAAATGACAGCGGCGCAATACAAGCAATGGGCGCACGCGGACAACAATTCCGTTTACGCCGCCTACATCACAGGCGCATTGAACGAATTGGGCTGGGCCAACGGCGATTTGATCTCGAAGAAGCGGCCGGCGCTTTTCTGCCCGCCGGAACAGTTGCCCATCGGTCCGCAAACCGTTTATCCGCTGCTCGACGAGTTTTTTACCAATCACCCCGGTCTATCCGACGATTTCCCGGTCGGGCTGGCAATTCTGCGCTCGATGCAGGCCGCGTTTCCTTGTCCGACGTCCAAGTAGCGGGCCTCTCGCGGGTCCGCTGTTGACCTGAGCGGCCCGCTGCGCGGCCGCCGGGCCGCGGACTCTGCATCATCACGAGTCAAGAGACTGCGCGCGCCAATCCAAACCAGGGCGAATTTTCTGCTCGCGGTGGAGTCTACGGAGGAATGGGCCAGACGGAGCGGCCCAGCACGCCGAACGAGGATTGGATGATGAAACGGATCGAATCTGCATCGCCTGCAGCGGCTTTCGCGCTTGCTGCCTTCGCCGCACTCGCCACGTTTGTCGCCTCTGAAGGCGCCACGTTCGCCCAGACACCGCCAAAAGACAACGGCGCGTCGATGGTGAAGCCACCCGAGGCGTCCGGCGCGGCCAATCCCGCGAATCCGGATCACATGCCGGTTAAAAAGCCGCCCAAGGCGACTAACGACAAGATGACGCACACGCCGCCCGCCAGCGCCGCCAACGCTAAATAGCGCGGCGGGCGCGGGCAAACCGGTCGCTCACTGAGCTGCTTCAGAGCCGCGCGATCGACACCTCTGTCGACTTCACCAGCGCAATCACTTCAGAGCCGACCTTGAGTTCGAGTTCGTCGACCGAGCGCGTCGTGATCACTGACGTGACGATGCCGAACGGCGTATCAACATCGACTTCGGACACCACCGAACCGCGGATGATTTCCTTGACCTTGCCTTTGAACTGATTACGTACGTTGATTCCAGAAATACTCATATCGAATGACTCCAGTGGATCGATAAAAAACGGTCAAGCAAGGAATGTCAGACAGCCCAACGAACATCGGTTGGCCGCACGCGGTGCAGGTCGTCGCTCCCGGACGCACCGCGATGCGGCAACGCGTCGTCATTCGGCGAGGTTTTCAGCACGCGCTGCAGCACATGTTCCTCAAGCTCGGCGAAACCGGCCGAGGCACGCGCACGCGGACGATCGAGCAGCACCGGTTGATCCAGCGCGATGCGCCCTTCTTCGATCAGCAGGATCCGGTCGCCGAGCGCGACCGCTTCATGCACATCGTGCGTCACCAGCAACGCGGTGAAGCGATGCTCGCGCCACAGCCGCTCGATCAGCGCATGCATTTCAATGCGCGTGAGCGCGTCGAGCGCGCCGAGCGGCTCATCGAGCAGCAGCAATTGCGGCCGATGCACCAGCGCACGCGCGAGCGCGACACGCTGCCGCTGGCCGCCGGATAATTGCGCCGGCCAGTCGTTGGCCCGTTCAACAAGGCCTACTTCAGCAAGCACCGCGCGGGCATCCTCACGCGCGCCGCGTCCCAAACCGAGCATCACGTTTTGCAGGACGCTTTTCCACGGCAAGAGCCGCGCGTCCTGAAACATGATGCGTGTATCCAGAGGCCGTCCGTCCTCCGGGCGCTTTTCGAGCACGCCGGACGTCGGCGTTTCCAGACCCGCCACCAATCGCAACAACGTGGATTTACCGCAGCCGCTGCGCCCGACGATCGCGACGAAACTGCCGCGCTCGATCGACAGATCGAAGTCCTTAAGCACCGTACGTTCGCCGTACTGTTTGCCCACGCCGCGTAGTTCGACGGCGTGGTCCTCACCGCGCAGTCTGTTACGTGCGAGCGCGCCTTTGGCGATTGCGCCGGCAGCATGAGCCGCATGAGCGTCATGAACCGCTTCAGCCGCTTCCACGACCTCATGATCGACGGTGCGTGGCTGCGCCAGTTCGGCCTCCAGATCGCCGCCAGCAATCCCGCCAAAGCAGGTCGAAAATACTGCCGCATTCATGCTTTCGCTCCTCGTTGATAAGCCGGATGCCAGCGCAGCGTCACGCGCTCGAGGCCCTTCGCCAGCATGTCGGCGAGCTTGCCGAGTCCGGCATACAGCAGGATGCCGACCACGACGACATCGGTTTGCAGGAATTCGCGGGCATTCATCGTCATGTAGCCGATGCCCGATTGCGCGGAGATCGTTTCCGCGACAATCAACGTGACCCACATCAGCCCGAACGCGAAGCGCACGCCGACCAGAATCGACGGCAACGCGCCCGGCAGAATCACGTCCCAGTACAACCGGAAACCTCTCACGCCGTAGCTGCGCGCCATTTCCACCAGGTTGGCATCAACGGAGCGAATGCCGTGAAACGTGTTGACGTAGATCGGAAAGAACACGCCGAGGGCGACGAGAAACACCTTCGCTTCTTCCTCGATGCCGAACCACAGAATCACGAGCGGGATCATCGCGAGCGCCGGAATATTGCGGACCATCTGGATGGTCGAATCGAGCACGACTTCGGCCGGTCTGAAGAGCCCGGTGGCAAGACCCAACGCAAGCCCGATACTGCCGCCCACCGCAAAGCCCGACACGGCGCGCCATGTACTGACCTTGACGTCGGCCCACATCTCGCCCGACTGCACCAGCGACCACGCCGCCTTCACCACGGCCAGCGGCTCCGGCAACACACGCGTCGACAGGATGCCGCTGCGCGCGGCAATCTCCCACGTGAGCAGAATCACCAGCGGCGCAATCCACGGCGCCAGATGGCCCGCTAACCGCCGCACCCTGTTTCCACTTACTTCAGATCGAGCCATGATCGCTTGCTCCACTCGTTCTCAATCGAGCCACCGCGACTGCAGCGGCGCGTCCAGCCACGCTCAGCTTTCGCTGACCTTGGGCACATAGTTGTTGCCGACGATCTCGCCGAACGGCCCGGAGAGCGGCCCACTCGCGCTTGTGCGCTGACGTCCCGGCAGCAGCGGAAACACCAGTTCCGCGAAGCGATAGGACTCCTCCAGATGTGGATAGCCGGACAGGATGAACGTGTCGACACCGAGCGCTTCATATTCCTTCATCCGCTCCGCCACCTGCTCAGGATTCCCGACGATTGCCGTACCCGCCCCACCACGCACGAGGCCCACGCCGGCCCACACGTTCGGATACACCTCGAGCTGCTCGCGGCTGCCGCGCTTGCCGCCGTGCAGCGCGGCCATGCGGCGCTGCCCTTCCGAATCCATCTTCGCAAACGAGGCCTGCGCGCGAGCGACGGTTTCATCATCGAGCTTGCTGATCAGCTTGTCGGCGGCGGCCCACGCTTCTTCTTCGGTTTCGCGCACGATCACGTGAAAGCGAATTCCGAACTTGATCTCGCGGCCATGCGCTGCGGCGCGCGCGCGAATGTCGGCAATCTTCTTCGCGACCGCCTCGGGCGGCTCACCCCACGTCAGATAGGTGTCGATATGCTCCCCCGCCATCTCATGCGCAGCGGGCGACGAGCCACCGAACCACAGCGGCGGATGCGGGTTCTGCACCGGCGGATACAACAGCTTGCCGCCCTTTGACTTCAGATGCTTGCCGTCGAATTCGATTGCGTCGCTGGTGTGCGACGCAGTCAGTTGCTGGCGCCAGATATGCAGGAACTCATCGGTGATTTCGTAACGGGTATCGTGATCGGCGAACACGCCGTCGCCTTCCAGTTCCGCTGCATCGCCCCCTGTCACCACATTGATCAGCAGACGCCCACCCGAGAGGCGGTCGAAGGTCGACGCCATGCGCGCGGCCAGTCCCGGCGAGGTAATACCCGGGCGGATGGCCACCAGAAATTTCAGCTGGCGGGTTGCCGGGATCAGGCTCGACGCCACCACCCATGCGTCCTCGCACGAGCGCCCGGTCGGCAGCAGAACGCCTTCGTAGCCGTGCGTGTCGGCGGCGACGGCGATCTGCCGAAAATAGTCGTAATCGGCTGCGCGTGCGCCTTGGGACGTACCGAGGTATCGGCTATCGCCGTGAGTCGGGATGAACCAGAACACATTCATTTGCTGCTCCTGCATGTTCGAAACGGATTGAATGACGGGATCCAAAGGACCAGCGGAGCCGGCGCTCACTCTCGCACCGTATCAGCGGCGCTTCGCCGTGCCAGGACGAGCGCATACCGCACGACCGTGCCGCAAGGCGCGCGCTCAGAACCGGAAACGGGATGTGCACTCGGACGCTGTACCACGCTGCGCATATCTGGCGCGGCGTTTGGCCAAACGCATGAAGTGACCGACGGCGGCGATGCCGTCTACATGGAAGAACAGTCTATGGATCGGACCCAGGCTTTTGAACGATTTTTTTTAGCTTAGGTTTTCCACTTTCGTGATTAGCCTGACGCTTTAGCATACAAGCGAGGGCTGAAAACCCGCGGCCCCTCTATATAATGACGCGAATTTCGATAATCCGGCCCGGAAAGCGCGCGTAGCGCGGTCCGCGCTCCTGGCGTTGCACCGCATGCAAAAAATTATCCTGCCGTTCGTGTCCGGCTTTCTCGCTTCGCTGTTTTTTCATGAATCGACCCTCGCGATACTCCATGCGGCGGGCATGATCGATCCGGCGGGCTTTTCGACCGCACCGTTCCTGCCGCTTGGGCTGCCGGAATTCATCGCCAATGCAATCTGGAGTGCCGTGTGGGCGATATTGATGGCGTGGCTGTTGCGCGTCTCGCCCGAGCGGCGTGCGCCGTGGATTCAGGCCTTTGTGTTCGGCGGCATCGCGCTGACGGCGGCGAGCGTGTTCGTCGTCGATCCGCTGCGCGGCATCTGGCCCAGCGGTAACATGCTGCCGCGTCTCGCTATGGGCTTCGCGGCCAACGCGATGTGGGGCTGGGGCGCGCTCGTTTTCATGCGCGCCTTCATGGCAATTGGCGACGACGAATAAGCGTCAGGTCATTGACCAAAGCGCGACGAGTCCACGTCGCGCTTTGGCTTTAGTCAGACGTTCACCCCTGCAAGTCGCGCAACGGATGCTCCGCCGCCGGCCAGGGGCTCTCGAACATCTGCGCCACGTCATCGGCGCTTACGTCCTCAATCCGTGCGAAGCGCCAGCGAGGCGCATTGTCCTTGTCGATGATCCGCGCACGAATGCCCTCCACCACGTCGCCATGCGCGAAGGACGTGCGGGTGAGATCCAGGTCGCGCCGTAGACAGTCCGACATTGAGCCTTCGGCGCGCGACACCACCTCCAGCGAGACCGCCATCGACAACGGCGAGCGCTCACGCAGCACGCCAATCGTCTGTTCGGCCCATCCGGCAACTTCCCCGTTTCTTTCAGCCTGTAGCGAAGCGAGAATCCGCCCGATATCCGGCAGCGCAAAATGGCGATCGATGAACGCGCGGGTGGTCGCCAGTGTCGACGCCTCGGGTGCCGGCGCCACCTTGTACGCAGCGCACTCGCGTTCGATGCAGGCAACTACGTCCGAGCCACGTTCGAAGGCTTCCGTGCGCAGCGTCTCCACCAGCGCGGGCAAAGCAGCCTCGTCGAGGTAGACGTCCGCGAGCCCCGCATATAGCGCATCGGCCGCGCTGAGCGTTTCGCCAGTCACGGCCAGATAGCGGCCGAGCGCCCCTGGCGTGCGCGCCAGAAACCAGCCCGCGCCGACATCGGGAAAGAGCCCGATGCGCGTCTCCGGCATCGCCATGCGGGTCGAGGCGGTCACCACCCGTAAACCGCCCGTGCGATGCGCCCCTTGTGAAATGCCCATGCCGCCGCCCATCACGACGCCATTCAGCAACGCAATATACGGTTTCGGATACGTGAAGATGGCGTGATTGAGCCGGTATTCCTCACTGAAGAACGTGTCGCGGGCCGCCTGGTCGTCGCGCTGAAAGGATTCGTAGAGGAAGCGGATATCGCCGCCCGCACAGAACGCGCGCGGATGGTCGCTACGCACCACGACCGCGAGTACCTCTGGGTCTTCGCGCCAGCGCTCGAGCGCAGCCAGCATGGCGCGGATCATGCCAGTGGACAAGGCGTTGAGCGCTTTCGGACGCTCCAGTTCAATGAAACCGATCTGATTGACTACGTGGGTGGCGACTTCGTCGCTGGCAACCGGTGATGCGGAAGTAGACATGGTGGAACGGGTCGCTAGGCAGGATGGATTGGAAGGCGAAACGTTATCACGCGCTGACGCGCTTCGGCTTGCGGGGCGTACGCCGTTCGCCCGCTGCGGGTGAGCCGGCTGAGGG
>NZ_JBAURZ010000228.1:0-6453 GCF_049581445.1 Paraburkholderia sp. | reverse complement strand
TTCGAGGCGCTGGAGCCATTGCTGGTGGCGCGCGAGACTGATGAACGTGTCGCGCTGGTCGCCCGCGTGTCGCGCGCGGGTCGGTGGGCCGAGGCCGAGGGGGTTTATTTCATCGCCGCGCCTGAAGATCCGCACGTCTATGCACGTGAACTGTATGGCCTGTTGCGGGCGCTGGATCGCGCAAACGTGTCGCGCATCCTGATCGAGAAACTGCCGGATACGATCGAATGGATCGCGGTCAACGACCGGCTCGGCAGGGCAGCAGCCGCGTTCGAAGCGCAGGGGTAGGTGGCGTCAGCTGAATTGGCGGCAGCCTTTGGTGCAGATCGCCAGCGCGAGGCATTCAACGCGCCGCGCGCTTGACCGACACCACCAAAGAAAAAGCCCGGCTCAACCGAGCCGGGCTCTTCCAGACATTCATCTCGCAAGCAGCGGCTGCAAAGAGCCCGCCGCCAGCGCCAAGCCAACTTACTTACCCAATCCCGTAGCCGCGATCGTCTGCTCGACATACTGCGCGAACAGCGCGTGCATGTGGGTGGACGGGTGGACCGTGTCAGCGAACATGTACGTCTGGTCAGCGCCGGCCACCGTGTAAGTCTGCGGCGAGCAGAACAGTGACGAGGCGAACTGGGCGCCGTACTCCTGCGCGGTCAGACCTTGCGTTACGGCCGGATTCGCTGTCGCGTACGCGGTGGCGTTGGCTGCCATCGACGTCAGATTACACGCCGTACCGGTATTCGAAACCGTGAAGCCTTCGGCCTGATAGTTCGGCAGCGCGACAGTGTCGAGCCACGTGAACGCATCGGCAACGATCACGGTGCCGGACGCGATCAGCGGTGCGAGCGCTTGCTCAAGCGTGCCGTTATAGGCGGCGGTAATGCCGGTCAGCAGCGCGGCTGCGCCGGGCGTTTGAGCGTTTGCAGCGAGGCCCAGCGGCGTTTGACCGATGTCGGGAATGGTCATCAGCACTACGTGCTTCGCGCCCGAGTTGACGATGGTCTGGATTTGGCCCGCAAGCGCGACGGCGGCTAGATAGACCTGGCTGTTGCTCTGCTTGAGGTAGCCCGCGATGAACGTCACTTCGCCTGCTTGCGTGGCCGGCACTTGACCCGCCGCCACGGCTGCAGGGTAGCCGGTCTGCAGCTCGCCGCCGAGCGCAGTCAGATTAGCGGTCGTTGCATACTGGAAGATATCGTTCGCGCCGCCGTCGATCAGCACCAACTGGTTCGAATTAAAGCTCTGATGTGCAGCAAGATACTGGCTGACCTGCGTGACGACCGGCACCGTCGTAGCGGCCAGATTGTCAGGCGCCCAGCCTTCGCCTTCGGGGTTGACCACATCCGAGCCACCCTGCGCGTAACCGTAGCCACCTGTAGCGACCAGTGCCTGGCCGAAGCCGCCTTCGTACGCTGCGGTCAGTGTGCCGCCGTAGTATTCCGCAATCTTTTGTGTCCAGATTTCGCCGGGGTTGGTCGTGAAGCGGCCGCCACCGAAATCGGCTGAGATCACCGGCGAGTACGTGCCCACGTCCGAGAGGCTGTCACCGAACGACACGACCTGCAGGTTCACGCCGCCCGCCGGCGTGCTGCTTGCGTTGTTATTGTTGCTGCTGCCACCACCGCAAGCTGCAAGCAAAGTGAACGCTGCGCTGGCGATCGCCACTTGTGTCATGCGCAACATACCGCGCTGTTTCATTCCCTGGTGCTTCATATTGATTTCATCTCCTCGTATGTGGCCCTTTTGCCATATGGTGCAGGCAGCGCCCGCCGCGTGGGCAGCGAGGCGACAGCTTACATAATCTTCTCCGGTCTGCGCGTTGTTTTAAACGCAACCAGGTGTTTTTAGAAAGCGTTCTCGGATGTGTTACCTGGTACTTCTACCGATGTGCGCGGTGCCGTATCGTCCATGGCGAGCTTCGCGTGATACGCGGCAGCCCAGGCAGGCGGCGCGAACAATGCGCTCAGCTTGTTACGCCATCCGCGCACGCGCCGCACGTCAGCAACCATTGAGCCCCATTCGTGAAATGTCGCCTTCAGCGGGTTATAGGTGTGCAAAGGCTCGACGATGCCGTAGACCGGCGCATCTTCCAGGTCTTCCTCCACGTAACTGCCGAACAGGCGATCCCAGATCACCAGCACGCCCGCATAGTTGCGATCGAGATAGCGCTCGTTGCGCGCGTGATGGACGCGATGGATCGACGGCGTATTGAGCACGTACTCGACCCAGCCGAGCTTGCCGATGACCTGCGTGTGCACGAAGAACTGAAAGCCGAGATTGATCAGCACGATGCCCACGATCTGCCTGGGCGGAAAGCCGAGCACAGCCAGCGGAATCCAGAACACCCACATGCCGGCGATCGGATACATCAGGCTCTGACGAAACGCAGTCGAGAAATTCATGCGCTCCGACGAGTGGTGCACGACGTGCGCGGCCCACAGCCAGCGCACCCGATGGCTGCAGCGGTGAAACACGTAATAGAGCAGGTCCTGCGCGACGAACAGCACGATGAACGATAGCCAGCCCGCGTGCCACGTATAGAGGCGCCAGTGGTCGTAGCACCAGGCATAGACGGGAATGATGGCGAGCCACGCGAGCTTGTCGGCAGCTTGCTGCATGAGCGCGAGCGCAGTGTTGCAGAGCGTGTCGCGCCAGGTGTAAAAGCGCGCGGCCGGACGCGTGCGATGCAGGTGCCACGCCTCCAGGCCAATGCATGCAAGGAAGACTGGCCCCATGGCGAGCAGGAGCAATTCGGCATCGAATTGCATGTCCGTCTTCCTCCGTGGTCTCTGACCGTTGCGGATGCCGCAGCGGGCGTTGTCTTTATCGTTTGAGCTGGCGCAGCCGCTAAAACCGGCACCACGTCCGCCTGCGTTTCCATGGATTTGAGGAACGCTTCAAACACTGTCCGCAAGCGTACACGCTCCAGGACGCGTCGCGCGCGGCTTCGCTAGAAGGATTCCTCAATGCTGGGAGCGCTTGTGCGGGTTTTTCCTGGGCTTGGCGTGGGGCTCGGGGGCGACTTCTTCGATCGGTTGGGTCGGACCCTGGTAGACCCATTCGAGCAGTGCGTCATGGGCGGCGCGCGCCGCTTCCGAATGCGGATCGTTGATGATACTCACCACCACATAGCTGACGCCGTCCGCGGACGCCACGTACCCCGCGATGGCCCGCACGTCGCGCAGTGTACCGGTCTTGATGTGCGCATTGCCGCCCACCGGCTGCGAGGTGAGCCGGTTGCGCATCGTGCCGTCGACTCCGGCCACCGGTAGCGAATCAACAAAGACTTGCGCGACCGGGCTCGCGTTGGCGACCTGCAACAGGTCCGCGAGCGACAGCGCCGTGATGTGCTCGTCGCGCGACAGTCCCGAGCCGTTGTCGAGCGTCAGGTACTCCATGTTCAGTCCGCTGCGCTGCAGGAACGCCTCTATTGCACGCGCCGATTTTTCCGGCGTCGCGGGCGGCTTGCTGGTGACCGCGCCGATCGTCAGAAACAGATTGCGCGCCATCGTGTTGTTGCTGAACTTGTTGATGTCGTGAACGATGTCCGACAGCATCGGCCCGTCATGGGTGGCGATCAGGCGTGCGTCGACGGGCACCGGACCTTCGCGTGTCGCGCCGGCGAAGGTGCCGCCCGTTTGTTGCCAAAGTGCAAGAAAACCGCCGGCAAAAAATGCCGTGTGATCGAGCACCGCGACGTTGAGAGTGCGCGGGCCGCAGCGCTCGGGATAGTCGCCCGAGAAATCTGCGACAACCATGCCGTTCGGCTGCGGTGTCACGGCCGGTGTCGGCAGTTCGCCACGACAGGGTCCCGAGGTCGCATGCAACTGATCGTCGATTTGCAGTTGAGACAGCGCGGGGATCACGTCGACGGCGACGCTGCCATCGGACGACGGCGTCATGGTGAACGACAGCGACTTGAAAGCGTAGAGCAGCGGATCGGGGCCGACGTTGTACGGCGCGTTAGCGTCGTCGTCGAAAGGCGGCAGATCGCGCGTCGAAGGATCGAAGAAACGCTTGTCCAGCACGAGCGCGCCGTCGATGCCGTTGATGCCTGCCTTACGGATCTTTTGCACGAGATCGATCAGTTCTTCCGGGACGAGCTTCGGGTCGCCGGTTCCCTGGATATACAGATTGCCGTGCAGGATACCGTTGGCATCCAGATTGCCTTGCGCATACGCGCTGGTGCGCCAGCGATAGTCGGGTCCGAGGATCGACAGGCCCGAGAAGGTGGTGACGAGCTTCATCGTCGAGGCGGGCATCATTGGCTGGCCGGCGTTGAGTGCGACGATAGGCGTGCGATCGCCGACTTTTTCGACCACCACGCTCACTGCCGACAATGGCACGTGAGCGCGTGCGAGGCCGGCCATCACAGCCGGTGGAAGCACTGTGCTGACGCTGACCGCGGGATGCCTGGCCTTGATGCGCGCCTGCGCCGGTGCGGCGCAGATGAGCGCCGCGCATGCCAGCAGCACGGTGGCCGGTCGTCCAGCGTTGAGACCAACCTTGAGACCAACCTTGAGACCAACCTTGAGTGTGGCCTTGCGAGTGCGATGGGTTGGATCAAACGGGACAGGCGGCGTGAACGGACTGAACGAAGCGGCGCCGAGTGCCAGGCGGCGGAGCAGGGGAGACAGGAAGGCGTGCGTCATGTACGGGCGAAAAACCTGAAAATTACGGATGAAGGTCGGTGCAATTGACACCGTCTTCATCTATGTATCGAGCATGCAAGGGGCAGCGCGGCAAGCATGCGGCAGTGCGTTTGCGGCGTTCACTTTGAACACGCACGAGCCACGCGCAGCCCCATGTTCGCGTCGCGCTTCAACCGTAGCGGCCAAGGCCGCGTGGTGCGCCGCGCAAAAGCGCTCATTGTAGAGACATGCCGTGTCTTGCGGCGAAATTGCCGCTCCGATGCAGCGCGACAAGTGCTATCACGGCCATTCAACCGGGAACCTTTAATCGGGATTGGCGTGAGGGAGCAGTGAACACGCCTCGCCCCCTTCGTCCGGACGCTCGACCGGTGCGGGCGCTAGAATGCGGCATCATGAATGTTTCGGAATCGTAGAGCCATGCGCATATTGCTTGTCGAAGACGACCGGATGATTGCCGAGGGCGTGCGCAAAGCGCTGCGCGGCGAAGGCTTTGCCGTCGACTGGGTGGAGGACGGCGACGCGGCGCTCAGCGCGGCGGGAAGCCAACCTTACGATCTGGTGCTACTCGATCTGGGCCTGCCCAAGCGCGACGGCATCGACGTGCTGCGCACCTTGCGCGCCCGAGGTCATACGCTGCCGGTGTTGATCGTGACCGCGCGCGATGCGGTAGCCGAGCGCGTCAAAGGTCTTGACGCCGGCGCCGACGATTACCTCGTCAAACCCTTCGATCTCGACGAACTCGGCGCCCGCATGCGCGCACTGATTCGCCGCCAGTCCGGCCGAAGCGATTCCACCATCCGCCACGGCACGCTCACGCTTGACCCGGCCTCACACCAGGTCACACTGGCGGGCGCGCCAGTGGCGTTGTCCGCGCGTGAATTCGCGCTGCTCGAGGCCTTGCTCGCCCGACCCGGTGCGGTGCTGTCGAAGAGCCAGCTCGAAGAAAAAATGTATGGCTGGGGCGAGGAAATTGGCAGCAACACGGTCGAGGTGTATATCCACGCGCTGCGCAAAAAGCTCGGCGCGGATCTGATCCGCAACGTGCGGGGCCTCGGCTACATGATCGCGAAGGACGCCTGAGCCGATGCGTTCCATTCGCCGTCAATTGTTGTTCTGGCTGTTGGCCATCGTCCTGCTTGGCGTCGGCATCGCCGGCTGGCTGATCTACCGGCAGGCGCTCGCTGAGGCCAACGAACTGTTCGATTACCAGTTGCAGGAGATCGCCGAGGCGTTACCGTCGGAGCCGTTTTCGCAGGTGCTCGCTTCGCGCGATACCGGCGACGAGGGCATCGTGCTGCAGATCTGGAATCGCAATGGCGCGTTGATGTACTACTCGCGGCCACGTGCGCCGCTCGCGCCGCGCGCCGAACTCGGCTTTTCAACTGAGCGTACCGATCGCGGCGACTGGCGCGTGTATGGCGCGATTGTTGGCGACAACGTCGTGCAACTCGCGCAGCCGGTTTCCGTGCGCAACCGGCTCGCGGCGAATGTCGCGTTACGCACGCTGTGGCCGTTGATCGTGCTGCTGCCATTGCTCGGACTGGCGGTATGGGTGGTGGTGGGCCGCGGGTTGAAACCGTTGCGCCGCGTGACGGGCGCGCTCGATGCCCGCCATCCGGAGGCGCTGGATCCGTTGCCCGATACGCGCTTGCCGCTCGAAGTGCAGCCGCTGGTGCGTGCCCTCAATGGGCTGCTAGCCCGCCTCTCTACCGCGCTCGATACGCAAAAAGCCTTCGTCGCCGATGCCGCGCACGAACTGCGTACGCCGCTGGCCGCCGTGCAGATTCAGACCCAACTGGTGGCG
>NZ_JBAURZ010000227.1:0-30914 GCF_049581445.1 Paraburkholderia sp. | reverse complement strand
GCCCGAAAGCGGACCCGACGCCCGCCTCACCGACTGGCTCACCAAGGTCGCCGCGCGCTGCCCACGCTATGGCTCCGTCTGCACCGGCGCGTTTGCGCTGGGCCATGCAGGCTTGCTCGACGAGCGCAACGTCACGACTCACTGGCAGCATGCCGCGCAACTGGCCACGCGATTTCCGCGGGCGCGTGTCGATTACGACCGGATTTATCTGCGAGACGAAACGCTCGTCACGTCAGCGGGCGTGACGGCGGGGATCGACCTTTCGCTGGCACTCGTTGCAGAAGATCACGGGCCGCACACCGCGCTCGCGGTGGCGAAACGCCTCGTGGTGTTCGCGCAGCGGCAAGGCGGCCAGTCCCAGTTCAGCCCGTATCTGACCGCGCCGGCGGATGAAGCCTCGCCGGTGGCGCGCGTGCAGGCGTACGTGATGGAACATATTGGCGGGAGCTTCACCGTGAAACAACTCGCTGATGTAGCCGGCATGAGCGCGCGCAACTTTGCACGCGTATTCGTGCAGGAGACCAAGGTCACGCCCCACGAATTTGTCGAGCGTGCACGCGTGGATGCCGCGCGCAAACAGCTTGAGAGCACCGCCGCCGCATTGAAGACGATTGCCTACGATTGCGGCTTCGGTACGGCGGATCGCATGCGCATCGTGTTCGCGCGACGAATCGGCGTAACGCCCATGCAGTATCGCGAGCGCTTCCGTTCAGCCTAAGTGGTACGTCGTGAGAAAATAGGCGTCTTTACCTGCCGTCCTCCACGACTATCATGACCTTACCTATCACCCGCGCTATCGTCACCGGCCATACGAAGGGTCTTGGCGCGGCGCTGGCTGAGCAACTGCTCGCGCGCAACATCGACGTGCTGGGGCTGTCCCGTTCGCGTAACGACACGCTTGCACAGCGATTTCCGCAAACGCTCCAGCAAGCGGCACTCAACCTTGCTGATTTGCAGATCGTCACGCGGTGGCTCGCCAGTGATGCCCTGACCCGCTTTGTCGACGGGGCCGACAGCGTGCTGCTCTTCAACAATGCCGGGACGGTGCAGCCGATTGGTCCCATCGAGGGTCACGACGCCGCAGCGATCGCCAATGCGGTGACACTGAACGTAACCACTCCTTTGATGCTGTCAAGCGCGGTGGCAGCGGCCGGCGTCTCGGCGTGCGATCGCCGCATCGTGCATATCTCGAGCGGCGCGGCCCGTAATGCTTATGCAGGCTGGAGCATCTATTGCGCAACCAAAGCGGCGCTCGACCACCATGCGCGCGCCGTTTCGCTCGACGCAAACCGCGCGCTGCGGATCTGCAGTCTGGCGCCGGGCGTGGTGGATACGAACATGCAGGCGGAGATTCGCAGCAGCGGCAAAGAGCGGTTTCCTCTGCGCGAAAAGTTCGAGGACCTCAAACGCAATGGACAACTTGTCTCGCCCGAACAGTGCGCTATCCAGCTGATCGACTTCACCTTGAGCGAGGCGTTCGGACAGACGCCCGTTGCTGATATACGTGAGGTTGCGCAGCGCGGCTGACGCACCGCTAGCTTTTCGCGCGCGGCTCCCGAAAATGCTCACCTATCGGTGGCAATGGGATTTGAAGGGTCCAATCGAATACCACGTTCGCACGCTTGCTCCGATTGGAGCTTTGCATTCTTTCAATATTTTCGTACTCCCGAAAATATTCACCTTTCGACGATAGATGGATCTATTCCTCGATATTTAGCATATCGAATTTAAATACAAGAAACGGCAGAGATGCGAATCATGTCGACTGGGTTGACGGAACTCAAAGCGGCTCGTAAAGTCGATTTACATCGCCGGTGCCGTCGCCGCGACACCCTTATCCGATGGAACCCGGGTCGTAGCATCCTGCTCCCCTTATCCATCTCTTTCGCTCATCTGAGGAGACGACCGTGAACACTGTCACCAAAAAGCCGCTGCGCAGTCAGGCGTGGTTCGGCAAAGCGGATAAGGACGGCTTCATTCACCGTTCCTGGATGAAGAACCAGGGGTTGCCGCATCATCTTTTCGACGGCAGGCCCGTAATCGGTATCTGCAACACGTGGTCCGAGCTCACGCCTTGCAACGCCCACTTCCGCGAACTGGCGGAGTACGTCAAAAAGGGCGTGTACGAGGCTGGCGGCTTTCCGGTGGAATTTCCGGTCATGTCGCTCGGCGAATCGAATCTGCGGCCCACCGCAATGCTGTTTCGCAACCTGGCGTCAATGGATGTGGAAGAATCGATCCGCGGCAATCCGATTGACGGCGTAATCCTGCTTTGCGGTTGCGACAAAACCACGCCTGCGCTCCTGATGGGTGCGGCATCGTGCAATCTTCCAGCCCTCGCCGTATCCGGCGGCCCGATGCTGAATGGCCGCTATCGCGGCCAGACGCTTGGGTCCGGCACAGGTGTCTGGCAAATGTCCGAACAGGTACGGGCCGGCACCATGGACATGGAGCAGTTCATCGAGGCGGAGAGCTGCATGAACCGCTCACGCGGCCACTGCATGACCATGGGCACCGCCTCCACGATGGCCAGCATGGTCGAGGCGTTAGGCATGGGACTGCCCCACAACGCCGCCATCCCAGCCGTCGATGCGCGCCGCCAGGTTCTGGCACACATGGCAGGGCGCCGCATCGTGGAGATGGTCCACGAGGACCTCACCATGAGCAAAATCCTCACACGTGAGGCCTTCGAAAACGCGATTCGCGCCAACGCCGCCATAGGTGGGTCGACAAATGCCGTGGTGCACCTGCTGGCCATTGCCGGGCGCATCGGTGTCGAATTGAAACTCGGAGACTGGGAGAAAGGATCCGACGTGCCTTGCCTCGTCAATCTGCAGCCGTCCGGTGAGTTCCTGATGGAGGACTTTTACTACGCGGGCGGGTTGCCCGCCGTGCTGCGCGAATTGGGCCAAGGGCAATTGCTGCACCGCGACGCGTTGACGGTCAACGGCAAGACCATCTGGGACAACGTCAGCCAGGCCGAATGCTTCGATCGCAAGGTGATTTTTTCGTTGGGCGAACCCTTCAAAGCCAAGGCAGGCATTGCGGTCCTCAAAGGCAATCTTGCGCCCGACGGCGCCGTCATCAAGCCTTCCGCCGCCACCGCCGCGCTGCTGCAGCATCGTGGGCGGGCAGTAGTGTTCGAGAGCGTAGAAGACCTGCACGCGCGGATCAACGACGAGAACCTCGATATCGACGCCAACTGCGTCATGGTTCTCAAAGGCGCGGGTCCGAAGGGCTACCCCGGCTTTGCGGAGGTTGGCAATATGCCGTTGCCGACCAAGGTGCTGAAGCAGGGTATCACTGACATGGTGCGCATCTCCGACGGCCGCATGAGCGGCACGGCATACGGCGCGGTGGTGCTGCACGTCGCACCGGAGGCCGCAGCGGGCGGAACCCTCGCACTGGTCAAAGACGGCGACATGATCGAGCTCGATGTCGCGGGAAGGCGCCTGCATCTCGACGTCGACGACGCAGAACTCGCGCGTCGCCGCGCGGAATGGAAAGCACCGGAAGCGCCTAAGCGCGGCTGGTATAAGTTGTACGTCAACAGCGTTCAGCAAGCGAATCTCGGTGCCGATCTGGATTTCCTGGTCGGCTCCAGCGGCGCCGAAGTGCCGCGCGATTCGCACTGAGCTAACTGGAATGCGGCGACTGAGCCCCCTGGCGTGCCGTCGCGCCTGAAACGAACATATCTGATGCCATGAAGCCGTCAAGCACACAACCCGTAGGCGTTGCCGGGATCTATCCGATCCTGTACGCCTTCTTCGATGGCAGCAATCGCCTGGATCGGGATGCGATGCGCCGGCAAATGGAGACCATCGTTCGGACCGGTGCGCCGGGTGCGGCTGTGCTGGGCCTCGCCACGGAGGTCAACAAACTCTCGCGCACGGAACGTGAGCAGGTGATCCGTTGGGCGATCGAGGACAGCGGTGACAGCTTGCCAATAGCGGTCACAATCAGCGGCGCAACGATCGACGCCCAACGTGACCTCGCCAGTTTCGCGATTGAGCAAGGCGCAACATGGTTGATCCTCCAGCCGCCTGTGTTGCACGCAGGTGAGACGCCTCGGCCCGAAGCTTTCTATTTCGATTTTTTTGCGGCGGTTATGCAGGGGTTCGACGGGCCTGTGGGGATCCAGAATGCCCCTGAATATCTCGGCGTGGGTTTATCTCACGAGAGTCTCGAACGGCTTGCAGCACAGTGCTCCAATTTTCGCCTCCTTAAAGGCGAGGGGCCGTCCATCTTGCTGGCCGAGACCGTCGCAAGGATTGGACATTTGATGCCTGTCCTGAATGGACGCGGCGGACTGGAGTTGCTCGACAATCTGCGCGCCGGGTGCGCCGGCATGATCGTGGCGCCCGACTGCTTCGATTGGCAACAACGAATCTACAAAGCCTTTTCGGACGGCGACGATGCCCAGGCGGAACAGCTATACAAGGAAGTGCTGCCGGGCATCGTATTTGTCATGCAGTCACTCGATACGCTGATCTGTTACGGCAAGCGCATCGCCGCATGGCGGATGGGCTTCGACGTGGAACACGACCGCGACACGACCTTGCTGCCGACCCGCTTTGGATTGGAAGCGGCGCGCCGGTTTGCTCAGAGATTAGGGCCGTTGGCGTAGACAGCACGCAATAGCGGAACACGCAGACGTGTACGCTGGAAACCCACACTGCGACCGGTCCATCAGCGCAATCACCTCGCTGCTCGCGCCGAAGTCGTCGCGAAATGTTGGTTTTTCAACGCTCCCGAAAAAGCTCACCTTTGACCTATAGACTGCGAGGGCGCTACACAGTCGGCCTGCGTGTGCGGCGCGTGTGAAACGACATTACAGATTCAGCGAAATGCCATTCACGTATGCCTCAAAGCGTGTAATCACACACGGAAGGAGAATCTTTAAGATTTGCAAAGGTGAGCGCGATATGTCGTTAGAACCGCACCAATGTATTACCAGGTGCTGTCTCCCGAATGTCCTCACCTTTAGGGCAAACGGACCAATGAGGGCTGTGCAGACGCCAGATTAGTTGGCATACCCAGGAAGCTATCACCATACCTGGAAATCCTCACCATCCTGAATATTCTCACCTTCCTGGAAGTCCTCACCATCCTGGAAACGCTCACCGTACCCGAAATCAAACTCGGAAAATGCGCTAACCTTCGGGGCGGCCCACCTGCCCGACAGCGACAGTTCATACGTTTGCGATCGCCTTTCCTGTTATAGACGGATCGCCTCCCGAAAACACTCACCTTTGTCGGATTCAGGTAAGCGCATCCCTTCTCATCAGCGAGAGCTTCAGCACTGGTGGCCGTTCGTTCAACAGAGAGGCAAAGGTTTTAGGCGACGAAAACGAAACGCGATATTGACAACACCCACCGCGTTGCTCTCGCAAACTCAATCGGAGAATCGCCGGGTACGATGTCGCACCCTTAATTGCCAGGCGAACATTGATGACGCGCCGTTATAACGCGCCCTCCCCGCCTTCACAACATCGTCGTGCGTAGCGCGCCCACACGCCGCGCGGTCAAAACACGGAAGGTGGGGCGTTTGAACTTACGGCTTCGGCCGGGCGCTGCAAATCGCTCGGCAAAACGTCACCGATTGTTTGCGTCCACTGAGTAGTGTTTTCGCAGACCTGCACTTTATTCGAAAGCACGTCCCGAATAGTATTGTGCCGAGCCTGACGCCTCCCATGATCGAAGAAGAACTCCGGTCGACACCCGATCACCGCTCTTCCAGGCACTGTTTAGCGATCAAAGGGGTACTCCTCCAACCTGTCTACCCTGCTTAGTCGCGGGCACGGCTACGGCCGTGCCTATTTTTTACGTCCTTGCGAGGTACGCGGGCAAGGACGATGTGAATCCGCGCTCGAAGGTCGTCTCGGCAGAGACGATGCTGTGCCATTTCCGCTGGACCGAAGCGGCGGACAAGATCATTGCGGCACCAGGTTTAAAGAGGAACATATGACCACCCAGCCTTCGAACCCGGCCGAACTGGCAGATCATCGGGCCTTCTCCCGAACGTTCGCGCCCGGTAGGCTCACATTAGGTTTCGTCGCACCACTTGAAGGTATCCCGATGGCCCCTCGCCTACCTTGGCGAATCACACCGCGATGGCGCGTCTGGCCGACGACATCGGCATAGCCGCTCTCTGGCTGCGTGACGTTCCCTTCTACGATCCTGGCTTCGGGGATGTGGGACAAATCCTCGACCCGATGGTATATGCCGGCTGGCTTGCTGCCACGACTCGCAATATTGCGCTTGGAACCGCAGGGATTGTGGCGCCGCTACGCGACCCGTTGATCGTCGCCAAGCAGGCGACCAGTGCGGATCAACTGCTGGGCGGCCGATTCCTCCTGGGTCTGGCCTCAGGGGATCGGCCCGCTGAATATCCAGCGTTTGGTGTTGCTTTTCATACGCGCGCGGAACGCTATCGAGAGGCAGTCGACATCATCCACACGGTCATCGAGGGACACTTCCCACGTCACCAGTCAAAGCATTTTGGCCGCCTTGACGGGGCACTTGATCTTATTCCCAAGCCGGTCGCGTCTCGCCTGCCCATGATTGCAATTGGCCGGGCCGGTCAGGATCTGCCGTGGCTCGGCGCGAATCTCGATGCCTGGATATGGCATGGAATCGACGCGCGTCGAATGACAGACATCATCCCGCAGTGGATCGATGTAACGGCCGAATATGGTTTCAAACCTTATGGGTATGCAACCTGGTTCGATCTGGAACGCGATCCCGATGCACCGATCCAGTACGGGCGTGTACTCCGGGGCGGAAGGAATGCACTGATCGAATTTTGGCAGGATCAGCAACGGGCAGGCGTCTCGCATGTCGTGCTTAACCTGAAGCCGACTCGTCGTCCCGCGGAAGACATTCTGGAAGAACTGGGCGCGCATGTCGTACCGTTGTTCCCCGCGCACCAGCCGGTTGAAAGCGAGCTTTAGTGTTCAGGCGACCGTGGGCGACGTGAATCGTTGCATCGCCACGGAATGCCCCTTTTCGAAAACTCGTTCGCCACGCGAGGCGCTCCGATTTTCTCCGAAGGCTGAGTTCCCTATTCCTTGCGGGAATTATAACTATTGCCTCGTGGCCACTACTGTCCGACGCTGCTTGTAGCCAATATGTCGTCATATCCAACACTCTTTTAAGGATGACGTCATGAGCAAGCTCTTCAGCCATACGAAGGTCGGACATTTCCAACTGCAACACCGGGTGGTTCTCGCGCCGCTCACGAGAATGCGAACTGAGCCGGGGAATGTTCCGGGTGATCTCATGGTCGAGTACTACGCGCAACGAGCGACAGACGGCGGGCTGCTCATTACCGACGCTACGGCCGTATCCCAGCTCGGCATCGCGTACGTTGAGGCGCCCGGAATTTACACCGAGGAACAGGTTAAGGGCTGGAAACGAGTTGTCGAAGCCACTCATGCCAAGGGCGCGCGTATATTCCTCCAGATGTGGC
The DNA here is from genome assembly GCF_049581445.1 of Paraburkholderia sp. GTDB lineage: Bacteria > Pseudomonadota > Gammaproteobacteria > Burkholderiales > Burkholderiaceae > Paraburkholderia. Next base: position 23,443 of record NZ_JBAURZ010000227.1, on the reverse strand, counting down.
ATGCGGGACGTCAGGCGCATCCGGCGAATACGGGCGACATCACTCCAGTCGCACCGTCGGCGTTGCGTTCGCTTGAGCATGCTGCCATTCGCGACGAGAACGGTGAAATTGCCGAGGCGGAACTGATTGTTCCCCGCGCGCTTGAAACGGAGGAGATTCCGGGGATTGTCGAGCAATTCCGTCGCGGTGCCGTGCTTGCGAAGCAAGCTGGATTTGACGGCGTTGAGCTCCATGCTGCCAACGGTTATCTATTTGAACAATTTCTGCTCGATGGCACAAACCACCGCAACGATGTGTACGGTGGTTCCATTGAGAATCGCTCTCGCTTCCTTTTCGATACGCTCGATGCGGTCACTTCCGTGTGGGGTCCGGGCCGCGTGGCCGTCCGCCTTTCACCGAGTGGTACATACGGCACGATGTCTGACAGCGACCCGCATGCGACGTTCGGTTACGTGGCCGAACGACTGAATGAGTACGATCTTGCCTACGTGCATGTGATTGAGCCTCGCATCCGCGGCATCGTGGAGAAAGAGGCGAGCGAGTCAGACGTTTCAGCGAAGGACATTCGCCGGATCTACAAAGGCACCATCATCGCCGCCGGCGGGTTCACGCGCGAGAACGCCGAACAGGTTATCAACGATGGCCACGCGGACCTTGTCGCGTTTGGGCGGATGTTCATTTCCAATCCTGACCTGCCCGAACGGCTGCGTACCGGTGCGCCCCTCAATCGCTATGATCGCTCGACGTTTTACGGTGGCGACGCACGTGGCTATACAGACTACCAATCCCTGTCTGCGGATGTAGCGGTCTGATCAGATTCGCAGGGTTAAAGCCCCAGCCCAATGCTGGTGCGCTCGCGCTCGCACACGCACACGCACACGCACACGAATCTAGCGTGCCGCAGTTGTGTCACCTCTTATGCCCGGCCGGAATGACTGTTATGAGGGCAAGGTGTCTTCTCCGCTGATTTGCATTGGCGGACTATCTGTTCAACGCAATACGCGTTACACCACACCAGCAAGGAGATTACAGTGACGAAGTTTACCGCATACACCATCGAAAACGCCCCGGCCGCATCGAAGGCTACTCTGGAAGCCGTGAAGGGCGGGTTCGGCTTTGTTCCGAATCTGCAGGCCAATATGGCTGAATCGCCTGAACTGCTCGCAGGCTACTCGGCGTTGTGGGACCTGTTTTCAAAGAGCACGCTGACGCCACATGAGCAGCAAGTTGTCTACCTGACCTCGAACTTCGAAAACAATTGCCACTACTGTATGGCCGGTCACACGACGCTCGCAAAGATGATCAAGATGGACGATACCGTCATCTCGGCGCTGCGTAACGGTACGCCGATTCCCGACGCAAAGCTCGAAGCCCTGCATCGCTTTACGACGGTGGTTGTGCGCGAGCGCGGCTTCGCCTCCGACGCGGATGTTGATGCGTTTCTGGCAGCGGGCTACACGCGTCAGAACGTACTGGAAGTTGTACTGGGCGTCGCAACGAAGGTTCTCAGCAACTACACGAATCACATTGTGCACACTCAGCTCGACAGCTTCATGGCTGGAAACGAGTGGAGCAAGCCTGGCGCGCTTGCCGCCTGATTCAACTGATCCCAAACAACCTGCTCAAAAGAAGGAGATTGTCATGTCACTTCAAGCCAGGCTCGACGCATTCAAAGCCGACTTCAAAGGCGGAAAAGCCCCGTTCTTCGCACCGCCGGAAATCCATCCGGTCATGGAACGCGCTACGGCCCAACTCGTAGCGTCCGGCCAGGCCCAAAGCGCACTCAAGGCTGGAGATGTGGCGCCGGAGTTCACGCTCAACGACCCGGATGGCAAACCCGTGTCGTCAGTCGAACTCCTGAAGCAGGGCCCACTCGTCATCAGCTTCTATCGTGGCGTATGGTGTCCGTATTGCAACCTGGAGCTGATGGCTCTCGAGGAAGCCCTGCCCTCGTTCAAAGCCGAAGGCGCCAATCTGGTTGCAATCTCGCCGCAGAACGCCGTGAACAGCCGCAAGTCGGTTCGCACTAACAATCTGAATTTCCCGATTCTGAGCGACCCGCACAACGATGTCGCGGCAGCGTTCGGCATCCGCTTTGCTCTTCCCGATTATCTCGTCGATCTGTACAAGAACCTCAAAAACGACCTCCCGGCGTTTAATGGTGACGACAGTTGGACGCTGCCGATGCCGGCGCGCTACGTGATCGGTCAGAACGGAACCATCTTGTACTCGGAAGTGAATCCGGACTACACGCGTCGTCCTGAGCCGCAAGATATGTTGCCGGTTCTCCGCTGCAAAGTCGCTTCAGCTTCCTAAGTCGCGTCTGCGTCGCTGCTGACGATTCAAAGTCGGTAGCGACAGCATGACGGCGCGCGACGCGGTATTGTTAGGGCGATCGATCAATCAATCAGGACGCCTTTTCAAGTGCTCCGATTATCTGCTCCACCCATGCGACGAATGCGCGCGCCTTCGCGCTAACCATGCGCCCGCTCGGAAACACGGCCCACAGGTCGACGCCGGGTAACTCCCAGTCGGTGAGTACCTGCTTCACCGCCCCATTCGCGATTTCCGGCGCGAACATCCATTCGGACGCAATCGCGACACCCATGTCGGCGAGCACCGCGGCGCGCACGCCTTCCGCAGCGTTCACACGAATTCGGCCAGTGACGGCAACCGAAGTCTCCGCATCGCCCTGCCTGAACGACCAGGCGCTTCCGCCACCACCGTGTTCGTACACGATCGCCTGATGTGACAGCAGGTCGGCAGGTGTGCGCGGCTCGCCGGTCCTCGCGAACCAGGAGGGCGTACCGACGACCCAGCGCCGACAGTGGCCGACCTTGCGCGCCGTCATGCTCGAATCGCCAAGCACTCCCATCCGCAACGCTACGTCGATACCGCGCTCCAGTAGATCAATGTTTTCATCGTCGAGCACGATATCGATGTTCAGTTCCGGATGTTGATCAAGAAACGCTGGGAGCCGTGGAACGATGTAAAGCCGGGCAAAGGTCACCGCCGCGGAAACTCTAAGACGACCCGAGAGTGCGCCTGCCGATCCCCTTGCCGCCAACTCGGCTTCTTCGACCTCTTCGATCGCCCGCTTGGCACGTTCGTAAAACGCCTGGCCCGCCTCGGTGGGCATCAGTCCGCGCGTTGATCGGAGCAGTAGTCGAATCGCAAGCCGTTCTTCGAGTTGCGCAATTGACTTGGAAACGGCCGGCTGCCCTACGTCCAGCAGCCGTGCGGCAGCCGAAAAGGAACCGGATTCAATCACGCATACAAACGTTTCCATCGCTGTCAGTCGGTCCACGGTCGCTCCTCCTGGAACCTGGTGGGGGCCACACGGCCAACCTCGACCGCCCCGCGAGTTAGTGAATAGTCCCAACAAGCGCGCCGCGCAACGGCATCGCCACCTTTGTTGCGAAGTGTATCGCTGGATCGTGTTCCCGTCATCGATCGAGGCGCGGTCAACCCTGCATGCCCTGAGGGAATGACTGTTATGCGGCCAAGCTGCCTACCGTCGCCAGCTCGCTTCAACGAAGATCCCTCTGTGCGTTATGAAACGTTGTCCGCGTCAGGTTCAACAGATTGCGGTTCAACCACCGCGCTCACACCCGAAGGAAACCGCAATGATCGAAGTTTACGCATTTTCGACGCCGAACAGCGTCAAGGTTCCAATTGCCCTTGAAGAGATGGGGATTGCCTACGAGTTAAAGGCCGTCAACGTCCGTCAGGGTGAACAGAAAGCCGACGCATTCCTGGCGCTCAATGCAAACGGCAAGGTTCCAGTGCTCGTAGTGCCCTCTAGCTCGCGAAGATAAACTGCGTCTAATCAAACATAAAATTTTCTTCGAAGGACTCCTATATGCAAATCCTTGTCACCAGCGCGTCTGGCGCCAACGGCAATGGATACGGTTCTGTTCTTTCGTTTGACCTCGACGGAACACCCCGTGGTACTTTCAGTGCGGATCCTCGCATCACCGACCCCCGCGGCCTCGCCACAAGCGCGGATCGAAAGCTTTTGCACGTGAATAGTGGCAGCGATCGCATACTCGCACTCAATGCTGCGGGAGAGATCGTCCGCGACACCGGAGAGATTCAGGGTCTCAACGCGGGCGGTGGCAATCTCGCGCCCGACGGCCGCCACCTCGTTGGGTTGCGTAGCGCGCGAACCATTGCTGCGTTCGCGGCCGATCTTTCGGGCGCGCCGCAGCATGTGCTACCTGCAGGCGTCGTTCCGTTTCCGCGAGGTTTCGCGTCGGCCGAAGACGGCGCGATTTACTTGGCCTCAGGCATCGGTCCAGGTGGCGACGGCGAAAACAATATTGCGGTGTTCGACGCACACGGCGCGTCGCTGACGCCCCGATTCATCACCGACGACTCGGTGAGCCCGCTCGATCTGACTATTGCGCCCAATGGAAACATCGTTGTTTCCAGCGAGTTTCCGTTTCGCGCGCCCGACGCCTCGGCGAGCATTCGCGAATATGATCGCGTAACTGGAAAGCTGGTACGTGTATTTACGCCGCCGTCCGGAGTCGGTTTTCACCAACCTCGAGGCTTGCGGTTTGGTCCCGACGGACATCTGTATTGTGTCGCACGCGATAGCGTTGTGGCATTTGATTTCGGCGACGGACGCTTCCTGGATTCGGTGGTTCATATGCCACGACTCAACGGTCAGGCGCTGATTTTCTTTCCACAGCTCGCGGAATAAGTGCGCCGGTCATTTCGATGCGCAACAGTGATTCAGTGCAAGTCAACGTCGCCCAAAACCGATGACCAATCACGATTGACGCGGAGAGACATATCGGTCCTTTCCTCATCAGCGGTCAATCGGAGGGGCCGGGTGAAACGCGGGAAGACTTACACGTAAAGGTGAGCTTCTTCGGGAGTGTGAGAAGCTTCGGGGAGTTAACGCAAAAAGAGTGAATTCCAAGGCTTGCTCGTTGGTTCAATTCGCTCGCCTCCGATGATGTCTCCTGGAAGTCCTCACCATCCTGGAAGTACTCACCTATCCCCAAAGCTTCTTTACGGTGAAACAGTCCAGATTCAATGTATCACCGTGAATCTCCTCTGCTCCCGCCTAGCCCAGAAAATCGGGGGGACTTTATTGTCATTTTCCGTGCGCTTACGCAAAGTCAGAACTTTTTTGTGCCGCGACGGAAGCTCTCAAAACTTGAACTTGACCTGAAACCCAAGCGTGAATGGAAGATCGTCGGAAGGAATAGGTGGGATCACAATGATGTTCGCGCCTACACGCTTGTAGTCGAACATCAGGATCGGCGCGGCGACCGGCCCCACGGTGTGATTTCTGCCCAAGCCCCAGTCGCCGTAGTTATAGCCGGATATGATGCCGCCCATCACCGCGAGGCGCACGAATCCCCAGTGCGCGAATTCCGGCGCCCAGACACCGCCACCGTAGTAAGAAGGCCGGCGCAACGAATTGCGAAAACCGCCTGCCGTCAACGCCCATTGGTTGTTCAACCAGCACTCGACACCGACGCCGGGATTGAACTGCTCGAAATCCTTGTCTGGATGGATGTGGTACGAGCCGAGCATCGCGTCGACCCATATACCGCCCCCGCACCAATCAGCCGCGTGCGCGCTTGACGCTGCCACAAGCCCGGTGGCGAGCGCGACCAGCGCGCGTCGGATGTTGTCTCTCGTCTGCCGGAAATGCATGTCTTCTCCGTCACCGGTCGAGCGCCGGTGTATTGAATGTGCAGGTTATTGTCGGCTTCAGTCTGGTTTGTCGTCCGTCGGGCACTGTACCTCAAACCCACACGGACAATATTGAAGCCGCACTCGGAAAGGCGGGCACGGGTTCTGCGCGGCCCTTTCGAAACAGCACAATAGCGGAAAAGCAATGGCAGATCGGTGAACGCTCAACGCCCGTTCACGTGGAGGGAGACGGATGGCCCGAGTGACGCTTCGGGCGAGCGAGTATGACGTGGACTAAAGACCGAGGTCGGACAGCCCCGGATGATCGTCGGGACGGCGCCCCAACGGCCAGCGGTACAGGCGGTCGGCTTCGCGGATCGGCAAGTCGTTGATGCTCGCATGACGGTGCGCCATCAGACCATGCTCGTCGAATTCCCAGTTTTCGTTGCCGTAGGAGCGGAACCAGTTGCCGGAGTCATCGTGCCACTCATACGCAAAACGCACGGCGATGCGATTGTCGGTGAATGCCCACAGTTCCTTGATCAGACGGTAATCGAGTTCCTTGGCCCACTTGCGGCTCAACAGTCCAACGATCTCCGCCCGACCCGTGACGAACTCCGCACGGTTGCGCCACACGCTCTGCGGCGTATAAGCAAGCGACACGCGCTCGGGGTCGCGCGTGTTCCAGCCATCTTCGGCGGCGCGCACTTTTTGAATCGCAGTTTCGCGTGTGAAGGGTGGAAGCGGCGGGCGGGTTTCGACAGGATCGCTCATGGTCGGTTGCTCCTTGGTTCAGGTGTGGGCACGCCGCGACGGCGCGCGAGGTCTTGCGGATTCAGCTTCAAGCAATTGTTCAGCTGCGGCGCATGCGTCTAGTGCCGCGTCGGGTTCGCCGCTGACCAGCGCGACACCAATGGCGCCGTCTATCAGGATCAGCCACTGCCGTGCGAGCGTTGCCGCAGATTGGCCATCTGCGCCAAACGCAGCCATGTACTCATCACATTGCGCCCGCACGAAGGCCAGCAGGCGCTCTTTGTGTTCGCGCGCCACCACGCGGATCGGATCGTCCGCTGCGGCAATCTCGCCAGACGCGTTGAGAAACGCGCACCCGTGAAAATCCTCGGATGCAAACCATTCATGTAACACGGCAAACATGGCAAGCAGACGCGTGCGCGGATTCGCGCCACGGTGCAATGTGCCTTCGATAAACCAGTTCATCCAGCGTTCGTCGCGGCGCTCGAGCGCTGCGGCAACGAGCGCGTCCTTCGATTCAAAGTGCGTGTAAAAACTTTTGCGCGCCGTGCCGGACTGCCGGACGATTGCATCGACGCCCGTTGCGTGGATGCCACCGGCGTAGATCAACGATTCGGCCGCCTCGAGCAGGCGCTCGCGTGCGGTGCCCGGACTGGTGGATTCAGGGGAAGTAGCCATGAAAGAAGGGTAGAACGATCATTCCACCCGGTCAAGAAATATTTTGTTTGGGGAATATTCGGAGCGCCGGGCGCGTTCACCTTAACAGGACGGTGGGATTTGGTCTAAAAGCGCCGCTGCCAGCGGCCTTTGCGCTATTGTGATCAGGCACGAATCAGGGGAATGCAATGAAGAAGGACGCTGCGCGCACACTCATCGCGCTAACGTTATGTATCGCTGCGCTTGGGATGGCCGCCGCGTGCACACCGCTGCAAGTCGTCACGCACTCGGTCAGTCAGTCGGAAGCACGCGTGCCAGCGGGGCAATACACGCTTGATCCGCATCACTGGAGCATCGTGTTCGATGTCGATCATCTGAAGTATTCACGCTTTACGATGCGTTTCGACCGTGCAACTGGCCAACTCGACTGGAATGCCGGTGGTATGGACAAGAGTTCGGTTGCGGTGACGATCGATGCGGATAGCGTCGACACCAACGTGCCGTTGCTGGACAAGATGGTCAAGAGTGACAATATGTTCGATGTGCAACGCTATCCGCAGATCCGATTCGTGAGTACGAGCTTTGAGCGAACCGGCGATGCGAGCGGCAAGCTCACCGGCAATCTGACGATTCGCGGCGCCACGCAACCGGTGACGCTGGACGTCAAGTTCAATGGCTTCGGTCCCGACCCGTTGACGAAGCAGGACACGCTGGGCTTTTCGGCGGAGGGCAGTTTCAGCCGATCGAAGTTCGGCTTGGGGACGTGGTATCCGGCCGTGGGTGACGATGTCCACGTGCGCATACAGGCCGAATTTGACCGGCCACCGGCGGGAGAATAGCTAGCATCACGCAAAGCCCGAGTTGTAATGGCTCGGCGGGTGAGTCCCCGGCGGCGTGATCACGCGCCGGGGTGTACTGGCAGAAGTGTTACCCACGGCCCGACTGAGTAGAGACGGCAGCCCCTATCAGACAGTCCAGTCGAGAATCACCTTGCCGCTTTCGCCGGACAGCATCGCGGCAAACGCGTTTTTGTAATCGTCGACGGGGAAACGGTGCGTCAGGATCGGCGACAGATCCAGTCCGCTTTGCAGCATGGCGACCATCTTGTACCAGGTCTCGAACATCTCGCGGCCATAAATACCCTTGATTTCCAGCCCCTTGAAGATCACCTGATTCCAGTCGATCGCAGTTTGAGCGGGAGGAATGCCGAGCAGCGCCACCTTGCCACCATGATTCATTGCTTCGAGCAGGCTGGTGAATGCACTTGGCACACCTGACATTTCGAGGCCCACATCGAACCCTTCGGTCATGTGCAGATCAGCCATCACATCGCGCAGCGACTCGCGCGACACGTTCACTGCACGCGTCGCGCCCATCTTGCGAGCGAGTTCGAGGCGATAGTCGTTGACATCGGTAATCACGACGTTGCGTGCGCCGACGTGTTTCGCAATCGCCACGGCCATGATGCCAATGGGACCGGCGCCGGTAATCAGCACATCCTCCCCGACCAGGTTGAACGACAGGGCCGTATGCGTCGCGTTGCCGAACGGGTCGAAAATCGCAGCGAGATCATCAGAGATCTCCGGCGGAATCTTGAAGGCATTGAAGGCCGGGATCACCAGATACTCGGCGAATGCACCTTCACGATTGACGCCCACGCCCACTGTGTTGCGGCACAAGTGACGGCGTCCCGCACGACAGTTTCGACAGAATCCACAGGTGATGTGACCTTCGCCCGATACCCGGTCGCCAATCGCAAAGCCGCGTACCTCCTGGCCCATTTCGACGATTTCGCCGACATATTCGTGGCCGACATGCATCGGTACAGGGATGGTCTTTTGCGCCCAATCGTCCCATTTCCAGATGTGAATGTCCGTGCCGCAAATCGCCGTGCGCTTGATGCGGATCATCACGTCGTTGTGGCCGACTTCCGGTTTCGGCACATCCGTCATCGTCAGACCCGGTGCGCGTTCGAGTTTTGCCAGTGCTTTCATTATCGACTCCGGGTTCTAGATGATGCCGAGCGAACGGCCAACGCGTGCAAATGCATCCACCGCACGGTCAATCTGTTCAGGCGTGTGCGCCGCACTCATCTGCGTACGAATGCGCGCCCGCCCTTTGGGCACCACCGGGAACGAGAAACCGATCACGTAGACACCTTCCTTCAGCAGCGCATCGGCCATGCGCGATGCGAGTTGCGCATCGCCCAACATCACGGGAATGATGGGATGTTCGCCGGGGACGAGCGTGAAGCCGAGTGCACTCATTGCGCTTCGGAAACGCGCGCCGTTCGCACGAACGCGCTCACGCAACGCGGCGCCTTCTTCGCTCGCAAGCAATTCAAGTACTTTCAGCGACGCGGCGGCGATGCTCGGCGTTAGCGTGTTGGAAAACAGATAGGGACGCGAGCGTTGGCGCAACAGTTCGACAATTTCCTTGCGAGCCGCCACATAACCACCGGAGGCGCCGCCCAGTGCCTTGCCGAGCGTGCCGGTAATGATGTCGACGCGCGAGAGCACGCCGCATTGCTCCGGCGTGCCGCGGCCATGCTCGCCGATGAAGCCGACCGCATGCGAGTCGTCCACCATCACGAGGGCGCCGTAACGATCCGCCAGATCGCAGATGCCGGCGAGGTCGGCGATGATGCCGTCCATTGAAAAGACGCCGTCGGTCGCGATCAGCTTGAAGCGCGCGCCTGCGGCGTCGGCCTCTTTCAGCTTCGCTTCGAGGTCGGCAAGATCGTTGTTCTTGTAACGATAGCGCTTTGCTTTCGAGAGCCGCACGCCGTCGATGATGCTCGCGTGATTCAACTCGTCGCTGATGATTGCGTCAGCGTCGTCGAGCAAGGTTTCGAACAGACCACCGTTTGCGTCGAAACAACTGGAGTAGAGGATGCAGTCGTCGGTTTGCAAGAACGCGGCGAGCGCCCGCTCCAGATCCTTGTGCACCGTCTGCGTGCCGCAGATGAAACGCACCGAAGCCATGCCGAAGCCGTCGCGCTCAAGCCCGTCTTTGGCGGCTTCGATCAGGCGCGCATCATCAGCGAGACCCAGATAGTTATTGGCGCAGAAATTCAGCACGTCCACGCCGTTCGCGAGCTTTATGTCGGCAGATTGCGGGCTGGCGATCACTCGCTCGGTCTTGTAGAAGCCGTCGGCGCGAATCTGCTCGAGCGTGCTGCGCAGATGGGCGAGATAGGGTTCACGCATACGTCAGACTCCTGAATGTGGCTCACACCGCGCGGCCGTGATTGTTTGTCGAAGCGCCCGGCTGTATAGTCGGTTGTCAGCTTTATCGAATATTTCCGCTTTTCCGAACTTAAGTTCGGTATGTCGAACAACTCTAAACGATGGGCAAGAAAATGGCAAGTTCGGGAACCCGGCGCGCTTCGGCCAGCGCCGTACCCACTCTAGCGCAAACCGTCGCGGCACCACCGCGGGTGGGCGAGCAGATTCAGCGGCTCCGTAGCGAGCGCCGAATGACGCTCGACGACCTGTCCCGCGCGGCGGGGGTGTCGAAGTCGATGCTCTCGGAAATCGAACGTGACAAGGCTAATCCGACTATCGCTGTCGCCTGGCGGCTCACCAACGCGCTAGGTGTCAGTCTCGATTCGTTATTCGCGCAGCAGAAGGCGCCGGAGGCGATCGCCGTTTCTGGACCGCACGACATTCCGACGCTAAGTGGTCACGACGCCAAATACCAGTTGCGCGTGTGGGGGCCGATTGAACTGGCGGGCAAGTTCGAATGGTACGAACTGACTTTGCAGGCGGGTGGGGCGCTGGTGTCGAACGCCCACGAGCCCGGCACGCGCGAACATCTGACCGTACTGCACGGCTCGATTGAAATTGAGGCGGCCGGGACGACCAAGCGTCTGAAAGCGGCAGATACCGCACGTTATGTCGCTGACGAACCGCATGCGATCCGCAACGCGGGCAAGAGCGAAGCGAAGGCGCTGCTGGTGGTAATTCACGGCTGAGCCACACCTCGAGTGGCGGGGGCGGCGCGTGCGGAACAGATTGGCGGGACGCCGACGCCGTTAGCCGTTTGGCCTGGTTGCGTCCGATACTGTATGTTTGTACAGTATACGCAGACAGACCGGAGCCAAACATGCACCAACTGACAACCGGCCATGCCGATCATGGCTTGGCCGCGCTACGCTTCCAGAGCGCCGCACGCGATCTCGAACACATCGTACGCGATATCGCTTCACGCTATATCGTTCAGCAAGTTCCTCTAACCTGGCGGCTATTGCACGCAATCGAGGCGGAGGCGTTGGCTGACCTCGGTTTTGCAAGTCGCCATGACGAGCACATGCTGACACTCTTCTTGCGGCCCGACGCGCTGCCCTATCCAGAGACCGACGATCCGGTGGATTTTGGCGCGTCGAACGCTTTGCCGCCGGTATTCGCGTTTGCAATTTCGGTCTACGAACAGGCCCATCGTGCGGCGGCCGCATCGGGACCCAAAACTGTCGGGCTGCGGCGAGCGAGGGCGTGGGGAGGGTAGGCACACGGGGCGCGCGTAGGATTGCTCTGGCCGAAGTCGTCGATCCGGCGCGGGTCACGTCTGCGTTGGGGATCGGTGGTTCGCGATGGTCTCTTTTGACGAAGGCCTGAGTCCTCGAAGCGCTATCGAATCGCGGGCATCTGACCTACAATTAGACGCAACTAACGGATAGACATGCAATGCTTCCACCCACCGAACCCGGCTCCGCCGACCATCCCGCTCCCGCAACTGATCTGTTCGATCAAGTACGCGAAGACTGGCGCCGGGATCCGCGTATCGCGTTTGATGCGTGGCTCGCCAAACAAAACTTTCGGCGTTCTTCGGCGGAAGTTTATCAAGCGCAGTGGGGGCTATTTCTCGATTGGCTCGCCGTCAAACAAAAAAATCTGAGTTCTGTCGATACACAAGCCATTGCCGACTTCGTTGCGGGACTCGCCATCCGAAAGCCACAACGGGTCCGCTATTTACGGCTTATCGAACGGGTGCTGGATCACGTGCGCGAAATCGAATCGGCATCGACGAACCCCGCCCGCTTTATCGCCCAGGATGGCGAAGCTGCCTGGCGCAATGCTCGCGACAACGAACCCACCGGCTTTCTGACGAACGGCGAGCGCGCGTCGCTGATCGCGCATCTGTTCTCACCCGTTTCCGATTTGTCCGCGGCTCAGCGCTGGAGAGAACGGCGTGATCGCGCATTGATAGCGGTATTTCTGGGCGCAGGTCTGAAAACCGGCGAAGCAAGGGCATTAACGGTTAGTTGCGTCTCGGTGGGTTCGCCGTGGGTGACAATCGAGTCGCCGAATCCCACGCTGACGCGCCGCACGCGGCTCTCGCCGTTTTGCGGTGGCGATTCTCGATGCATGGCTCGCGGAACGGCGTCTTTCAGAACTGGCCGGCAACCTGCTATTTCCCGCGTCGCCGTCCGGTCGGCCGATGCATAAGGCGACCATGCTCCGTTCGGTCGATGCGCTGATCGAAGTCGCCGGTTTCGCGGTTTCGCGCGAATCGCGCGCGAGCCCGCAGACCCTGCGCAACACATTCGCCGCGGATCTGTTCGAAACGGGTGTCGACCCGGAGCAGGTCGGTCAATGGCTTGGATTTGCGCAACCGGTTTCGGCGAGCCGGCTGCACCGCGCGTGGCAGACGTGGTCCGAGCAGCAGGAAACTCCCATTTTCAGTGAACCTGATCCCGCCGCGCCGCCACCGCGGACAGGCGCGCAGCGCGGTCGTTCAGGCTAACCAAAGTGTGAAAAACGTCCTGTATCGACTCACCGTTGAGCTCCCGAATTCGCTCACCTTTAGATCTTGGTTCGCGTCTCGCCGGTGAGTTCCGGCAAGCCTAGGCCACGGTAGGAACCGTGTTTGCCGACAAAAACCGCGTGACTGCCTCGAGCCGAGAGTGTCCGGGACCCGAGGAGTGCTCGCACTCCGGGCACTGCAGTTCGTAGCGGTGATCGACCTGGGACAATTCGGGCTCACCCTCCTCACATTTGGGACAACGTTGCGGCAAGATGACGTGACCGTCCGCGAGCGTACCGATAGCCGCCATCTCATCAACGCTCAAGCGGCCGGTTTTCGCGAGATCACCGAGCAGACTGGCGATGGCCGGATCGATCCCCTGTTGCGCGCGCAGTGTTGCAAGCTCAACGGCCAGCGCGTCGAGTTCGTCAGATTGCTCGCGCACTTGTGCGTCTAACCTGTCGCCACGGGCCTTGGCGGCAGCGACCTGTTGAATGAATTCAAATTCCTTGCGACTTGTATCGCGCAGACCCGATTGATAGGTCGCCGCCATAGTGCGCAAGGAATCGAGTTCGACCAACATCGGCTTAACCCGGCGCTCGGCCTCGGCGACAGCATCCTTGATCTGTTGAGCATAGTGCTCGGTGCTATGGCGCATTTCTATATGAAGCGCGTCAATGCGGTCCCGCAAAGCGGCGTTAGTGGACTGCTCCGTATCGAGGCGTTTGCGAAGCGTTTCGTTTTCTGAGTCGAGGCGGCGCACGCTGGCCTGCAGACTATCCTGATGGACAGCGCCGTTTGAATTGGCCAGCGCCAGTTCTGCTTCAAGTACGCGAACGCGCTCCCAAGCGGCATCGGCTCGAGCCTCGCTACGGCTGACGGCATCCTCTGAGGCCTGTCGGCGGATTTCCGCCTCGCGTACTTCGCGTTCCGCAGCGCTCGCTTGGGCGTGCAGTTCCACTCGCTCAACGTCGAGACTTGATCGCGCATAAGCGACAGCCTCTTCAAACATCGCCCCCAGCAACTCGCCGGCTCGGTCTTCGAGTGCTTTTGGGATCGATCCGGTGCCCACGCGCACACGCGATGCGCCCCGAATTCGCTCCCAGAAACTATCGATGTCCTTGGGGATATCGCTTGCGCTTCCCGTTTGGGTCAAGTCACGCACCGCAGCCATGGATGGCCGGATGCCAAGATCGAAAAATAGCCGTTTGCAAGCGTGGTGCGACAGTTCTTGTCTGCGCGCGCCGCTTTCCCGCATCGATTCGAGTTCCTGCCGAATGGCCTGGCGTTCGTCGTCCAGATTCATTTTTACCTCTCTAGGACTTGGATTCGGCAAATCATAACAATTTACGTAGTATTTGCTACAACTTTATAGGGGCAGGAGGATTTATAGGCCGAAGAGGCAAAATCTGGCGCTGTTGGTCGAAGTATCCATTCCCGTGCTGCTGGCTTCCGTGAAACAAAACGAAGAATAGTCAATAAGCGCTTGTAAAGAAAAGCTTTTTTGTGATTTTTCTGCGTGTCACGACTGTTTCACGAAGCGGAATGGCAGCTTGGTTTAGAGGGTATCGGGAGGACGCGCGGGTCAAAGTCTTGAGAGTAATAAAAGTAAACACCCTTGAACCCTAGTTAAAAACGTTAACGCCACGGCAGATCCTTACCAGGCAAGGGTTTGCGGCCGATCAGGTGAAGCTTTACGGGAGTCGTGGTGAGGGCATGCGGGATCGTCAAGTGATGGGGTTCGGGGACGTGGGTGAGGAGGTGCAGGACAGTAAGTGAGCGGGTTCAGGAGAAGGTTAAAAAGTTGCCACAGTGCAAAGGTGAGGTTTTGCAGGACCTGATTGGTCGGGCGGCCCGCCCGGACGTAAAAAATACGCGAGCGAGGCTGGCACAGCTAGGTGAGGGCTTTCGGGAAGGGTCGCGAGCCTTGTTTTGGGCGTAAATCAGGGGCGCAAAAACCCTTCGGTGAGGCAAAGCGGGAGAAAACGGATATCCAAAGTGAGGCTTTTCAGGGGGCGGCATGCATTTATGCCCGATTATTGTGCAGTCGACAGTCTAAGGTGAGGTTTTTCGGGAGCAAGGAGAGGTGTTCGGCGAGTAATAGGGCCTCCGAGGTTGGCCAGATGCCGGTAAATTTCCAAAGGTGAGGTTATTCGGGAAGCGTCGCAGAGGACTTGCCAAAGGGGGTGAAACATCGAAATTCGCGCCAAAGGTGAGGTTTTTCGGGACCTAATCATCAGTCGAAAATCGCCTGCGGTGAGACGATTCGGGAGGAAGTTTGCGGTTACTTACGGGAAACCCCACGCCACACTTGGTTAGTGAGTTCGTTTATCCAACGGCCAAATCTTGAATGGTGAGGCTTTTCGGGAACACCCAGTTTGACTGGACGAACAAAGAGAAACCGGGCTGAAATCGTAAAGGTGAGATTTTTCGGGACCTTAATAGTTGAAGTAATGCTCGACGTGTTTTCTATAAGTACTTGAAATAAGTGAGAATTTTTCTCTTGTCAGGGACGGGTGAGGTTTTTCGGGAGCCGAGCACGGTCGTTGCACTGCCGCACTGGCGTGGTCGAATTCGGGCAAAGGTGAGGCTTTTCAGGAGCGTTTGAGTGTCGAATTTGAGGGTCCGCCGGCATGGAAGGCGTGTTTTCGCGGCTCCAGGGAAGTTAAAGGTGAGGCTTTTCGGGACCATGGTGATGCAGCGAGGTAGGGTGAGGCGACGATGGCAGACGCACCCCACCTTTGGTTGCAGCAGGTGGATGAGACCGGCCGGCATGCCGCTAACCGGATCCAGACTCTAGTGCGCGAACGCGGCGCCCATGCTTCAGGCTTCCAGGCGGAGATATCGGCGTGGGCGGCTGTCACGACATCATTCCAGCCGACGGGTCGCTTGTCCCTGTCATGCAGGGTTACTCCGGCAAGATCGTTTGATGATCGCTTGCGCATGGCCGAGCCCGTGCGAGGTTCGTCTCAAATGGTGCCGTAGAAGCGGCACCGGTCCGCGTGGTGCATGCGTCTTACGTGGCGGTGATGGCGGGCCGGGGGTCACACGGCGCACAGGAAGGAGGAAGGGACTACGAATGCTACGGGTGTGTCGCAGGCGGTTCGTCCAATCCGCAAGCTGCAGCACATTTCCATGGACGGGCCCTTCGTGACCACGACAACTGGCCCGCCCTCCGCGACCCGTATCGCGCGGCGGATCGATACCCTGCCAGAGGAAATCAAGCCTCGATCATGCGGCGCCCTTCTATCTCCGCGCCAGTGAGTGCTCGTTTCTTATGTTCTCAGTGACGAATGGTGGATGCACGCCGAACAGCAGCGCCATTTTTTGTCGCGAGATTGCGACTTTTTATAGGTGAGCCGATACGGGAACAGAAGCCTCCCTTTCATCCCAGGGTCAAAACCAGGGCATTTTTCTGGATCCCGCAGCGCGCAACGATGGCCGGAACCTGGTGTAAAACGGTAGAGGTGAGCGTTTTCGGGAGCAGACCGAGGTGAGCCGAGATTCCTGAGCGCACTTCACCGGGAATGGTGAGACGCGCGCTATAGACGTGCTTCACCGCAGCCGGTATGCTCTCGCCAAATCCCTCCTCGACCCGACGCATGGCCACGAAGCGCGCGAAGAAGACTGATGTGGTGAGCCCGAGCTCCGCCGAATTGCGAAAAGCCGTCGAGGCGATTGCCATTCAGCCCAAGAGCGGCAAGATCACCCTTCTCACCCGAAAGCTATTTAATGTGCTGCTGGCCGTCGCCCAGCAAGCTGACGAGTCTGGCGACACGTACCGGGCGCTGCTTTCGGATATCGTAGCCAACTCGGCGTTCGACTCAAACGATACCGCGCTCGTAAAGGAACACCTGCGGCGTATGGTGTCGGTGCAGGTTGAATGGAGCACCGGGACGTCGAGCCAGAAGCCCGGTCGAAAATGGGGTATTTCAACCCTTATCGCCGACGCGGAAATTCTCGAAGACCCGACCACCCGACGCGTCTGGGTCGAGTTTTCGTTCGCCCCCAAGATCAAGAAGAAACTGCTCGATCCTGTGCAATACGCGCGGTTGAGCCTGCAGTTCCAGAGCCAGTTGCGCAGCAGTGCGGGCCTCGCGCTGTACGAGATTTGCGTGCGTTATCTGACGAATCCGAGTCACCTGACCATGCGCGAGTCGTGGGAATGGTGGCGCCCTATCCTCTCCGGAACGCCCGACACTGAGGCCGGTGACGAGGCAAAGCGCGAATACAAATACTTCAAGCGTGATTATCTGCGCCCGGCTATTGCCGAGGTGAACGCGGTGACCAACATCTTTGTCGAGCTGATTGAGCATCGGGAGGGGCGGCGCGTCGCTGAAATCCAGTTTCGCGTGACCGAGCGCAAGCAGCCCATGTTGGCGCTTGACGAGCATCCGAACGTGTTCGACAGCACGCTGGTCGACAGGATGGTCAAGATCGGAATTCCGCTAAAAGAGGCCCAGACGCTTTATGCCGACAGTGAGGAAAATCGCATTCGCGCGGCTTTGCAGATGACTGAACAGCGTATGCGCAGCACGTCGTTGCCGCCCGTACGCAGTGCGCCGGCGCTATTCAAGGACGCGCTGAAAAAGGGCTATGCGCCTCCGGTCGAAGCGCTGCCATCGGGTAGTGCCAGCAAGTCGGGCGCTGCGGCGCCGGCCGACGACCTCAAGGCGCGTCTGTTGGGCGAGTATTCGGCGTACCGTCGGAAGGAAGCGCGGGCGCTGTACGACGAACAAGGTGACTCGGAACGGGACTTGGCACGTCAGTCATTCGAACAGGACGAGTTGCCGGATCTGGGTGCGCATATGCGTGACGACTGGCGTCGCCGTGGCCTCGATTCCAAGCTGGCTGAGACGGCATTCTTCGACTGGCTTGCCCGCAAAACGTGGGGTGACCCGACTGATGGCGATCTGCTCGCCTTCACCTTGAGCCAGTCGCGCGCTGCCTGAGCGCGTACTTCAAAACGGGGCGTCGTGTAGCGACGCCCCATCGAATGCTTACTTCGGCAACAACATCTGCTCGATCTGCCTCAGGATGTCGTCGCGCTTGTCTTTCGACAGGCCCTTCAGCCGAAGCTCGATGCGATCGTCCCCGTAGGACTTCAAATCCCCCACCGATACACCGTCCAGCTTGATCTCGAGACGCTGCGCATAGCGTTGTCGTCCGGCCGGCTTGGCGCTTTCCTGAGCTGTCGCTCTGCCTTTGACGATGTCTGCAACCTGTCGCGTACTCAGATCGTCCGAGAGAATCTTGTTGATCAGGCGCAGTGTGGCGTCAGACCCGCGAGCGCTGTGGTACCGGCCGACCTGATACGCCATGTTCGAGCCAAAGCGATCGGTACGCGCGACCATTTCATGCATGACCACTTCGGGCAGCTTCGCAATCGACAAGGCAACCGCGACCGTCGATTCATCAAGCCCGAGGTGTTCGGCTAGCTCTTTCTGGCTCTGGAAGTGTTTGTCGTCCAAAAAGCGTTTCCATACGATGGCATTGTCGAAGACCGTTTGTGAGTCACGTTGAACGTTCAGGTCGTAGCCGAGCTTGTAGCTCTCGATGCCGATCGGCAGATCGATTACGATCGCCTTCACCGACTCCTTGTTCGCCTCTTTCAACGCTCGTACGCGCCGACCGCCATCGCTTACGAAGTACGTGCCGGGATTGTCGTAGTCAGGGATTACATGAATCGCCTGCTGTTGTCCCTGCTTGGCCAGATTGACCGCGAGTTCAGCGATGGACGACTTCAAATAGAAGTGCCGCGGGTTGAACGGGCTGGCTTTGATGACCTTGAGCGGTAGCTCGATGACCTGCCCGGACCGATATCCAAATTCGATACGCCATGCGCGATACGCTGGCGATTCGTGCAGGCTTTCTGCTGGGTCGACTTCGGCGGCCGCCGATGTCGAAACTGGCTGGAAGGAGCGTGCTGCCAGTTCGCCAGCCTTGGGGGCATTCTTTACCAGGCCGTCGATTGCGTTGAGACGGTCGAGGGCGGTTCGCTTTTCGCTGCTTGTCGTGTCGGGACGTGCTTGAAAGCCTTTGGCGAATTGGGAGGGTTTCATTCGTGTCCTTTATGCGCATAAATTCAGGGGAGCAAGGCGGCGATTTCATCGGCGCACGCGCGTACTTCTAGGGCGGCGAGCTTGGCGCCGCGGTCGTTCATTTGCAGAACGGTTTGGCCAAGTGCCATGGCCTGCTTATAGGCTTCGCGGGTCGGGATCTGGGTTTTGAGCAACGGAAAACCGAGTTCCTCGAGCGCGCGTTTGAGTTCACGGGTCAACATCCGCTTCTCTTCGGTCTTGTTCAGCAAAAAGACCGCCCGCAGGTCCTCGTTCATCACTTGGGCTTGCTGGACGAGTTTGACGAGGCCGACGCTGGACCAATAATCCGCGGGGGAAGATGAAGTTGGAATGATGGCGACCGTTGCAGCGAGCAACACGACACCGGAGACCTTTTCCGTAATGGACGGAGGGCAGTCGACGACGATGATGTCGTAGTCCGCCACGAACTTCTTGATCTCACGGTGGATCTGGCCACCGAACTCGGAGAGATTGACGACAGGAAAGGGGATACCAGATTCGGCGTCCGATGATGCACTCGCCCAATGTACCAAGGTGTTTTGTCCGTCGGCGTCAACGACGAGGACGCGTTTCCCCTTTTCGTGAAAGGCAGCGCCAAGGTGCATCGCGATAGTGCTTTTCCCGACTCCACCCTTCTGCTGAGTTACCGCGATGATTTCTGCTGCCAATCTTCACCTCCTCTTTTTAGACGCTGATGGATTTTACCTTGATGAATTTTCATTTCAATCTTTTTGTCGTCAACGTACGACGCGTTAGCCGTTCGGCAGAGGTTTATGCGCATAAACGACGTTTGGTTTGGGTGGTGGGTGGTTTTGTCTGGCGATGTTTGCGGATGGGGGCGTGGAACGAAACAGTTGTCGCGCGGGGCAGCCTTGCTGGAACAGAGGTTGTATGCGTACATGTTGGGTCGAGAAGATGTGGCCATTGAAGGCGCACGTAGCGCGTAGTCGAAGCTTCACGGCCAGCCCCCATCACGCATCAACGATCAGGTGCCACGATGGCAATTTGACTGTCTGTCTAGAGGTAGAGGCTGAAGGCGTTGAATCGCGGGTCCGCCAGCCGTCTTCGCTTTAAAGCGCGCGGCAGTTGCCGTCTTTATGCGCATAAGCAATCCAGATGCTTCGGACTCGCCAGGGCCCACGCCCTTACCCCACGTCCCAGGCGTCGTCGATCAGTGCCGCCTCCGCATTGGATCGCCGTCCTCACGAGCCCAAATCCTTGGGCGCCCGCTCTTCGATAAAAAGCCCCCTCAGCGAACGCGCCCCGCACCCATCCATAACGGCCGCTAAAATTCATACCCCACCCACCACCGTCCCTGAGCGCCACATCCACCGCCATGATCACCATCTACCACAACCCCCGTTGCTCCAAATCCCGAGATGCATGCGAGTTGCTCGCCAAGACCTACAACGTTGCGAATGAACCGGTACAAATCATCGAATATCTCAAGCAACCGCTATCGGTTGCGCAACTGAAGACGCTGAACAGCATGCTGGGCTGTTCGGTCCGCGACACGTTGCGTGACACAGAAGCGGCCTATGAAGAGCTCGGGCTGAGCAACCCTGGCCTGTCCGACGATCAGTTATACGAAGCAATCGCAACTCATCCTGTGCTGATGCAGCGTCCGATCGTCGTGCGCGAGGGGCGGGCGGTAATCGGGCGTCCGCCGGAGCGCATTAAAGCGCTGTTTGCGTAGGCCGATCAACCGACCTATGCCCGCCCCGATCCACTGAAGCCCGGAGCGAAACACCACCGCAGCGCGTGCGCGATTTCCCCGGCGTCCCTCTGTCATCGCCCGCTACAATCGCCGTCATTCGCTGCTCAGGCTCGATTGAATCAATCAACACAAAAGGGACATCGTGCATCTGACGACAACGCTCGCTCCATGGTCATCCCATGACACCCAACTGATCATTTCGTGCTTGCTGGGTCTCGCGCTGATTATTTTCTTCATCAGCGTACTGAAGCTCGCGCCGTTCCTGTCCATTCTGGTCGGCACGTTTGCCGCGGGTTTTGCCGCTGGCCTGCCGCTTGAAGCCGTGGCCAGCGCGTTCAGCAAAGGTGCCGGTGCTCTGTTTGGCGACGTGGGCATCATCATCGCGTTGGGCGCGATGCTCGGCGCGCTGATGGCCGAGTCCGGCGCGGCGGACCGGTTGGTATCGACGATTCTCGATCACTCCACCCCGCGCCTGCTGCCCTGGATGATGGCGCTAGTGGCGATCATCATCGGCTTGCCGCTGTTCTTCGAGGTCGGCCTCGTGATGATGGTGCCGATCATCTTCGTGATGGCACGGCGCTCGAAACAACCCATTCTGCGTATCGCGATTCCCGCGCTGGCCGGCATGACGACTTTGCACGCGCTACTGCCGCCGCACCCCGGTCCTCTGATCGCCGTGAGCGCATTGCATGCTGATCTCGGCTTGACGCTCGGACTCGGTCTGATCATCGCGATTCCGGCGGTGATTCTCGCCGGACCGCTTTATGGGATCTGGCTATCCAAGCGTATGCAGGTATCTGAGCCGGAGGAAATGGGCAAGCTGTTCACTGCCCAGCCGGGTGCGGCCGAACCTCCCGGCTTTGCGATTTCCCTCATCACGATCCTGTTACCGGTGATCCTGATGCTGGGCCGCACTGTGGCCAAACTGCTGCTCAAGCCTGAAACCTTTCTGTTCGACGCACTCAATTTCCTTGGCGAACCATTGGTCGCGCTCGGCCTCACGGTGCTGTTCGCTGTGGTCGTGCTGGGCTGGTCGCGCGGCATGCCTCGGGAGCGGGTCGGCGGTATTTTGCGCAAAAGTCTTCCACCAATCGCCGCGCTGCTCCTGACCATCGGCGCGGGCGGTGGCCTCAAGCAGGCTCTGGTGGTGGCCGGAATCAGCACGACCGTCGGCAAGATCGCGGTCGGAACGCATCTACCGTTGATCTTGCTCGCCTGGCTGATCGCGGTGGCGTTGCGTCAGGCCACTGGCTCAGCCACCGTCGCCACCACGACGACGGCCGGGATCGTCGCGCCGGTCGTGAGCGGTCTGAGCCCGACACATAATTCCCTTATGGCACTCGCCATCGGCGCGGGTTCGGTGTTTTTCTGCCACGTGAATGACGCGGGATTCTGGATGGTGCGGGAATACTTCGGTCTGCAATTGAAGCAGACGGTGTTCGTCTGGTCGATTTTGCAGACCATTGTCTCGGTGGTTGGCCTTGCGCTGACACTCGTACTGTGGGGCGTACTGACATGAGATGGCCGGTGGCATAAGCGTCGGCCCGTGCCCGCTCACATCGTCCACGTCCAATATCGGAGGACGCGACAACAACGCAACGCGCATTCCCTTTTCTTGACCCGGAGCCTTTGATGCTAGAACTGAGACCGTCGTGCGAAGCCTGCGGCAAACTACTCCCGCCGAACGCTGCTGATGCCATGATCTGCACCTACGAATGCACGTTTTGCGCAGGTTGCGCGTTGAACGTGCTCGGCAATGTGTGTCCGAATTGCGGTGGTAACTTTGAGCGCCGACCGATTCGTCCGCGCGCAATGCTCGCAAAACATCCCGCTAACAGCGAGCATCATCGCGCGGAGATTGATCAAGCTTCGCACGCAGCGTTGCTCCAGCAATACGGCGCCATACCGCCTGGCGAGCGTTAGCAAGCCGTCCGCAAGGTGACTTGCCGCTGGAAACTGCTCCCCGCAACGCTTGACGAACAAGCGGACAAGCGAAGCTGTCAGTCGTCCGAGCGGACCTCCCCGGACTGGTCAAGACCGCTCGCTTCGCGGGCCGCCGCGCGCAGGAGGCCAATGTGCTTGCGATAGTTGCGGCAGCCGCTGCATGTCGGCAAATGCAGCCCGACCGCGATCCATTCGCCGGCGGTTAGCGGGCGGTCGAGCGCGTCCGAAAGCAGGCGCGTGATGTCTTTACATTTCCCCATTCGCATCCTCTCTGGAAAGACCCTTTTCGCTCAAGCAGGTGCGCAATCGCAGACGTGCGCGGTAGATCAGAACACTGCAGTGATTTGCGGTCATCTGCAGTTCGGTGCAGATTTCATCGGTCTCGAGGTCGAGGAATTCGCGCATCATGAACACACGCCCAATCTGCTCGGGTAGATGTTCAAGACACATCTCGAACAGCGTCCAGAATTGCTGTTGACGTAACGCGGTCTCCGGCGACGGCCAGGGGCGCGGCTTGGCCTCGCGCGACCAGTGACCGTTGTCCTTGAACAATTCGCGGTCCAGCAACGCTTCATCCTCGAGTTCGGCGTCCAGCTCGGACAAGCTAACGGTGCGTTTGCGCGCACGCAGCGAATCGACGAGTTTGTGACGCAGGATGCCGAACACCCACGTCTTGTGTTCAGATTGCGCGGCAAACCGGTCGGCCTGAGTCCAGGCTGCTGCGAGCGCTTCCTGGACGGCGTCTTCCGCGGCGGCCGCGTCGCGTAACTGGAGGCGCGCAAAGCGCAACAGGTCGCGCCGCAACCTGGCGAGATAGACAGGGTCGTCAAAGGCGGGCCTGGCCGTCTGGGTCATGCGACCCCCTGCTCTGCGCCGCGGCGCGGCTCCCGGG
>NZ_JBAURZ010000226.1:0-10032 GCF_049581445.1 Paraburkholderia sp. | reverse complement strand
CAGATGTCGTCATGGCCGACGCGGCGTCGGGCCTGCCGGGTTCACCGGTGGCCTCGAAGCGCCCAAGCGTCGCGAGGCCGGTGTCGAGCGCGGCCCGATAGGCGTCGAGATTCTCGCGGATGTCAGTCGAGCGCAGCGTGCGAAGAGCCGCCTCGCGTTGCCCACAGATTTGCGTATAGGCGACGAACGCGTTTGCGCCGACCGCGGCGGCGACGACTGCCAGATTGATCAGCAGCCGCTGCCTCGATAGAAAAGAAGTCATGGGTTCCGAACGTTATTCGTTCTGCCGGCGGGAGCGCGCTGGGTCGCCGCTTTGTGTGCGTCGTTCAGCCTGCCGCTGAAACTGCCGGGTCTTTTACGCGCCAACTTATGGATAACGGCGGCGTTCGGAACAGCTTGAGGGTGAAGGGTGAAAATATTTTGTTGGCGAGCTAGGCAGCCTGACCTAATCGCCCAGCCCGAATTCCTTCATCGCCGGGACAAAGTCGTGGTTGCTTTCGGGCTTGCGCGACAGTTTGGCCAGCACATAGCGCTTGAACGGGTCGAGCCGCGCCCATTGATCGGTGCTCGGCGCGTGCAGGCTCGCGAGGCTGGCCTGTTGCATGACGCCGTCCGGCACGCTATCCGTGCGGCGCCATGCGGGCGCTTCTTCGGGTGTGAACCAGTCGGGTTCGACGTTGGCATGCGTGCGTAGCATTTCGAAAAGTGCGTGGTCGAAGTTCGGCTCGATCACGGCGTCGTCTTCTACAGGAAAGCGCGCCAGCAGTTTGCGGTCTTCCTTCGGCAGCATCTGCCATTGAGCGAGCGAGATGCGCAGCCCGAAACGGTCCAGATTGAAACGTACAGCCATCGGGATGTAGGTGAGATCCTCCGAAGACTCGGCTTCGAAGTCGAACAGGAGGGGTGCTTCGGTGAGTCCCATGACAGTGTCCTCGTGGATGGCAGGCAACATGCAAACCCGGCTTGAGGTATTTTAGAACCTTATTGGCGCAACGGCGGCCCAGCTTGGGGGCACTTGAACTGGCAGCCGCGCGCGCCGGATCGGTTAAGGAGTCGGGTTTTGAATGAACTGGAAACGGCCGGCCAACCGGGCGCGGTGGAACAGCAGGTGCGCCGGCATCGCGGCGCCGCAGTGGAGAGCGTCACCGACCACGTCGGTCAGGAATGGCCGGTGGCGCTGGTTTTCAACGGCATTTCGCATGCGGTGATGATGTGTACGCCGCGCGATCTGGAGGCATTCGCGGTCGGTTTTGCGATTTCCGAAGGCATTGTGGCGCGCGGCAGCGACATTCAGGACATCGAAGTCGAACTGCACGACGGCGAATTACCGCATGCCGAAGTGCAATTGCAGGTGGTGCAACAGGCCTTTGTCGCGCTGAAGGAAAAGCGCCGCGCGCTGGCCGGGCGAACCGGCTGCGGCGTGTGCGGCATCGAAAGCATCGATTTGCTGGATCTGAAACCCGAGCGTGTGCCGGACACCGGCTTTTTGCAACGGTTGGCACCGGATGCGATTGCCCGCGCAGCGCGTGAGTTACCTGAACATCAGGCGCTCAGCCGTCTGACCGGCGGTTTGCACGCGGCCGCATGGTGCGACGCATCAGGCGCAATACAACTTGCGTTTGAAGACGTGGGGCGCCACAACGCACTCGACAAGCTGATCGGCCAACTGATCCTGGACCGCGCCGATACTAAAGAGGGCTTCGTGTTCCTGTCGAGCCGCGCAAGCTACGAACTGGTGCGCAAAGCCGCGCGCGTCGATGTGCCGATGCTCGCGACGATCTCGGCTCCGTCGTCGCTGGCCATTGCGATCGCCCGCCGGGCGAGTGTGCGGCTGGTGAGCTTCTGCCGCGAGGCGGGCTACGTCGATTACGACACGGCGGCGGCGACCTGAACCGTAATCTAAGCGACGACCCAAGCGGTGACCATGCCCCGCCAGGCCGCCTGCCCAGCTCAATCAAACTGCCGGAAATCCGGCTTGCGCTTTTCGAAGAACGCCTTGAACGCTTCACGCGCCTCTGGCGCGAGCAGCATCTTGCCGAAGTGCACCGCCTCGTCGCTCATTTGAGTCTGCAGTTCATGCTGGCTGGCACGCTTCATCAGCGTCTTGGTGACGCGCAGTGAGGCAGCCGGCAACGACGCCAGCTTGGCCGCCTGTGCGAGCGCAAAGGCGTCGACTTCAGCAGCAGGCAGCAGGCGGTTCACGAAGCCCATGCGCTGCGCTTCGCGCGCGTCGAAGGCGTCGCCCAGCAGCAGCTTTTCAGCGGCAACCTGATAACCGGCCACGCGCGGCAACAGCAAGCTCGACGCCGCTTCCGGGCACAGTCCAAGCTGCGCAAACGGCAACGAGAAAATCGCGGTGTCGGCGGCGTAAACCAGATCGCAATGCAGCAAAAGCGTCGTGCCGATACCGACCGCCGGGCCCGCCACCGACGCCACCACCGGCTTTTCCGCGGCGCTGATCGCCCGCAGGAACTGGAACACCGGCGCGCTTTCGCCCATCGGCGGCGTCTTCATGAAGTCTTCGAGATCGTTGCCAGCGCTGAAGATGCCCGCGCTGCCGCGAATCAGGATGGCGCGTACCGCAGCGTCGGACTGTGCTTCGACCATTGCATCGGCCATGGTCTGGTACATCGCGGCCGTGATCGCGTTCTTCTTGTCCGGGCGGTTGAATGCAATTGTCAGCACGCCGTCTGCGCGCTCGACCAGAATATCCATCGTCATCTCCTCGTTGTACTGCTCACAGCGGTTCAATGCGGTTCACTGCGCCATGCTGCGGCTGAATGGAAAAACGGTTCGCCAGCCGCGCGGCCTGCGAACCGTTCTGCGGTCTTCAAGGGACCGGGGCGAACACGATTACAGACGCTCAATGATGCCCGCTGCGCCCATCCCCGTACCGACGCACATGGTGATCATGCCGTACTTGTAGTTGCGGCGACGCAGGCCGTGTACGACCGTCGACGCACGAATCGCGCCCGTCGCGCCGAGCGGGTGGCCCAACGCAATCGCGCCACCCAGCGGGTTGATCTTCGACGGATCGAGACCCAGATCCTGGATCACCGCCAGCGACTGTGCAGCAAACGCTTCGTTCAGTTCGATCCAGTCCAGATCTTCCTGCTTCAGACCCGCTGCCTTCAGCGCGGCCGGAATCGCTTCTTTTGGACCGATGCCCATGATTTCCGGCGGCACGCCGCGCACGGCGAAGCTGACGAAACGCGCGAGCGGCGTCAGATTGAATTCCTTCAGCATCTTTTCCGACACGACGATCAGCGCGCCTGCGCCGTCCGACGTTTGCGAGCTGTTACCGGCCGTGACCGAACCCTTGTTGGCGAACACGGTGCGCAGCTTGGCGAGGCCTTCCATGGACGTGTCCGCGCGCGGACCTTCATCCAGCGAAACTTCGCGCGTCTTCACCTTCACTTCGCCGGTGGCGAGGTCAGGGAAGCGCTCGGTGATCGTGTAGGCGGCGATTTCGTCGTTGAACTCACCGGCTTGCTGCGCGGCGAACGCGCGACGGTGCGATTCGACCGAGAACTGGTCCTGCGCTTCGCGGCTGATCTTCCAGCGCTCGGCGACCTTCTCGGCCGTCAGGCCCATGCCGTAAGCGATACCGAAGTCTTCGCTGCGATCGAAGATGTGCGGCGACATCGACGGCTTGTTGCCCATCATCGGCACCATGCTCATCGATTCGCAGCCGCCCGCGATCATCGCGTCCGACTCGCCGACGCGGATGCGGTCAGCGGCCATCGCCAGCGCGGTCAGACCCGACGCGCAGAAGCGGTTCACTGTGACGCCACCCACCGAGTTCGGCAGACCGGCCAGCAATGCGCCCATCCGCGCGACGTTCAGGCCTTGCTCCGCTTCCGGAATCGCACAGCCAATGATCGCGTCTTCGATCACCTTGGTGTCGAGGCCCGGCACTTGCGCCACGGCCGACTTGATCGCGTGGACCAGCAGCTCGTCCGGGCGCGTGTTCTTGAACATGCCGCGCGGCGCCTTGCCGATCGGCGTACGGCTCGCTGCGACGATGTATGCGTCTTGCAATTGCTTTGTCATTTAAAGCTCCTTTGTCGACGGGAGTTTGCGCATTAGCGCTTACTCCCGTCCCATGCAATTTGTTGCGGTCGGATCGTCGTGCCTCAGTTGCGCACCGGCTTACCGGTTTGCAACATGCCCATGATTCGTTCCTGCGTCTTTTGCGTGCCGAGCAGATCGACGAACGCACGGCGCTCGAGTTGCAACAGCCATTCTTCGTCGACCAGGCTGCCCGCTTCGACATCACCACCGCACACGGCTTCAGCGATGCGGCTCGCGATCAGATAGTCGTGCTCGCTGATGAAGCGGCCATCACGCATGTTGACGAGCGACGCCTTGATGGTCGCGATCGCCGAGCGACCTGCCACCGGCACCTGCGTCACGCGCAGCGGCGGACGGTAGCCCGCAGCCGACAACGCACGCGCTTCTTTCTTGGCAACGTCGAGCAGTTCGAACACGTTGAAGACGATCGTGTCGGACGGCTTCAGGTAGCCCATCGTCCGGGCGTCCAGCGCGGAGGCCGAGACCTTGGCCATCGCGGCGTTCTCGAACGACTTCTGAACAAACTTCAGCAGATCATTCGTAGCGCCAACTTGCGTAGCGGCTTCCGCAGCACGCAGCGCGGCTTCCTTCAGACCACCGCCTGCAGGCACCAGCCCCACACCCACTTCCACGAGACCCAGATAGCTTTCGATGTGCGCGACACGCTTTGCGCTGTGCAGCGCCAGTTCGCAACCACCGCCAAGCGCAATCCCAGACACAGCAGCAATGACCGGCACACTGGCGTACTTCACACGCAGCATGCCGTACTGGAATTTCTTCACGAACGGCTCGATGCCCTTCGCACCGCCCATCATGAACGCGGGCATTGCTTCTTCGAGGTTCGCGCCTGCGGAGAACGGACCACCCGGCGTGCCGAGTTTCAGCGACGTGGGTTGCCACACCACCAGGCCCTTGTAGTCCTTCTCGGCCAGTTCGATTGCCTGCGTCAGACCGTCGATGACCGACGGTCCAATCGTGTTCATCTTGCTCTTGAACGAGACGATCAGGACGTCGTTCTCGCCCGCGCGGTCGTCGACCCATGCGCGCACGGCTTCGGTTTCGAACAGCGTCTTGCCGTAGGTCTTCGGATCGACACCCGTCTCGCCGACCAGCGGCGCGCGGAATACTTGCTTGTCGTAGACGCTCAACGACGAGCGCGGCACGAACGTCTTCGAAGCCGGCGACCACGAACCTTCGTTCGTGTGTACACCGCCCTTTTCTGCAACCGGACCTTCGAGCACCCATGACGGCAGCGGTGCCGTCGACAGCGCCTTGCCAGCCGCGATGTCTTCCTGCACCCACTCGGCAACCTGCTTCCAGCCGGCCGTCTGCCAGCCTTCGAACGGACCTTCGTTCCAGCCGAAGCCCCAGCGGATCGCGAGGTCTACATCACGCGCGTTGTCTGCGATCGATTCCAGATGCACGCCGATATAGTGGAACACGTCCCGGAAGATCGACCACAGGAACTGCGCCTGCGGATGTTCCGATTCGCGCAGCAACTTCAGACGCTCTGCCGGCGGACGCTTCAGGATACGGCCCACCAGTTCGTCGGCCTTTGCGCCACCGTCGACGTACGTGCCCGTCTTCGGATCGAGCACCTTGATCGCCTTGCCTTCCTTCTTGTAGAAGCCGCCGCCGGTCTTTTGACCCAGCGCGCCCTTCTTCACCAGTTCGGCCAGCACGGCAGGCGTTTCGTAGACCGGGAAGAACGGATCGTCCTTCAGGTTGTCCTGCATCGTCTTGATGACGTGCGCCATCGTGTCGAGACCGACCACGTCAGCAGTGCGGAACGTAGCGGACTTCGCACGGCCCAGACGTGAACCGGTCAAATCGTCCACTTCATCGAAACGCAGACCGAACTTGGCCGCTTCGGTGATCACGGCGAGGATCGAGAAAATGCCGACGCGGTTGGCGATGAAGTTCGGCGTGTCTTTTGCACGCACGACACCCTTGCCGACCACGCTCGTCAGGAACGATTCGAGTTGATCGAGGATTTCCGGACGCGTCGTCGCGGTCGGGATCAATTCGACCAGATGCATGTAGCGCGGCGGATTGAAGAAGTGCACGCCGCAGAAGCGCGACTTCAGTTCATCCGAGAAACCTTGCGACAGTTCGGTGATCGATAGACCCGACGTATTGCTCGCGAAGATCGCGTTCGGGGCGATATGCGGCGAGACCTTCTTGTACAGGTCGTGCTTCCAGTCCATGCGTTCAGCGATCGCTTCGATCACGAGGTCGCATTCGGCGAGCTTCTCGATATCGTCGTCGTAGTTGGCGGCCTGGATGTATTGCGCGTCGTCCTTCACGCCGAACGGCGCCGGCGACAGCTTCTTCAGATTCTCGATCGCCTTCAGGGCGATGGCATTTTTCGGGCCTTCCTTTGCGGGCAGGTCGAACAGCAGCACGGGCACCTTGGCGTTAATCAGGTGCGCGGCGATCTGCGCGCCCATCACGCCGGCGCCGAGTACGGCTACCTTGCGAATGATCAGATTGCTCACGTCGTTCCTCCGGGGAGTTATGCGGTGTCGCGTAGGGGTCCGCGCTTCAGCAGCGCGGGTTTCTCGCAATGTGTGGCGTTGGCCGTTGAGGACGCCACGCTGAATGCTCAGACGTGGCGCTTGCCTTGATGTGTGCTTAGAACAGCGATTCTTCGACTTCCATCAGCGACTTCGAACCGGCGCGTGCCTGGCGAATCGTCATGGCCGTTTCCGGCAGCAGCTTCGCGAAGTAGAAGCGTGCGGTGGCGAGCTTGGCCTTGTAGAACGGATCGCCGGAAGCTTCCTTGTCCAGTGCGATGCGTGCCATGCGCGCCCAGAAGTACGAGAACACCAGGTGACCGACGGTACGCAGATACGGTACAGCCGCGGCGCCGACTTCGTCCTGGTTCTGCATCGCCTTCATGCCGATTTCCATGGTCAGCTTCTGCACCTTGTCGCCGATATCGGCGAGCGGGTTCACGAATTCCTGCATTTCCGGCTTGATGCCTTCAGCTTCGACGAATTCCGTCACCAGCTTGCCGAAGCGCTTCATCTTCGCGCCCATGTCGCCGAGGATCTTGCGGCCCAGCAGGTCGAGCGCCTGAATCGCGTTGGTGCCTTCGTAGATCATGTTGATCCGCGCGTCGCGCACGTATTGCTCCATGCCCCACTCGGCGATAAAGCCGTGGCCGCCGTAGATCTGCATGGCGTGGTTGGTGCTTTCGAACGCGTTGTCCGAGAGGAATGCCTTCAGGATCGGCGTGAGCAGTGCGACCAGATCCTCCGCTTCCTTGCGCACCGATTCATCAGCGTGCGACAGTTCCTTGTCGATGTGCAGCGCAGACCAGTACGAGAACGCCCGCGCACCTTCGGCGTAGGCTTTCTGCGTGAGCAGCATGCGGCGCACGTCCGGATGCACGATAATCGGATCAGCGGCTTTTTCCGGCGCCTTCGGGCCGGTCAGCGAACGCATCTGCAGGCGCTCTTTCGCGTATGTCAGTGAATTCTGGTAGCCAATTTCGGTCAGGCCCAGGCTCTGCATGCCGACGCCCAGACGGGCGGCGTTCATCATCACGAACATGGCGTTCAAGCCCTTGTTCGGCTCACCGACCAGCCAGCCCTTCGCGTTGTCCAGGTTGATCACGCAAGTAGCGTTGCCGTGAATGCCCATCTTGTGTTCGATGGAGCCGCACTTCACGCCGTTGCGCTCACCGGGTTCGCCTGACCCGTTCGGCACGAACTTCGGCACGATGAACAGTGAAATGCCCTTGGTGCCCTTGGGCGCATCCGGCAGACGCGCGAGCACCAGGTGAACGATATTCTCCGCGAGATCGTGTTCGCCACTGGAGATGAAAATCTTCGTACCACTGATGGCGTAAGAGCCGTCGCTATTCGGCTCGGCCTTGGTGCGCAGGATACCGAGGTCCGTGCCGCAATGCGGTTCGGTCAGGCACATCGTGCCGGTCCAGGTGCCGGAGACCAGCTTGGGCAGATACATCTGCTGCAATTCTGGCGTACCGTGCGCATGCACGCACTCGTACGCGCCGTGCGACAGACCCGGGTACATGGTCCAGGCCTGGTTCGCCGAGTTGAGCATTTCGTAGAGCGCGTTGTTGACGAACGCAGGCAACCCCTGGCCACCGTATTCCGGATCGCAACCCAGCGCCGGCCAGCCAGCTTCAACATATTGCTTGTAGGCTTCTTTAAAGCCCTTCGGCGTGGTCACGACGCCGTCGCCGACGTACGTGCAGCCTTCCTGGTCGCCGCTCTGATTGAGCGGGAACAGCACTTCGGAGCAGAACTTGCCGGCTTCTTCGAGCACGGCATTGATCGTGTCTGCGTCGAGATCCGCGTGCTTCGGCATCTGCTTGATTTCGGCCTCGACGTTAAGCAGCTCGTGCAACACGAATTGCATGTCGCGCAATGGCGCGGCGTACTGTCCCATGACTCTCTCCAAAGTTTGACAAGAAGCCAGGCTGTCAGCTCAGGTCCGTGTGGTTGGGACCCTTTCAGCGCCGCTGAATCCGTCGGATCCGGCCGCCCCGCTAACGGCTTTCGCTTTGATACGAAATAATCAGTTTTTCGAGCGCGGCCCACGTGAGACGCACCGCATCGGGCAAATGCAGGAAGCGTGCGTCGTGATGCAGGCCGAGCGTGAAGCTGTACAGTTCGAAGAGCATCAGTTGCGGATCGGTGTCCGGCCGCAAATGCCCTTCTTCCATTGCCTGCGAAATCGCCCGGGTCAGCGCCGCACGCCAGATCGTTACGCTCGACACCAGTTGCTCACGCACCTGGCTGTCCGCGCGATCGTCGTACTCGACCGCACCGCTGATGTAAATGCACCCAGTGGTGACTTCCTGAATGCGCTTCTCAATCCAGCGGGAAATCATGGCGCGCAACCGGGGCAAACCACGCGGTTCACGCAAGCTCGGGAAAAACACCTCGTCTTCAAATCGACGGTGATATTCGCGCACCACTTCGACCTGCAGGTCTTCGCGCGACCCGAAGTGCGCAAACACCCCACTCTTGCTCATCTGCATGCGCTCGGCCAGCAGCCCAATCGTCAGACCTTCTAGTCCGTCGCGGCTTGCCAGATCGAGTGCTGCTTCGAGAATCGCGGCTCGCGTTTGTTCGCCTTTTCGCATAGCTGTTTTACCGTTCTTATGTGACCGAAAGAAAATCGAACGGCCGTACTATTATTAAGTGGTGCCGTCCGCGAAACAAGGACTTTATTAGAAACCGGTTTCTAACTGGAGCTTCAATTTTGCGTCATACGTCAATCAGACGACGGACATTTTTTAGAGGCATTTATCTGTCCAGTTTTGCGGTGCGTCAATCGGCGACGCCCGGCGCGATTGGCGCGCGGGTTTATCCTGGCTAGTCGTAGCCGCCGACCGTCAGCAGCTTCATCACGGTCCGGTAGGCCGTATAGGCCAGCCAGTTCAGCATACGTTCGTGAGCCGGACGCGCTTCGTAGTGCGCGAGATCAATACGGCGCGATTCGTCGAAGGCGACGAGGATCGACTCGCGTAGCACGTCGATCTGGCGGTCGCCCACCAACACCACGTTGGCCTCGTTGTTGAGCATGAGACTCAGCGCGTCGAGGTTCGACGAACCCACCGTACCCCAGTTTGAATCGACTACGGCCACCTTGCCATGCAACAGGGTCTTTTCGTATTCCGCGATTTTCACCCCGGCTTTGAGCAGCGAGCGGTACAGAAAGGGCACGGCGTAGTCGAGCGCCGCGAACTCCTTGCGGCCAATGATCAGTTTTACTTCGACGCCGCGCCGCGCCGCAAAGGTCAGCGCCCGGCGCAGCTTGCGCCCCGGCATGAAGTACGGATTAGCGAGCAGCACCTCGGTGCGCGCCTGGCCGATCGCGGTCAGATACGCCTTTTCGATCGTACGGCGATTGATCAGGTTGTCGCGCGCAACGAAGGCGACAGCAGGCTCGCCGGCGCCGCGCAGATCGGCGCTGCGG
>NZ_JBAURZ010000225.1:0-65487 GCF_049581445.1 Paraburkholderia sp. | reverse complement strand
GTTCAGACCGAGGCGCTCCGCCTCGGCAGGCAGCGCCGCGCTCGTGCCGCGGCCGAACACGACTCGGGCCGGGACCATCTGATAGATAAACGAATCCAGCATGACCGGGTGACCTCAATGTTTGACGTAGAGTCGCCGTTACAGCAACGTGCAGGCCTCGTCGAACGAAAGACGCGGCAGCCGCCCAAGCACCTTGTCGGAATCGCCGTAGCCCAGATTGCAAAGGAAATTGACCTTGACGTCGCCGTCCGGAAAGAAAGCGTCGTTGACTTTTTGCGCGTCGAAACCCGACATCGGCCCGCAGTCGAGTCCAAGCGCACGCGCGGCGACAATCAGGTAGGCGCCCTGCAGGCTGCCGTTACGAAACGCCGTGCTTTCGATCAGATCGGACTTGCCCTCGAAGATCCCGCTCGCATCGGCACGATGCGGAAACAGCACAGGCAAGCGGTCATGAAAGCGACGGTCGTAAGCGACGATCGCGCACACCGGGGCGGCGCGCGTCTTGTCGACATTGCCTGGCGCCAGCGCGGGCAGCAGGCGCGCCTTCGCCTCGGGCGTGCGCAGAAAGACCAGGCGCGCCGGGGACGTATTCATGCTCGTCGGGCCATGTTTCATCAAGTCATAGAGCGCGTGCAATTGCTCATCGGTCACTGGCTTGTCTAGCCAGTCGTTTTGAGTCCGGGCACGGAAAAAAAGCGTATCGAGTGCGTCTGCTGATAGTGTCTTCGACATGTTCATTATTCCCTTTCGCGGCGTTCGGCCCGCGTACCGCTGGACTGCGCCGAATTAGCGCGTCGCAGGTTGTGTGGAATCGGGCCGCACGCCCGCGGCCGTCTCGAGCCATGGAACGATCGCTGTCAGTCCCTGCTGCGCGAGGCCGTGGTGCATGGCACCGAGATACATCTGATGCGCCTGACCCGTCAGCATCAACACGGTGCCCGTCGCCTTGCCATGCGCGAGCGCCGCACCGAGGCGTTCAGTCATCTGTTTGCAACCGGGCAGCGAATGGAAATCGCGCTGCGCGACCTGTGGCGTGTGCGACTGGATTACTGGCGAGCCGATCGCACTGGTCTGCATGACATCGAGCATCTCGCGCCAGTCAAGGCCGACGGCTTCGCCGAATACCAGCGCTTCCGCCCACATCGCCATTGACACACCCGTCATCACGTCGAGTACGCGCGTCATCGCGCGCGCCTCGTCACCGTCACCGAGATAAATGACCTTTCCCGCCAACGCATGGAGCAGCACCTCCGCGCGCTGCCGGGCTTCGCGTGGCCCGCTGACCATCGCGGTATAGACGCGCTCGCCAGCCTGCCCCGGCCCCAACGTCAGCGGCGCGCGCAGATAGGCGACGTTCGCGCGCTGTGCTGCGGCGTCAATCTCGCGCGACAGCGGCTCGCTCACGGGACTGATATCAACCAGCAGGAGTCCTGCGTGGACTGCGTTCAGTACTCCATCCGTTCCCAGCAAAAGCGCTCGCAGTTCGTCGTCGTCCGCGCAGGCGGTA
Organism: Paraburkholderia sp.; assembly: GCF_049581445.1. Lineage (GTDB taxonomy): Bacteria > Pseudomonadota > Gammaproteobacteria > Burkholderiales > Burkholderiaceae > Paraburkholderia. The sequence continues at coordinate 63,980 of NZ_JBAURZ010000225.1, read as the reverse complement.
ATCACCACGTCGGCTTCTGAGTCGAACGCCGCATCGGGCGACATTTCCACGCGTACATCGCGTTCACGTAGTTCGCGCGTCAGCGTGTCCTTTAATCCTTCAGTGTCGGTGTTGCCATTTCCCAGCCACACCACTCGCCGCAAATCATGCGCCATCATCGCTCCTCGATTCATCCCGATGTTCTCCAGTGTCGACCAGCGTTCGCGTTTTAGCGCGTTACTCTGGTCCCACGCGGAACGCCCACTCCACTGCCATGTAAAGCTGCACACGCTAGGCGCGCGCTTCCTGTCGCCGACGGCTTAGCGAGTCCACCAGCACCGCGACGATGATGATTGCGCCCGTCACGAACGGTTGCCAGTTCGCGTCGATGTTGAGCAGGTTCAGGCCGTTCAACACGAGCGTCAGCAACAGCGCACCGATCAGCGTGCCGTACGGCGTGCCGATGCCGCCGAAGAGAGAAGTTCCGCCGATTAGTACCGCGGCAATGGCCGGCAGCGTCAGTGGCTCGCCGATGTCGCCTTCCGCCGAGTTCAGCCGGGCGAGAAAGACAAGACTGCCGAGGCCGGCCATCAAGCCGCTTAGCGTGTACACCAGCACCAGCCTGCTTTTCACGGGCACACCGGAAAAACGCGCGGCAACCGGGTTCGAGCCAATCGCGTAGACCTGCTGACCATAAATGGTCCGCCCGGCGAACAACGCCGCGAGCGCGAGAAACACCAGCATCAGATAGACCGGCACCGGAATCGAAAACAGATAACCGCTGCCCAGTTGACGGAACCCATGCGGGAAGCCGTAGATCGTGTTGCCGGCCATGAAGTAATAGGTATAGCCGTTGATCAGCCACATCATTCCGTAGGTCGCGATGAACGATGGCATCCGCAGGACGGCCACCAGGCCGCCATTCACGAGCCCCACCAGCGTGCCGCTCGCTAACGCCACAGCCGCGCCGGCGAGCGGTGACCCCGTGGCCTTGATTACGGTGCCGGCGAGGCACGCTGACAATGCGACGTTCGCACCGATCGACAGGTCGATGCCAGCCGTCAGCACGACCAGCGTAAGGCCCGATGCCATCAGGAACAGCAGGCTGGCCTGGCGCAGCACGTTAAGCAGATTGCCCGGGGTGAGAAACGCATCGCTTGCGAACGACAGCGCCACGGCGACGATCAACACGGCCGCGAGCCGCGACGCGAGCTTCGAGAAGTTTTCGCCCGGCTTGAGCAGGCCGGAAAATGAGGTAAGCGAGTTCATGATGCCTCCCGGTGGGCCGCCCCGAGGGAGGCAACCGCCCCCTTGGGGGGCAGCGAACAGTTGTGAGCGTGGGGGTAGTTCATCTTGCCTCCCGCGGTAAGCAATAGTCAGCGCGGTGGTAGTTCATCGTGTCTTCCATCCTTCGACGAAGAGAGCAAGCAGCACCAGCACACCGATGCACGACACCTGCACCGACGACGGCACGCCGACCAGATCGAGACCATTGCGCAGCATGCCAATCGTGAGCACGCCCAGTAGCGTGCCGGGAAGACCGCCCTTGCCTTTCTCGAACGACGTGCCACCGACGATCACCGCAGCAATCGCGTCGAACTCGAGTCCGAGCGAGGCGGTTGGATGCGCCGTACTCATGCGGGCCGTCAGCAGCACCGCGGCGATGCCGAACATTGCCCCCGCAAACGTATAGATACCGATCTGCCAGGCACGCGCGGAGACGCCCGCAAATCGCAACGACTCGGGATTGCCGCCGATCGCTCGCGCATAGATGCCGACGCGGCTGCGATACATGAGAACGTGATTCAACGCATAAGCGAGCACCGCAACGATTAGCGGAGCGGGCACGCCAAGCACCGCGCCGTTGTAGAGGACGGGGATTGCCGTACCGATCCCGGTAATGCTCTGGCCGCCGCTCAGCAGCAGTGCGATACCCTGGGCCATCCCCATCGTGCCGAGTGTGACGACGAATGGCGGCAGCCTGAGCCACGCAATCAGCGAACCGTTGACAAGACCGAACAGCGCGCCGGTGCCGATGGCGACCACGATGCCAAGCCATGTGTGCGCGCCTGCCTGCATCACACAACCGAGCGCGACACTCGAAGCCGCCGCCACCGCGCCAGCCGACACGTCGATACCTTCGGTCAGGATGACGAAGGTCATCGGCAGCGCAATCAGCAAAAGAATCGAAGACTGCGAACCGATATTGACGAGATTCGCCACATCAACAAACTGGCGATTCAGCGCCGTGAACCCTACCAGCATCGCCACCATCATCCAGGCGACACCCGGCACGCGGGCAGGCACTGCCATCCAGTTGTGCGGCGCGTCCATAACCTGTGCATTACGCATCATGCATCCCCAAGGCGAGAAGGTTTTCTTCCGACAACTGATCGCGGTTCAGGTGACCGGCCACTGTGCCCTCGCGCATCACATACGCGCGATCGCACACATGCACGATCTCCGGCAGTTCGGAACTGATCAGCAGCACCGCCGCACCCTCTTCGACCAGCTTGCTGATCAGCGCGAAGATTTCGGCCTTTGCGCCGACGTCAATGCCGCGTGTCGGTTCGTCGAAAATCAGGAGACGAGCCTCAGTGGCCAGCCATTTTCCGATCACAATTTTCTGTTGGTTGCCGCCGCTTAGAAATGCCGTACGGCGTCCGACGGTCGGCGTCGCGATGCGCAATTCGGCAATCATGTCGCGGGCCAACTGACGCGCCTCACGCGGACGGAACCAGCCACCGGGGAACAGCTTCCCAAGCCCCGACAACATCAGGTTGTCGCCGACCGAGCGCGTGACCGCGAGGCCCTCGTGCTTACGGCTCTCTGGAATCAGCGCCATGCCGAGCTTGACCGACTCGTGGGGTTCGCCGCGCCGCCGCTTGCCGAACACGTCGACTTCGCCAGCGCTAACCGGGTCGATGCCGAAGGCCGCGCGCGCCACTTCCGAGCGCCCCGAACCCACCAACCCCGCGAGTCCGACGATCTCGCCCGCACGCACTTCCAGGTTGACGTCGTGGATGCCGTTCGGCGAATGGACGCCGCGCATGACCAGCGCAGGCTGGCCCGGCGTGTCGCAAAAGCGGCGCGCGTAGGTCAGGTCGACATCCCGGCCCACCATCATGCGAACAAGTTCAGCTGGCGTGGTGTCGGCTGGGCGAGTCGCGCCGACCATACGGCCGTCGCGCAGCACCGTGATGCGTTCACCAAGTGCAAACACTTCGCTCATCCGGTGCGAGATGTAGACGATCGCGACGCCATCCTGTTTCAGCATGCGGATGACGCGGAACAGGTTCTCCGTTTCGCGCTCCGAAAGCGGCGCGGTGGGCTCGTCCATCACCAGAATGCGGGCACGCTGCGACAGCGCCTTGGCAATTTCGACCATCTGCTGCTGCGCAACGCCCAGCCGTTCGACCGGTGTATGGGTGTCGCAATCGAACCCAAGCAGGTCCAGTACCTTCTTCGCTTCGATGTGCGCGCGTGCGTTATCAATGGTTCCCGGCAACCGCCCCGGATACTCGCGGCCAATGAAGATGTTCTGCGCGATGTCGAGGTGCGGCACCAGTGAGAACTCCTGATAAATCACCGCCACACCAAGCGCCTGCGCGTCTTTCGGGGACTGGATCTGCACCGGCTGACCGAGATGCATGAAGGTGCCCTCGTCGGCGCGATAGACGCCGCTCATGACTTTCATCAGCGTCGACTTGCCGGCGCCGTTTTCGCCGAGCAGCATATGCACTTCACCCGCACGGACCGCGAAGCTCACGCCGTCGAGCGCACGCACGCCAGGAAACTGCTTGGCGATGCCGCGCAGTTCGAGCAGCGGCTCGCCGTCGCGCGCGGCGCGGGCGGAATTTGTACCCGTGTCCGCGGACGGGTTCACTGGGGCGTCGTCAGGGCGCGTGCCGCCGCTGCCGAACGGCAGCGCGCTGCGCAACGACGCAAGACGTCCTGAATGTGCGTTCATGTCGCCTCCGTGCGGAGCAGCGAACGAGAGTGCGCAATGGAAGCGTTCATACCACCCCCGACAGCGCTTCGACGTGATGCACCAGCGCGATGTAGTCGTCTTCGCCGCCGCCAGTCGAGATCAATCCTTGAAACAGGCCGCGCACCGCCGACGTGAGAGGCAGCGGTACGTGGCTCGCCGCCGCGCAATCGAGAATCAGGTCGACGTCTTTGGTCTGCGTGATCGCTGACATCGTCGAGCTGAAGTCGCGCTCTTTTAGCGGCGGCACCTTGTACAGGACCATCGGTGAGGCGACATGACTCGACGCGAGGACTTCCAGCATCTGCGACCAGTCGAGTCCGCTCTTGCGGCCAAGCGTCAACGCCTCGCCGATCATGCCCGACGAGACCGAAATCATCAGATTGACCGCAAGCTTCATCAGACGCGCCTCTTCGGCCTCGCCCAGATAGAACGCGCGACGTCCGATCGCATTGATCAACGGCAGCACTACGTCGTATGCCTCGCGTGGCCCTGAAGCCATCACGGTGAGCGCGGCCGCCGCCGCGACGACACCGTTCCCCGACACCGTCGTGCGCAGATAGCGCACGCCATGTTCGCGCGCAGCCTCGGCAACCTCAGCCGACACGGCCGGTGACACGGTACTCGTGTCCATGTAGATCGTGCCGGCACCTGCATTCGCAACGACGCCGCCGTCACCGAGCGCGACGCTGCGAAGGATCGCGTCATTCGGCAAGGACGTGAACACCACGTCCGCCTCGCGGGCCACCTGCGCCACCGACTCCGCGCGCACCGCGCCGCGAGAGACGATCTCGCCCAGCCGGTCCTTGGCGCGGTCAAATGCAATGACCGGGTAGCCCGCTTTGAGCAGATTCGTGCCCATTGGCAGTCCCATGTTGCCGATACCAATGAATCCGACCCGCGTGGCCGGCTTCGCTTCATTCATGACGTGGCTCCTGAAATGACAAAAGACGAAAGCGCTCGTGCGTCAATGCGCGGCAAGCAGGTTGTTCAGCCCGTTAGCGATGCGCCGCCCCGATGCGTCGAGCTCCTCCAGACGGCGCGCGAGCGACGCGTACAGCAGCTTGCCGTGCCGCTTCCTGAACTCGCCGTCCACGATTACCGTATCGATGTTTGCGGGGCTGCCCTGCATGATTGCGGCCGCCACGGGGTCATGCAGCGGGCGCATGTTCAAGGTATCGGCGCGCACCAGGATCACATCGGCCTGCTTGCCTGGCGTGAGCGACCCGATACGATCGGCGAGCCCGAGCGCCTCGGCGCCGCGTAGCGTGATCCAGGCGAGCGCGTCGTTGCACGACATCGTCGACGTCGGCGGCAGCTGGCCTTTTGTCTGACGCGACGCAGCATTGTCGAGCGCACGTTGCGAAGCCAGCGCCATGCGCGCGACCGTGAACATGTCGCCGGCAATTGCGGATTCCAGATCGACCCCAAGCGAGGGCGCATGACCCGCATCCCGCAGGCGCCCGGTGATGGGATGCCCATGGCCTTGCAGCATTTCAGTTTCCGGCGCGATCGAGAACGTGACGCCGCAATCAAGCATCAGTTGCAGTTGCGCGTCCGTGAGGTTGTTGCCGTGCACAACGTTGGTATGCGCGTCGAGCAATCCTTCTGCCGCGAGGCGTTCCCAGCCGTCGGGCGTTTTGGCGTCGAGACCCGCGCAATGCATGCTTGCAACGAGGCCATACTCGTGCGCGAGCCGGAAGTCGTGCACGGAGACTTCATAGGTCGAGTAGTGAGGCCCGAGGATCGCCATGCCCAGTGTGACCAGCGCATCGCGATTCGTGAGACGGTGCTTCAGCAGCCGTTCAATCTCGGCGCGCGGATGCGGAATTTCGCTGAAATGCTTTTGACCGGGCTTCGGATCGGGTTTCGGTGAGCCATGCAGGAATACCCCACGTATCCCTGCTTCGATCAGCCCGTCGATCGCGCGGTCAGTATGGGTCGGCGTCGGATTGTTATGGCACCAGTCGCCGAGCGTCGTGGTGCCGCAGTCGAGCTGGTTCAGTGCGCCGGCCAGTGTGCCGATAAACAGATCGTCCGGCGTAAACAGCGCAGCGAGGCCCGCGTGCACGCTACGGAAGTATTGCGGCAGCGTCCAGTTCGACGCGAGGCCGCGCAACGCGGTCTGCCATGTGTGCAAATGGGCGTTAACAAGGCCCGGCAGCACGATGCAGCCGCGCGCGTCGACCGCTTCCGCATCGTCCACATCGAGGCCGCGCGCGACGTCTCCAATGCGGCTGCCGTCGATCAGTACGTCCAGTTCGCCTGAGCCGATACGCGCGTCCATCGAGACGACGTATCCGCCCTTGATCAGCTTGCGTGTCATCTATTGTCTCCTCCAGCAGGCGGCCGGCTATGTCCGGCTCGCGTTCAAGCCACGGCACGCATCGAAACCGGCGCGCTCTGGTAATCCACCTGGTAGCGCCCAATCCGCAGATCACCCAGTTCCGCCTTCACGCGCAGATGTTCGGCGTGGACCGCATAAGCCAACAGCGACTCGTGCGAGTCGAATTCCGAATAAAGCACGACGTCGCACGCGTAATCGACATGGCTCGTGTCCACGCCGATTTCCATGTGCAGCAGTCCGGGAATCTTGCCGACCAGTCCTTCGAATGCCGCCTTGAGACGGCGAACAGACGTTGCTTTCTCGTCGGGTGTGTTGCCCTTCAGGTTCCACATCACGATGTGCTTGATCATGAGTTCACTCTGTCTCTATCGATGGGCGTGTTGCTAGGCCAGCGTCTGCCGACCCGGCTGAAGTGTGCTGCTCGCCACTGCGCAAGGGCGCGAGAACTCGCGGAAGCTACGCTCGACGGTTACCCGCGCCGTCCGCGCGGTTGAGAACAAAAGTAAAGTCGAGCGTGCTAAACGGTGTGTCGATCTGGGTGCCGTCCGGCGCGTTGCCCGTCTCATGGCGCTGCCAGTTCGCAATCAGCGATGAACGCACGCCGAAGACCGCGTCGGAGTCCAGGTATTCGTCGCCCGAACGGAACACGTGGGTGATCAGGCGTTCGTAGCCTGGTGCGTCGATCATGAAGTGCAGATGCGCCGGCCGCCACGGGTGGCGCCCGAGTGCCTTCAGCATTCGACCCACCGGGCCGTCGTGCGGAATTGGATAGGACTCCGCGGTGATCGAGCGGAAGTGGAACGTGCCGTCGGCGAGACTCTTCAGCGCGCCGCGCCCCTGGCTTTGCGTCGCGTCTTCGTACTGCACGTCGTAGAAGCCGTCCGAGTCCGCCTGCCAAACCTCGATATGTGCGTTCGGCACCGGTTCGCCAGCCAGCCCCGTGACGCGCCCTGTTACGAAACAGGGCTCGCCCTTGGCGCCGTTCGCCACGTCGTCGCCATTCTCGTACTCCGGCGCGTTCTCCACGAAGAACGGCCCGAATACCGTCGACTCGGTACAGCCGACAGGCTTACGGTTGTTGAGCGCGGTGACCAGCATCGACAGGCCAAGCGTGTCTGAAAGCAGAATGAACTCCTGCCGCTTGTCGTCGGTGATGTGCCCAACATCGGTCAGAAACTGGATGCCCGCAAACCATTCCTCCTCGGTCAGCTCGACGTCGCGGGCAAACGCGTGAAGATGCTGGACGACGCTGGTCATGATCTGCTTGAGACGCGGATTTCGGGCCTCTGCGTGGCGCGCCAGGACGATCTGGGTAATCGTGTCTTCATCAACGTTTCGCATGCTGTCTCCAATTCATGTGTGCTTTGGTACAAAATATAGTCTGCCGCCAGCCGGGGAAAAAGCTCTGCTGCGGGAAACACAATCCCGTGTTGCGGGAAACCGCAACCAGTTGCATGGGAACGGACAGGAGACGCCTTTGGACAAGTGGGTGGAGGTGCAGCTTTTCATCGAAACTGCGGAGCGCGGCAGCATTTCGAGAGCGGCTGAGGTGCTGGGTCTGTCGACGTCCGCCGCAGGCCGGCACCTGGCCAATCTCGAGCAACGGCTCGGCGCACGTCTGGTCGAGCGCAACACACGGCGTCTGTACCTGACCGAGGTTGGCGACGAGTTCTATCGACGCTGCCGCAATATCGCCTCCGAAATGCAGGAAGCTGAGGCTCAGGTGAATTCGGCCCTGCTAAGTCCGTCCGGGACACTGCGGATCACGGGATCGGTCTCGTTCTGCTCGCAGATCATCGCGCCGCTTCTGCCCGAGTTCACCGCACGGCACCCAAAGCTGGATGTCGCCATCACTGCCGCCAACCGCTACTTCGACCTGATCGAGAGTGGCATTGATCTCGCCATCCGCACCCGCGAACATGAAAGCGATTCGGGCCTGGTGATCCGTCGCCTCGCCGAAACACGGCGTATTCTGGCCGCGTCGCCCGAATATCTTGAGCGCCACGGCGTGCCGAGAACGCTAGAAGACCTGGCCGGCCACCAGTTTCTGATCTATACGCTCGCGAACAATCCGCATGAGCTGACGTTCTCGCAGGGCGCTGAAACGCATACCGTCAAGATCACCGGACTGCTCGAGTCGAACGAAGGACAGGTGATCTGTAATGCAGGTTTGAACGGCCTCGGAATCGTCATCCAGCCGGTGTACATCGTTCACGACGACGTAGTGGCTGGGCGCCTCGTACCGGTTATCGACGATTGGGATCTGCCAAGGTTGAAGGTGAACATTGCGTATCCGAACCGCAAATATGTGCCCTCCAAAGTGCGCGCGTTCATTGACTTTCTCGTCGAACACTTCGACGCCATGGAATATGAGCGCCGGTGGACGCAACGGTGGCCATAAGCGAACGCGTTGGCTCCTGTGTCGGCTTCGGAATTCCTCGCAACAGTGGCTCATGAACTGCGCAATCCCCTGGCGCCAATCCAGGTTGCCGTTCGCCTGTTTTTGATGAAGGAGTTTTCCGACCAGCAGGTCATCTGGTCACGCGGTGTGCTGGAACGCCAGGTCCCGCTGATGGCCCGGCTCGTCGATGACCTGATGGACGTCTCACGAATCGCAGAAGGCAAGCCCACGTGCAAAAAATTTATTTTGTATAGACAACTAAGACACGTGTAGGCACTTTCGGTTCTGTATATACAAGATCGTCCTGAGTCGCGTTTTTTGGACTCGTTTCGTTTCGTTGGCAATTTGAAATGCCCTCGTAATGCACTTGTCCATGCCAGCTTCGGCGGGAGAAAACCCTAGTTGTGTGGGGGATATCGATCGAATATCTTGTATGTACAAGTTGGCGGAAGCGGATCATTACCTACTTGCGACGCCTTATATGTCTATACAACTCTGAATATTGTCCAGCCACTGCGGAACGCCCGGTCTCCTGCAGTGCCTGGTATCACGACGCAAATTTCTGGAGATCTCATGAAGAAGCTCGCTCTGTGTATGGCACTCGCAATCATGGCCACCGGTGCCCACGCAAAAGACTGGTCGACGATCCGCTTCGGCGTCGATGCCAGCTATCCCCCGTTTGAATCGAAAGGCGCCGACGGCAAACTGGCCGGGTTCGATATCGACCTCGGCAATGAAATCTGCAAGCGCCTCGCTGCCAGGTGCGTGTGGGTCGAAAACGACTTCGACGGCATGATCCCTGCCCTGAAGGCCAAGAAGTTCGACGGCGTGCTGTCGTCTATGTCAATGACGCCGCAACGTGCTGAACAGATCGCCTTCTCGTCGAAACTGTTCAACACGCCGACGCGACTCGTCGCGAAGACCGGCTCGAACATCCAGCCGAGCGCGGATTCGCTCAAGGGCAAGGCGGTCGGCGTCGAACAGGGCACCATCCAGGAAACCTACGCGAAGACCTATTGGGAGCCGAAGGGCATCAAGGTTGTGCCGTATCAGAACCAGGACCAGGTCTACACCGACCTGCTGTCGGGTCGCCTGGACGCTTCGCTGCAAGACGCTGTCGAAGCTGACATCGGCTTCCTGAAGACGCCGCGTGGCACAGGCTTCGAGTTCGCCGGAAAGGACATCGACGATCCGAAGACACTCGGAAACGGCGCCGGCATTGGTCTGCGCAAAGATGATGCCGACCTGAAGGCGAAGCTCGACCACGCCATCGCCGACATCATCAAGGACGGCACCTACGAGAAGATCGAGAAAAAGTACTTCACCTTCGACGTGTACGGCGGCTAGGCACGCTTCGTCAAGTCCTCCGTAACGTGCCGGAGCGCGGAGTCATCCGTTGCGCCCGCACGGGTTCAACGGCACTGAACGCGTGGGCTGCACCATCAGGCGCTCTGCAATCAAGGATCCGAATATATGTTCCTTCACGGGTACGGCCCGCTCCTCCTCGCGGGCACCTGGGCAACGATCAAGCTGGCGGTGCTGTCGCTCGGCGCATCTTTCCTGCTGGGTCTTGGCGGTGCCGCGGCGAAACTGTCGCCGAACCGCGTACTCTCGCGCCTCGGCACGCTCTACACGACGCTGATTCGCGCGGTGCCTGATCTCGTGCTGATGCTGCTGCTGTTCTATGGCATCCAGATCCTGCTCAACAATCTGACCGACGCCATCGGTGTCGATCAGATCGACATCGACCCGTTCGTTGCGGGTGTGATCACGCTCGGCTTCATCTACGGCGCGTACTTTACCGAGACGTTCCGGGGCGCTTTTCTCGCTGTTCCCCGCGGGCAGTTGGAGGCCGGTTACGCATACGGCATGAGTTCGTGGCGTGTGTTCAGCCGGATCATGTTTCCGCAAATGATGCGCTTTGCGTTACCGGGTATCGGCAACAACTGGCAGGTGCTGGTCAAGGCGACGGCGCTTGTCTCGATCATCGGCCTCGCCGACGTCGTCAAGGCCACGCAGGATGCCGGCAAAAGTACGCTGCAATTTTTCTTTTTCACCATCACCGCCGCCGTGATCTATCTGGCCATTACGACCGTGTCGAACCTGGCATTGCTCTGGCTGGAAAAGCACTACTCGACCGGCGTTCGGAGGGTCGCATTGTGATCGACATCATCAGACAATACTGGCTGAACTTCCTGTTTACCGACGGATACCGGTACACCGGTCTCGTCATCACGTTGTGGCTGCTGGTCTTCTCGATCGGGATCGGCTTCTGCGTTGCCGTTCCGCTGGCAGTGGCCCGCTCGTCGAGCAATCGTTTCATCTCCGGACCGGTCTGGCTCTTTACGTACGTCTTCCGCGGCACGCCGCTTTATGTGCAGCTGCTGATTGTCTATACGGGAATTTACAGTCTTCAGATTGTGCACTCACACGCGCTGCTCGACTCGTTTTTCCGCAGCGCGATGAACTGCACGCTGCTCGCTTTCGCGTTGAACGAATGCGCCTATGTCACCGAGATATTTGCAGGCACGATCAAGGCGACACCCTATGGCGAAATCGAGGCCGCCCAAGCTTACGGGATGTCGAAGTTCAAGCTCTACACACGCATCATCCTGCCGTCCGCGTTGCGGCGCGCGCTGCCCAATTACAGCAACGAAGTCATCCTGATGCTGCATGCGACGACGCTCGCATTCACGGCCACCGTACCTGACATCCTGAAGATCACGCGCGACGTCAACTCCGCAACCTACGCATCTTTCCAGGCATACAGCATCGCCGCCGTGCTGTACGCCTGCATCGTCTTTACGCTGATTTGGGCATTTCGCCGGCTGGAAACACGCATGCTGGCCTTTTTGAAGCCGCAAGGGCATTGAACCTGGCTGCCCGCAGTCAAGATGGAGTGTATCGAGAATGTATAAGCTGATTGTCGACGACGTGCACAAGAAGTTCGGTGACAACGAGGTTCTGAAGGGCGTATCGCTCAAGGCGAAAGCGGGTGATGTCATCAGCATCATCGGTTCAAGCGGGTCAGGGAAAAGCACATTTTTGCGGTGCATAAATTTTCTGGAGCAGCCCTGCTCCGGCCGCATCACCCTTAACGCTGAAGAGATCAAGACTGCGCCCGACAGGAAAGGTGCGCTGCAGGTCAGCGATCCCAGGCAGTTGCAGAAAATGCGCACCAGGCTATCGATGGTGTTTCAGCACTTCAACCTCTGGGCTCACATGACCGTTCTGGAGAACGTCATCGAGGCGCCCCGCAGCGTGCTCAGTTTGAGTCGGGCTGAAGCGGAGCAGCGCGCTCGCAAGTACCTGGCCAAGGTGGGGCTCACGCCCAACATGGAGGGCAAATATCCGTCCCATCTGTCGGGCGGCCAGCAACAACGAGTGGCCATTGCACGGGCGCTAGCCATGGAGCCCGAAGTCATGCTGTTCGACGAACCCACCTCTGCGCTCGACCCGGAACTGGTCGGTGAGGTGTTGAAAGTGATGCAGTCGCTGGCTGAAGAGGGGCGCACGATGATCGTGGTCACGCACGAGATGGGATTTGCTCGCAACGTCTCGAACCATGTGGTCTTTCTGCACAAGGGAAGAATCGAAGAGGAAGGCCGTCCGCAAGACGTTCTGGTCAATCCGAAAAGCGAGCGGCTAGCGCAGTTTCTTACCGGAAACCTGAAGTGACGAACAATCTCGACCCAATGCAACAGACTGTTTGAGACTGGACCCTCGCGAGTCAACCAGCATCGCGCCCGAAGCGACACCGCCGAATTCCATGCAAATCAAAACACACTCACTGATTGCGCCGACACTGGGTACGCAACGTCACCTGACCAGTTTCCACTATGGACCGAGCGGTGGCCAGAAAATTTATATTCAGGCGTCGCTGCACGCCGACGAACTGCCTGGCATGCTCGTCGCCTGGCGCCTGCGCAGACATTTCGCCAGCCTCGAAGCCGCAGGCAAGCTGCGCGGCGAAGTGATCGTCGTGCCAGTCGCGAATCCGATCGGTCTCAACCAGCATCTGCTCGGGTCTCACCTCGGCCGGTTCGAAGGCAATACCGCGCAGAACTTCAACCGCCACTTCTACGACCTGACGGCGCTGGTGATGCATCGAGTCGAAGCACATCTGACGGGCGATATCGATGAGAACCGCGAGGCCGTCCGCACCGCGATGCGCGAAGCCCTTGACGAACAGACGCCACGAACCGAACTCGAGTCACAGCGGCTCGCGCTGCAAAAGCTCTCTTACGATGCCGATGTCGTGCTCGATCTTCATTGCGATTGGGACGCGGCGATGCACCTGTACGCCAATCCGGATATCTGGCCGGAAGTCGAGCCGCTCGCACGATACATCGGCGCCAAGGCGTCGCTGCTGACGCTGAATGCGGACGGAAATCCATTCGACGAAATTCACAGCTTCTGCTGGTCCAATCTGCGCGCGCGTTACGGTGAGCGGCATCCGCTTCCCAATGGAGCCGTTTCGGTGACCGTCGAACTGCGCGGCCAGCGGGATGTGTCGCATGAGTTCGCAGAACAGGACGCTCAGGCCATCCTCCACTACCTGGGTTATCGTGGCTTCGTCGATGCCGACGTCGCGCCTTTACCAGCGCTACCGTTTCCCCCCACACCGTTCGCGGGTGCGGCACCAGTCACAGCGCCCGTAAGTGGGGTGCTCGTATTCCGTGCTGACGTCGGCACGTGGATCGAATCTGGCCAGCCGGTCGCGGACCTCGTCGATCCGCTTACGGATCAAGTGACCACGTTGAATGCGACGACGACCGGGGTGCTGTACGCGCGTCACTCGCTGCGGTTTGCTTCGGCAGGGCTAACGGTTGCGCACATCGCAGGTGTGAAAGCGTTTAGAACGGGCTCTCTGTTACCGCTTTGAGCGTGCGTGCGAGCTTGGTCAAGTCGACGGCCGCCGGCTTAGGCGCGGGGTATCGGTCTGTCCTGCGGGATCGAGGGAGGCCTCGTGCAGGTCCGTTCCGCTGGTCTCGGGCAAGAACACGGCAGCACAGAATGCGACCGCATAGGCGCACAGAGCGCACGCGCCCATCGCCGTGGCGAGCGGCAAAGACGCGGCGAGGAGCCCCACCGTCGCCGGAACGATAGACCCGAAACCCCGGCCACCTCCGAGGCAAAAACCCTGGCCGCTGGCCCTGATGCTGGTCGGGAACAATTCGGCGAAGGTCGGAAGCATGCCGGATGCTAAAGCGGCCTGAAAAGCGCCCAGAAAAAAACTGAGCACGATGGTGACCACGGCCCCTATCGGAGTTAGCAAATAGGCGGCGACGTTGGCAGCTTGCAGGACCAGGAACGTCATGAAAGCCGGCCGTCGGCCCATGCGGTCGGACATCCACCCGTAGAAGAACGGCCCGACAAGGGAACCTGCGATGTTAAAGGCGAGATAGCCAGCGCTCGTCGCGACCGAGAGGTGCAACGCGGTGCGTAAATAGGTTGGCAGCCACGTGATCATGACATACGCGCCCCCATAGATGCCCGTCGCCATGACCGCAGCGGCCATGGTACGACGCCGGTGTGTCCGGCCGAAAATTTCCCAGAACGGTGCTGGCATCACCCCACTTTCGCGAGCCGCCTTTGCGTCGGAGTACACCCCCGACTCGGGCACGAGCCGGCGGATGAAGAAGATCAAACCGGCCGGCAAGATCCCGATAGCGAAGAACACGCGCCAGCCAATCTGCTCGGGAAACAGCGAGGCTATGACCGGCAACAGCGCGACCGAGATGGCATAGCCGAGGGCATAACCACTCTGCACAGAGGCAGCGACCCGGCCGCGCAGTGCGGGCCGGATGACTTCGCTGATTAGCACGCCACCCACGGCCGCCTCGCCGCCGTAGCCTAAGCCTTGCATGAAGCGGATGCCAAACAGCACGGGAAACGAGTTGGCGAAAGCCGCCGCGACGGTGAAGATACCAACCCACAAGATGGTGAACTGCAACACTGGGACGCGCCCGACTCTATCAGCAAGAATTCCGGCACCCCAGCCGCCGATGGCAACCCCCAGGAGTGCCGCGGTGGCCAGATAGCCCGCTTCCGGACGAGTCAGGCCGAGCGTCGCGATCAGGGCGGGAATCACCAGCGAATAGATAGTGGCGTCCATCGAATCGAGACCAAGCCCAGCGAAACAGGCCCAGTAGGTGCGCCGCTCAACAGGCGTGAGACTAGAGTACCAACCCAGACGCATTTTCCGTCCCTCTCAATGACAGTGGAATCACGCTCAATGCTTCGGCGCAGTTCGCGCGAGCCGCACGAACTGCCTGATCGGCGCGCCAGTGGACGACGTAATCAATCGTACCGGGATCACCGTGGACCTCAGCACCGGTCGTTTTTTCGAGGATTGCTGGGGCATCGGATGCCCGCAGAGGCACGTTGATCAGCGTCAGTTCGAAGGTGCTGCGCCACCAGGCGGTAGAAGGTAGTTCGACCACGCTGCATATCACAAGCGATTCGAATCACCGCCTTGATGCACGATAGCGAAGTGGTTTGCGGCTCAAAGATGGGGTTAACCAGATGCAATGACGAAACCGATCGTCTTTTTTTGTGTTTCCGCATACGAACCAGGCGGACGGGAAGTCTGCCAGGCGCCACTACCACAAGGAGTCTGCGCCATTCCTCTGCATCCGGGAGGAATGCTTTCCTACCTCTTGCTACAAGACCTATCGATAAGTAGATTAGATGACGGTGTGTACGAAGTCGCATTAAAACTGGCTGGCGTGGCGCAATGAAAGGACTCCCTGCTCCCCAGACTGGAATCTCCCAAGGACCTCGCACGACCGCCTGCCCGCCCGACCGTTATTGAACTTGACTTGGCTTATCTCGCAGCCGGAGAATTTGTATGCCCTTGCAGCCGCACCTCGCGGCGGCATGTCGGTGTCCGCGTGCCTTCAATGGAGGTTCGTATGAGCTATCACCTGGAAGGTCGTCTGCTTGAAGTTTGCAACTGTAGGGTCCTGTGCCCGTGCTGGATCGGCGAGGACCCTGACAACGGTACCTGCGACACCATTGTCGCGTGGCGAATTGACAAGGGAACGGTCGACGGCGTCGATGTCGGCGGCAATACCATCGCGGCCGTGGCCCATGTTCCGGGCAATATCCTGCAAGGCAACTGGACTGCCGCGATCTACATCGACGATCAGGCTTCAAAGGCGCAGGAAGAGGCACTGCTGAAGGTCTACACCGGCCAGGCCGGCGGACCCGTCGCCGATCTCGCCAAGCTCATCGGTCGGGTCGTATCGGTGGAGCGGGCGCCGATCCGTTTCACCGTGGTCGGCGGCAAGGGCGAACTCGAGATCGGCACGAATTACTACGCCGAACTCGAGCCCTATCTCGGCGCGACGGGTGGTCAGACCGTCCTCTCCGATACCGTGTTCTCGACGGTGCCCGGCGCTCCAGTGTTTGTCGGCAAAGCCCCGACCTATCGATCAAAGAACGCCGCCCTCGGCATTGACCTCGACATCAAGAACCACAACGCCCTTCAGAGCACATTCCTCTTCGACGCATGAACTCAACGGCAGGCCCTCGGCCGCCCAGCGCCTCGCGCCATGTTCATGTGTTCCTGCCGGTCCTGACTGCGCTGATTGCACTCGCATGGCTGGCGCTGTGGGCGTGGGCGCGCAGTCCGTACGGACGCTATATCGAACACGGCGACTGGACAGCGTCAGGACCGGCGGCGTTTCTATGCCGCGCAGTTCCCGCGGGCGATGTGGTCGTGCCCGTGGTGCTTTACGCCGTCGCGTGGATCCTCATGACAGCGGCCATGATGCTGCCGACCACCTTGCCGTTGTTCAATGCCTTTGACCGGTTGACGGCCCAGCGCCCGGATCACGGGCGCCTCCTCATGCTGCTCGGCCTGGGTTACATGACCGTGTGGGGAGCCTTCGGACTCCTGGCGCACGCGCTGCACACTGCCGTGCTGTCCCTGCTTGCCAGCACACCGACGTTGGCCTGGAATGGCTGGCTGATCGGCGTCGCAACCATTGCGGTGACCGGCCTGTTTCAGTTCAGCAAGCTCAAGTACCGGTGCCTGGAAAAGTGCCGCACGCCCTTGAGTTTCGTCATCGAGCACTGGCATGGACACGCGCAATCGTGGCACGCTTTCGCGCTTGGCGCGCAGCACGGACTGTTCTGCGTCGGGTGTTGCTGGGCGCTAATGCTATTGATGTTCGCGCTCGGTACCGGCAGCCTCGGCTGGATGCTCCTGCTCGCTGCCGTGATGGCGATCGAAAAGAACGTTCGCTGGGGCAAGCGTCTAAGCATGCCCCTTGGCGTGGCATTGCTGTTGTGGTCAGTCGTCCTGGTGGCGACCCATGCTTGAAGCGCGCGCTAGTTCGTTCCCCTTGCAGACGACCATCCTGACCACGATGGCGATGCTCGCCTTCGCGGCCAATTCACTGTTGTGCCGGCTCGCGTTGCAACAAGGGGAAATTGATCCAGCAAGCTTCGCCGGCATCCGGCTGATTTCCGGAGCGATCACGCTCGCAGTCATCGTGCGATTCAGGTCAGAACGATCCTGGCCCGGCCATCCCGACTGGCTTGCTGCGACCATGCTGTTTGCTTATGTTGCGTTTTTCTCCTTCGCGTATCTCATCTTGCCCGCAGGCACTGGCGCATTGATTCTGTTTGGAACGGTTCAACTGACCATGTTCAGCGTAGGCTTGCGCTCCGGTGAAAAATTCGGACCTGTTGCATGGCTCGGTCTCGCATTGGCCGTCGCGGGGCTTGTCTACCTGATGTCGCCGGGTGTCGCTGCGCCGCCGCTCCTCGGTGCAGTGTTGATGGCAATCGCGGGCTTGGCGTGGGGCGTGTATTCCTTGCGTGGCCGCGGAGTGGCCGACCCGCTCGCGGCCACGGCAAGCAATTTCGCGTGGGCAGCGCCGCTTGCCTTCTTGCTAAGCGTGGTCTTTATCGCTACCGGCCATGCTCACACGGACAAGGCTGGGTTCGCCCTGGCCATTGCCTCCGGCGCGCTCACGTCCGGCATCGGCTATGTCATCTGGTACGCAGCGCTGCGGAAGCTTTCCGCCATGCGGGCTGCAACTGTACAGCTGTCCGTACCGCTGATCGCTGCATTTGGCGGAGTGGCGTTACTGTCTGAAGCAATCACACCTCGTCTGACCGCTGCATCTGCAGCAATCCTTGGCGGCATCGCGTTGGTACTGACCAGCAAGTCGCGGATGCCGCGCACATAGGGTCCATTGTGAATCCGGCGCAACGTGCTCTCAATCACGCAAGGTTGACCATGCTGACTTGTGTTACGCGGCTCTGACGGGCGCTTGTGCCTTGTGGGGCAAAAATCAGCTTCCGCGACGCAATTTCCTGACAACACTTGATTGGCTTAATCCCAGGACCGTCGCAACAGATCACCGAGTTGAAAGCGACACTCGATGCGCTCAACTACGGCAATCCGAAGTATCTTCTTCTGATTACCGCATGGAACGAGGCATGGCATGGACGCGATGCGGGCGGCCGTTCTAAAACGCCCCTGCAGGCAACGCAATCCGCGCTACTTCCCTATGGCCTGCCGCGCGGCGTTGAAAAGTTTCAAGCAGGCATTCGGAGGAAGCAAGGACGCCACTGAAAACAAATTCCCCGTTTAATACCGATTGCGTTACCGCAAGGGCAGACCAAAAGCATTCCGGTTTTGTCCGCGAATTGCGGCGCTTAACGGTGACCCTATGCGCGGGCCTTCAGGTCCGCCCTACCTGGACCTGCCGAGAGGTTGCGGCGAAGCTGATTGAATACATCCGGAGGATTTCGATTCATGCCGTCCGCGGGCTGGTTGCGTTCCTGGCCACGTGGACGGCATGCCGCTTCAGACTTCAGGACGTGGTATTGCGCATCGCATGACGTAACTCCTGGTAGCTGCGCAAGCCTGCCAGACCGAGTTCCCTACCCAGCCCACTGAGCCCGAATCCGCCCCACGACACATGCGGATAGATGAGCTGGGGCGTATTCACCCATACGAGTCCGGCACGCACGGCACTCTGATAGTGTTGCGCCATTTGCTCGTCGCGCGTGACCACCGTCGCGACCAGACCATAGCGGGTGTCGTTGGCGAGCGCAATGGCTTCGTCGTCGGTCCGAAACGACTTGACGCACGCGACAGGGCCGAAAATCTCATCGGTCCACAAAACGTTGTCGGCGGGCGGCTCGGCGATCACGACCGGCGCCATGAAGAAGCCGCCGTCCGCGTCCTTCGTGTTTTGTCCATGGAACGCGACCTGCGCGCCAGCCCGAACGCCCGCTTCGACGAGCGAGCGGACACGCGTGCGCTGCGCCTCCGAAATCAGCGGCCCCATCGCGACGTCGCGCGTTCCGGGCGGCGCCACGACGAGCGCGTCCACCGCTGTTTCGAAAGCCGTCATGAACTTCCGGTACAGGCTGTCGTGCACAAGAATGCGGGCCGTGGCGGAACACATCTGCCCGGCATTCGCGAACGCGCCACCTACCGCGAGAGAAACTGCCAGATCGACGTCGGCGTCCTCGCGAACGATCAGCGCCGACTTACCGCCGAGTTCCAGTGTCAGTCGCTTCATGTCCTCAGCGGCGGCACGCATCACATGTTTACCAGCGGCCGTGCTCCCGGTGAAAGAAATTTTGTCGACGAGCGGATGCTTTGTGAGCAGCGCGCCGACTTCGGCACCGCCATTAACCACGTTGACAACGCCCTCGGGGACGCCAGCCTCGGCGAGCAGTTCGACGAGCGCCCACTCGACTGGCGACGTCAGTTCGGAGGGTTTGAGAACAGCAGTACATCCCGCAGCAAGCGCAGGCGCGAGCTTCCAGGCGGTGGTGACCATCGGGAAATTCCACGGCACGATCAGGGCAGCTACGCCAACCGGTACGTGGAATTGTTCCGCTGCCACACCATCACCTGGGAGTGCGATCGATTGCACCTGGAACGGGGTTCCCTGTGTGCAAAGATCGGCGTAGTAAGTGAAGGTCGCAACGACATCGCTCACGTCGGCCCAGGCCTCCACGGGAGGCTTTCCGCTCACCCGCATCTGCAGCACGGTCAGTTGGTCGCGCCGGGTCTCGACGAGATCAGCGACCTTGCGCAGGATCTCGCCGCGCCGGGCCGCCGTGGAGTCGCGCCAGGAGACGAACGCGTCGCTCGCGCAGCGCACCGCTTCATCGATCTGTGCGGCGCTGGCGCTTTCCTGCCACCCGATCGTCTCACCCGTCGACGCGTTGAAGATCGGCGAGCGGCTCTCAGGCACACCGGCGTGGACGGCACGTCCCGCGATGCGCGCGGCGGGCAGCACAGGCAAATCGTTGCCAACGGCCGCGAAGAACGGAGTCTCTAACATATTCATCGACTGTGGCCTCTCAACGATAGTGAACACCCGGCATCACGCAAAGCATCTCGTACGCGAGATTCGCGCCGACAAGTGCCGTCGTGCCCGCCTGGTCATAGGGCGGCGACACCTCGACGAGATCCGCGCCGACGACGTTGAGCCCTTTCATGCCGCGCACGATTTCCAAACCCTGCTGGACGGTCAGGCCACCCACTTCGGGCGTACCCGTGCCGGGCGCGAACGCCGGATCGAGTCCGTCGATATCGAAACTCAGGTACACGGGCGTGTCCCCTACGCGCTCGCGCACTTCTTCCATCAACGGGGCGAGCGAGCGGTGCCAGCACGCTTCTGCCTGCACGACCGTGAAGCCCTGCTCACGACACCAGTCGAAGTCGTCAGCGTGGTAGCCGGTACCGCGCAGACCGATCTGCGTGACCTTGTCGCATTGCAGCAGGCCGTCTTCGACCGCGCGGCGGAACGGCGTGCCGTGCGCGATCTTCTCGCCGAACATCGTGTCATTGACGTCGGCATGTGCATCCACGTGGACGACAGCAACCTTGCCGTATTTCTTGTGCAGGGCGCGCAGGATCGGCCAGGCGATCGTGTGATCGCCGCCCAGTGTGATGGGCCGGCAGCCGTTTTCGACGATACGGTCGTAAGCGGCCTCGATCAGACGGATCGAGTCCTTGAGGTCATACGGATTCGTGGCGACGTCGCCAATATCGGCAACCTGCAGAGAATCGAACGGCGCCGCGCGCGTTGCCATGTTGTAGGGGCGAAGTAGTACGGACTCCGTGCGAATCTGGCGCGGCCCGAAACGCGCCCCCGACCGGTTCGACGTGCCCAGGTCAAGCGGCACGCCGACGAAGCAGGCATCAAGCCCCTCAGTGGTGTCCGCATACGGTAGCCGCATCATCGTGGCTATCCCGCCAAAACGCGGCATATCGTTGCCGCCCAGCGGCTGATTCAATTCGTGCTTCATCGCGCCTGTCTCCTCATCGATCAAAACCATGGGCGCGATGATAGAGGAGAACATTCGGACAAACATATCGAAGACGCGGCGTTCGCATCGAGGTTTATCGATGCAAACGCGAGCCCTTCCGACGCAAGTGCGGGATTACCCGGAGAGTGCCCCGGATTGCCCGGTGGCCGCGGTCGCACGAACGGCGCCGTGCTCCTCGACGCAGCTCACCAACGCGACGAGTTCGCGCTTGGTGTTCACGCCGAGCTTCGCGAACGCGCGCTTCGCATAGGACGTGACCGTAGCGAGGCCGACATCGAGAATCTGCGCGGTTTCGGGCAATGTTTTACCAGAGATAAAGTGTTTGCAGGCCTCGTATTCGCGTTTCGACAGCCGAATGCCGCCAGCCGCGACCATCGCGTCGAAACGCGTCAGCGGAAGATCGGCCGATTTTCTCTGTGCGACCAGCCTGGCGGCGGTGGTGGATGCATGCAGTTCAAGCACCGGAAAGAGAAAATCGCTGACATCGCGGAACTGCCGCATTTCCGGGAGCGAAAAAGGCGGCCGATCAAGCGACCGTTCGAGCGCGATTGAAACCTGCTTGTAGCTCGAGCCACGCGCCAGCACGCATTCGTGCGCAATGGCGACGTCATCGTAAATGCGCTTACGGAATTCGCCGGGTGGAATCGCCTCGATATCGCGCACGACGAGCAGTGTTCCGGTTTTCCCCCGGATGCCTGCAAACAGCGGATCGTTAGCCTGAAAGCGCTCGTAATAGAGCGTCATGACCTCCGAAATCTGCGTATCCGCCGCCACGTCGATTCCACTGCTGCCGATCCATTCGCAGCGATACCCCGATGGCATTGTGTCGTCGACGCGCGAGCGCTCTACATGCGCAACGTCGATAGGAATCACGCTATTCAGGAATCTTGCTAATTGGGGTACGAAGTCAGGTGTACCGACGACCTCGATCAGGTCGCCCAGCGACTTGAACTTTACGGAAAGAGGAAGGGTGTCTCGATTGAAATGGGATGTGTTCAGTAGCATGCCGTTCTGCCGTTGGCAATTTCCGCGAGTATAGCAGTGCACCGTAGCAGTGAGCCCTGTGCCACGAGGGCGAGCAGTTGGACCGTCCTGGTGAAAGCACCAGGCTAGCGTCGCCTCAGACAATAAAACTGCGTTTGCCCCCCCCGGAACAGGGGCATACCGGCCTTTTTGGAATCGATAGTCTTGCACTCACTTTCAACCGCTGAGTGAGACAAAAATGAGCAAGCTGATTCAAGACATCGTATTGCTGGGTTCCGGCGAGGGCGAATTCACCAAACTGGAATTCGGCATGGACGAGATCGACTGGCGGGGTGCGGCTGGTCAAAGCAGCAAATACGTCGCCGGTTGGTGGGAGGGCAAGGTTGGCACCGTCGACTTCCCTGAGACGGCCGCTGACGAAGCAGTCTGGCTGACTGAAGGCCGGGTCGCACTGATCGATGTGGCCGGCAACCGCAAGGAATTCAGCGCCGGCCAAGGCTACCTGCTGCCCGCAGGATTCGCCGGTCGCTGGGAAACACTCGAGGATGCCAAGAAGTTCTACGTCGTGCTCGAACGCGCATAGGCACCCGACCGGCGCTCGCATGAGCCGGGGCGGCACGCGGCCCCGCCATAGCGCCGGGCAATCCATTTCAGAAGCATGGCCGCCATGGCTCATTCGCGCAGCGGCGGGCAAATTTCAGACGGACGCATCATGAGTGAAATCCTCGAGAGGGGAACGGCAGCGAAGGAGTCCGCAGGCGCTCGGCATGCACCGGTCGCGCTGGGTGTCAACGAAGCGCTGGCGAATACCCAACTCTTTCCCTATTGGCTCGACAATCCCGCGGCACCCTCCGCCGAACCGGAACTGGTCGGTGCAACAAACGCGGACCTGCTCGTTATTGGCGGCGGGTTCACGGGATTGTGGGCTGCGTTGCAGGCCAAAGAGCAGATGCCGGAACTGGACGTCGTGGTGATCGAAGCACACCTGGTCGCTCACGGCGCCTCGGGACGTGCGGGCGGCATCATCTCGACCTCGGTGATGCACGGCCTGCCGAACGCGGTACGCGTGTTCCCGAACGATATCGACCAGCTCGAACTGTTCGGCCAGATCAACCTCGATGGTTTCGAAGAGACGCTGCGGCGCTACGACATCGACGCGGAAATCGAATGGAATGGCGAAATGACAGTTGCCGTGGATCCGGGTCATCTGGACCATCTGCGCGCCGACTATGAACTGCACAAGAGCCACGGGCACAACGTGCAGTTGCTCAACCGCGAGGAGACACGCGAGCAGCTCAATTCGCCGCTCTTCGCTGGCGCATTGTGGTCGCGCAATCGCAGTGGCATCGTCCATCCCGCGAAGCTTGCCTGGGGCCTCAAACGTGCGGCACTTTCGCTCGGTGTACGCCTGTATGAACACACGCCGCTCGAGACCATCAAGGACGAAGGGAAGACCGTCTACGTGAGCACGCCCAAGGGCTCAGTGCGCGCGCCACGCGTGCTATTGGGCAGCGGCACGGCGAAGGTGGGCGTGCCTGATATCAACCGCCGCGTGATGCAGGTCCGCGACCATGTGCTGGCCACCGAACCGCTCACGGACGAGCAGCTTGCGCGCATTGGCTGGAACAATCGCCAGGGCGTCTATGACACGCGTACGCAGCTCAATTATTTCCGCCTGACCCGTAACAACAACATCATCTTTGGCGGCCTCGTGAGCTATCACTTCGATGGCAATCCAGATCCGCAGCAGGACCGTAATCGCGAAACGTACCACCGCCTCGCGCAAGCGTTCTACACGACCTTCCCGCAGCTGTCTGACGTGAGGTTCTCGCACGCGTGGGGCGGCCCGATCGATTACTGTTCGCGCGGCTCGGTGTTCGCGAAGCGCTACTTCGGCAACAAGGCGGTGTTCGTGGCCGGGTACACGGGCTTTGGCGTCGCAGCGAGCCGGTTCGGTGCCTTCATGGGACTGAATATCCTGTTCGATCGAAACAGTCCCGAGCGCCGGCTCGATATTGCCAACCAGAGTCCCACTTATATCGTCCCCGAGCCATTCCGGTGGCTCGGCGCAAAGATCACATTCCATGCGTTCGACGGTGCCGACGCGGAAGGCGGCTGGAAACGCGCGTGGATTAGCGGCCTCAAGGCGATGGGCTTTCCGATGTAAGTCAATTGGCTTGATCGGACATGCATCACACGTCGAGAACACGCGCGTAGCCGAAGCAATCAGCGCATTCCAGCGGCGCGATCAGGCGGTCAACATTTCGATGAAAGTGAAATCGCCCCAAGAACTTGAGGAAGGACTCGTCAACAACAAGCTGGATCTCGCCGTCGGCTATTTCTGGCACCGCGTACCCGGGCTCGTCTACAAACAGCTTTTCACTGAAAGACAGGTGATCTATTGCGGCCGTGGACATCCGCTATTCCACGAGCCTGCTCTGGTCACGACCGCGAATCTGAAGAGCAGCAACTGGGTATGGCGCAGCTATCCGGTACCGGAAGAGCAGTCGAGGTTAACAGAACGCCGCATCACGGCGCTCGCAGACCAGAAATTCAATGCAGTGCCGCAGGGACATGCAGGCACGAAGTTCAGCAGGAGACGGAGACAATGAATAACAGTAGCTTTGCGCAAGTCAAGACAGTCAGCTTCGAGCGTATTCCCGACAAGTCGCGACACGCGAGATCCAGCAATCTTTTAATCCCGCTGCCTGGCGGGCTCAACACGGTTTCTACGCCGGTGACCGGCGGCCTTCTGGCACCGGTCGGTCTCTCGTAACGCCATTTACCCAACGGGTGACAGCATCTAACGGACGCAATCCGCGATGCTGCACCCGGCCACTACTTTTAGGGAAAACCAACATGCGTACCTGTCATCTTCGAAGTGCGGCCGCAGCGGCCGTCGCAGTCCTGTTCGCAGGCGTCGCCGCCACGTCGAGCCAGCCGGTCCAGGCCGCCGACGACGTGCTGAACGTCTACAACTGGTCCGACTACATTGCAAAGGACACGGTCCCGAATTTCCAGAAGGAAACCGGCACGCGCGTCAAATACGACAACTACGACAGCGACGATACGCTGCAAGCGAAACTGCTCGCGGGCAGCTCGGGCTACGACATCGTCGTGCCGTCGTCGAACTACATGGCCAAGCAGATTCAGGCGGGCGTGTATCAGAAGCTCGACAAGTCACAGATACCGAATCTGAAGAACCTCGACCCGACGCTCATGAAGATGATCGCGGACTCCGATCCGGGCAACCAGTACGGCGTGCCCTGGGCCTACGGTATCGACGGCATCGCCTATAACGAGCAGGCAGTCAAGAAGGCCCTCGGCGATAACGCGCCGGTTGATAGCTGGGCTCTCGTATTCGATCCGCAATACCTGTCGAAACTGAAGGGCTGCGGCGTCTCGTTCCTCGATCAACCCGCCGACGTATTTGCGGCCACGCTGCAATACCTCCACAAAGATCCGAACAGCACGAACGCCGGCGACTATCAGGCCGCGTTCGAAGTGCTGAAGAAGGTCCGCCCGTACATCACGCAGTTCAACTCGTCGGGCTATATCAACGACCTCGCGAACAACGACATATGCGTGGCCGTGGCGTACTCGGGCGACGTCGGTATCGCGCGCCGCCGTGCCCAGGAAGCCAAACAGCCGTACACCATCAAATTCTCGAACGTGAAGGAAGGCGGCGTGCTGTGGTTCGACATGATGGCCGTGCCGAAGGACGCACCGCATCCGGAAGCTGCGATGAAGTGGATCAATTACATCGAGGATCCGAAGGTCAACGCGCAGATCACGAATGAAGTGTTCTACCCGACGGCTAACGAGGCAGCACATCAGTACGTGACCCCCGCGGTGGCCCAGGACGTGAGCGTCTATCCGTCCGAAGATGTCCTCAAACGAATGACGCTGCTGAAATCGCTGCCCATCGACATCCTGCGTCTCGAGAACCGCCTGTGGTCGCAGCTCAAGACCGGACGCTGATTTTCTAAAAAACGCTCCCCGAAGGACATCATGAAATCGACGCATCCCGCTCACGCAAAAGAAGCCGCGCGCTCGCCGGCCACGCAATCTGGGGACGACTTCGTCCGCATCGAAAACGTCGTCAAGAAATTCGGCGACAGCACTGCGGTCGACAACGTCAGTCTGACGATCGCAAAGAACGAACTGTTTGCCCTGCTCGGTAGTTCAGGTTGCGGCAAATCCACCCTTCTGCGCATGCTCGCCGGTCTGGAGACTGCCACTTCAGGCCGGATCTTCGTCGATGGCGAAGACCTCGCTTCGCTACCGCCGTACCGTCGGCCTGTGAACATGATGTTCCAGTCGTACGCGCTCTTTCCGCACATGACGGTCGAGAGCAACGTCGCGTTTGGCCTCAAGCAGGAGGGCGTGCCGAAGAACGAGATCAAGGAACGCGTTGCCGATGCACTCCATCTCGTGCAGATGAGCAAGTACGCCCAGCGCAAACCACATCAGCTTTCGGGTGGTCAGCAGCAGCGGGTAGCGCTCGCCCGTTCGCTCGTCAAGCGCCCCAAGCTTCTGCTGCTCGACGAGCCCATGTCTGCGCTCGACAAGAAGATCCGCCAGAAGACGCAACTTGAACTCTGCAACATCATCGACAAGGTCGATGTCACCTGTGTGATGGTCACTCACGACCAGGAAGAAGCGATGACCATGGCGAGCCGGCTGGCCGTCATGAGCGAAGGACGCATCGTGCAGATCGGCACGCCCAGCGAGGTCTACGAGTATCCGAACAGTCGCTTCTCGGCGGAGTTCATCGGTTCGACCAATCTGTTCGAGGGTACCGTGGTGGCGGACGAACCCGATCACATCTTCGTTGAAAGTGACGACCTCGAATCGCCCATCTACGTGAGCCACGGCGTTACCGGGCCGCTCGGCATGCCGGTAGGTATCTCGGTGCGCCCTGAGCGGATCCACGTCTCGCGCGAAAAGCCCACGGTGCCACACAACTGGGCGCGCGGCATGGTCTCCGATGTCGCCTACATGGGCAGTTACTCGCTCTTTCACGTGCGCCTTCCCGGTGGCAAGGTTGTCGTGTCGCATCTCTCGAGCCACGAACTGCTCGGCGAGAATGCGCCGGCGTGGAACGACGACGTCTACATCTCCTGGTCATCCGCCAGCGGTGTGGTCATCCCGCAATAAAGAGGACAAGTACATGAGCACTTCCCTGCCCTCCGCTCACGCGCCGACCGCCGCCGGCGGCGCGCCACGCGCCACGTTGGCTCGCGCGCTCTCCCGCTTCGTGCCCTCGGGACGCTCCACCGTCATCGGCGTTCCGTTCTTGTGGCTCACGATATTCTTCGCGCTGCCGTTCGTGCTCGTGCTCAAGATCAGCTTCGCCGATCTGAAGATGGGCATCCCGCCTTACACGAGCCTCGTCGAAATGAAGGACGGCGTCGTCCACTTCGCGCTGCAACTCGGCCATTACGCGTTCCTGCTGCAGGACGATCTGTACATTGCCACGTATATCAGCTCGTTGAAGATGGCCGCTGTGTCGACCTTCTTCTGCCTGCTGATCGGGTATCCGATTGCGTATTACATCGCCCGCTCGGAACCGTCCCGACGCAACATGCTCATGATGGGCGTGATGTTGCCGTTCTGGACCTCGTTCCTGATCCGCGTGTACGCGTGGATCGGCATCCTCAAGGACGACGGCTTGCTGAATCACACGCTGATGTCGATCGGCCTGATCCATTCGCCGCTGCGCCTTTATCACAGCGACGCGGGCGTCTATATCGGCATGGTCTATTCGTATTTGCCGTTCATGGTGATGCCGCTGTATGCGCACCTCGTCAAGATGGACCTCACGTTGCTCGAAGCCGCATACGACCTCGGTTGCAAACCGTGGACGGCATTCACGCGCATTACGTTGCCGCTATCGAAAAACGGCATTATCGCCGGCAGCTTGCTGGTGTTCATTCCGGCCGTCGGCGAATATGTGATTCCTGAACTGCTGGGCGGCGCCGACACGCTGATGATCGGCCGCGTGATGTGGGATGAGTTTTTCAACAACATGGACTGGCCGATGGCTTCCGCCGTCACCGTCGCAATGGTTTTGCTGCTGCTCGTGCCGATGGCCGTGTTCCAGTACTACCAGGTCAAGGATCTGGAGGCAAGCAAATGATCAAGCCAAACAAGACGCTTTCCACTAGCGTGCTGACTTTCGGATTTCTGTTTCTCTACCTCCCGATCATCAGTCTCGTTGTGTATTCGTTCAACGAGTCCAAGCTCGTCACCGTCTGGTCGGGCTTCTCGCTGAAGTGGTACGCCGCGCTCCTGCAGGACGACGAGCTGCTCACGGCCGCATGGCTGTCGCTGAAGATCGGCCTGATGACGGCATTCGCGTCAGTGGCAATTGGCACGTGGGCCGGCTATGTGCTTGCGCGCATGGGCCGATTCAGGGGGTTCACGCTGTACACCGGCATGCTTAACGCACCGCTCGTGATTCCCGAAGTCATCCAGGGCATCTCGCTCCTGCTGCTGTTCGTTGCTCTAGAGCAGTTTCTCGGCTGGCCGAAGGGCCGCGGCGTGCTGACGATGTGGATCGGCCATGTGATGCTGTGCGTCTCGTACGTAGCGATCATTGTGCAGTCGCGTGTGAAGGAGATGAACAAATCGCTCGAAGAAGCCGCGCTCGATCTCGGCGCCACGCCTCTCAAGGTCTTCTTCGTGATCACGCTGCCGCTCATCTCGCAAGCGCTCGTTTCGGGCTGGCTGCTCTCGTTCACGCTATCCATAGACGACCTCGTGCTTTCCGCGTTCCTTTCGGGCCCCGGCTCAACCACGCTGCCCCTCGTCGTGTTTTCGCGTGTACGCCTCGGTCTCAATCCTGAGATGAACGCCCTGGCGACGCTCTTCATCTGCGCGGTGACAATCGGCGTGATCGCGGCCAACCAGATCATGATGGCCCGCGAACGCAAGCGCGCGCGCGACATGCAGATAGCCCTCACGCTGCCAGATCCAGCCGACACTCCCGCACGCGCTGTCGCGCCAGGTGCAGTTCGCAGGCCGGTCGGGCGCAGCGCTGCCACCTGAACATGGCACGCGGCCGTGCCTATGTCTTTGCAATATCGACAAAGCGAGGCACGGCACAGCACCGGCTATCGATAGCCGGTGCTATTCAAGTTCGCACCACTGACTAGCGTGTTCACGAATGTGCTGTCAGGCCTTCATACCTTTTCCGCTTTCCTGCCGCGCCGCTGCACGACAGACACGAAAGGGCCAGCATCCATCGACGTGGATGCTGATTCGATCAGGAAGTCGCAAAATGCTGTCGCCACATGCGGCAAGCGCCTGTCTGACACGTGGACCACATGCCACGCACGCTCTATCGGTGTGTCTGGCACAGGCAACAGCGCAAGAAGACCGGCCTGAAATTCCAGTGCGCAGGCATGCAACGACAAAAAAGCGACGCCGAGCCCTGCTTCGACAAGTTGCTTGATCGCCTCGTTGCTGGAAAGCTCTGATGCGGCGTGCAGCTTCAGTCCCTGTTCCTTGAAAAGAGCCTCGACTGCGACGCGGGTGCCTGCACCTCGCTCCCTGACGAGCAGATTGGCCGAGCAAAGGTCGACTAGCTGCACCTGTTTTGCACTCGCCAGCGGATGCGACGGCGCGGCAACGAATGCCATCGGATGCCTCGCGAATGCCGTGGCATGTGTGCGCAATTCGCGCGGTTGACGCCCCATGATCGCCAGATCGATTTCATTGGTTGCCAGCATACGAACGATATCGTCCCGATTGCCGATGCGGAATTGCAGTTTCACGGCCGGCCTCGCCTTCGTGAACTGCACGAGAAGCGGCGGCACGAGATATTCCGCAGTGGTAATGGCGCCGATCCGCAACGTTCCGCCCAGTTCCCCACGGAGCGCCGCGACCTCCTCGCCCGCCTCATTCCACAGGCTGAGGATTTCGTTCGCATACCGCACCATCACCTCGCCAGCGGCGGTCAGTTTCACTTCGCGGCCAGCCCTGCGCAGCAGCGGCGTACCGGCAGCCTCCCCCAACTGCGAAATCTGCAACGATACCGCCGGCTGCGTCAGATGCAATTCCACCGCCGCGCCCGAGACGCTTCCCACTCGCGCAACGGTCTGCAGCGTTTTCAACTGACGAAAGGTGGTGGTTTTTAACATTAGCAAAACCTTATGGGTTGACCGCAATTACTCAATGGTCGAAATAATACGAGGACCTTATATTTCTATCCAGCAGGTCGTCAAGAACAAGTTTGCTGCATCCCTCGATGCACAGGTACAACCTGCATTCGCGCCACAAGGAGACTCGCAATGGCAATCGACGCAATCGTTGCAAACATGGACCATGTGTGGTCAGCGTTTGAAGACACGCAAAACGCCGAAGACAGAAGCAAGCAGGGCGACGCGCTTAAACGCCTGCTTCAGCGCATTCAGGACGAAGGCTATCCGTTGCTCCTGATGAGCGATCTGAAGGCGGAGAATCTGAACAGCGCCATTAACACCGCGCTCGGTCAGGACGGCATCACCTGGTTTTCGGCGATTCTTTCGTCGCAATCGCGTACAGACCGATTTGCTGTTGCGCTTCACACACTCGAGACATTGCCCCACCGCGTCATGGCGCTTGGCAGCAGCGAGAGCGAACTGGAGGAAGCGCGGACGTTCGGCATTGTCCATTGCGTTCCGCTCAGTGAAGCGCTACATCACACAGCCGCGTAGATATCGAGAGCACCAGCAGGCGTTCCAGGGAGAAACAGCATGGCCAACCATCGCAATCGACACACCGTTGAAACGCCTCATCGCATTGTTATTGTGGGAGGCGGCGCGGCCGGACTCGAACTTGCCACGCGACTCGGCAATGGCGTCGGCAAGGACTGCCTCGCCGACGTGGTTTTGGTCGACCGGAATTCAGCTCACTTCTGGAAACCGCTGTTGCATGAAGTTGCAGCGGGCCAGATCGACGCATCGAGTCATCAGATCGAATACGCAGCGCATGCCAAATGGAATCACTATCGCTTCGAGCGTGGTGGATTGCAGAGCATCGATCGCGCGCGACGCGAGATCATCGTCGACGAAACAAATGATACGGATGGCAATACCCTGCTTCACCGTCGGTCGATTTCCTACGATACGCTGGTGCTGGCGCTCGGCAGTGTCACGAACTTTTTTTCCGTCCCGGGTGCTGAGGACTACGCACTGACACTCGAGACGGTAGAACAGGCCGAGTCCTTCCGCAGACGGCTTCTGTCCAGCCTTCTGCGTGCCGGACATGCACAGCAGGCGTCTCCGCAATCCGGCAACGCGCCAGTGTGTGTGACCGTGATTGGCGCCGGTGCGACCGGAGTTGAACTGGCGGCTTCGCTGCGCAGCCTGGCCGAGATGCTGCGCGACTACCACCTGCCTTCGCTCGATCCGCTGACCGACATTCGCATCCGTTTGCTGGAAGGCGCGAATCGCGTGCTACCCGCGTTACCGCAGCAGATTTCGTCGCGCGCTCACGATGTCCTGACGAGCCTTGGCGTCGAGGTGCTGACCGAAACGCGGGTCCGTTCGGTTCGCACCGACGCGGTTGTCGTCGGCGATGATCGCGCGTTGAGCAGTGACCTCACGATATGGGCTGCCGGCGTCGAAGGACCTCCGGTGTTGAAAACGCTGGGGGATCTGAGGTTGAACCGCCTTGGACAGGTGGCCGTCGATCGCATGTTGCAGGTCGACCCGTCATCCGGAATCTTCGCAATGGGCGATTGTGCCGCGTGCCCCGCACGGGAAGATGACACCCTCGTTCCACCACGGGCTCAAGCTGCCTGGCAACAGGCGGTGTATCTTAACGACGCCATCACCAGCCGCCTGAAGCAGCGACCCATTCCGCTCTTTGCGTATCGGGACCAGGGTACGCTCATATCATTCGGACGTGCGGGGGCAGCGGGTGCACTGATGAGTGAACTGTTGCGCCGTCCATTGATCATCGACGGATGGCTCGCCGCGTCGTGCTACAAGCATCTGTACCGTCGACATATCATGGGGCTCACGGGTATCAGGCGCACGGCGATGTATTGGGCGAGCCAATGGCTGCGCGAACGGGTGCGACCTACGGTCAAGCTGAACTAGCAGGTGGCGGTTTGCTGCCTTCCCACCTGGACCAGCCGGCCATTCTCTGGGTTTAGTTGATGCCTCATTGGGTGATCCTGGTCAGTTCAATACCCAGACCTGCGCGTACGGGTTTGCTGTGGGCTGTTCAAGTGCGTTTGTGGATATTGCGGCGCCCAACCTGCAGCCCGCGTTCTCCGGACGGATGATGAGCTCAGGGCCAAAATCGAGCGCCCTTTTCCCTCACTGAAAACTCGCCAGAGATTGCCTGCCGGTCTCTATTGCGGCAACTTCCAAAGCAAAAAAGAATTCCTCTCGAATCGAACGTGCAAACCGCAAGGTAATCTTTGAGCGCGAACAGCGAATCCGATCGTTCAAAACTGGCCATGGCGCGTAATCAGGCGCCGTTTCCGACCACCGTCTATCGGATCGC
Source organism: Paraburkholderia sp. (assembly GCF_049581445.1). Lineage (GTDB taxonomy): Bacteria > Pseudomonadota > Gammaproteobacteria > Burkholderiales > Burkholderiaceae > Paraburkholderia. The sequence continues at coordinate 31,460 of NZ_JBAURZ010000225.1, read as the reverse complement.
TGTTGCTATTCGCGCCGTATGGATTCCATCGCATGTCGATTCGGGTCCGTCACGCAACCGACTCGCTAATCGAATCGTTTTGCACTGCTATCAACTGTTGAAGCAGTTCCAGGCGTGACCGGTCCGCCTTGGCCGCGCTAGCCTCCTTGACATGCCCGAATCCGCGGATCGTTTCCGGCAGTGCCGCGATACGTGCGGCGACAGCGTAAGTTGTCGCATTCAAATGCTGCAGCAAGCCCTCGATGTCGTGTTCGTATTGCTCTATCAAACGACGCTCCATGCGCCTCTCCGCGCCATTCCTGAACGGATCGAGCACACCGCCCCTCAAAAATCGAAGCTTCGCCATCCACTTGAACGCGGTCATGGTCCACGAGCCGACCTCACCCTTCACAATGTGCCCGGCAGAATCCTTTTTCGCGAAGGGCCACACTCCGAGATGATAGCTCAGCGTGTATTCGCCTTCGAATTCGCTATCTAGTGCCGCTCGAAAGTCCGGATGACTATAGAGGCGCGCAACTTCCCATTCGTCTTTGACCGCCAGCAGTTTGTGATAGCTGCGCGCCACGGCCCGGCTCAACGTATCTCCCATCTGCGTGCGCTCCTCAGCGGCTCGTACCCGCCCCACCAACTGCATGTAGCGCTGAGCCGTTTGGGAGCCGCTGTGCTCCAGGAGGTTTTGGCTTCGAAAACGGACGATGTCGTCAAGCTTCTTTTCTACTCGAGGAACGATTTTGATGACATGCTCGGAACCACCGTTTAGCGCTGCCACGTACTGCTCGACGGCCTGCAAGTCCTCCCCTGCCCGGCGGCCCCACGTGAATGCGTCCTTATTCATCGCGACCGCCACACCATTGAGTTCGATTGCTCGAGTCAGTGCCGTCAACGACACCGGCACCAGTCCACGCTGCCAAGCCGCTCCCAGGAGAAACATGTTTGCCGCGATCGCGTCCCCCATTAGCGCCTTGGCAAGCCGTTGCCCTTCAACTAGCATGACGCCGTCGCCAAGTCGATTTTGCACTCGATCCACCAGCGCCGAAGCGTCGATGTGCCAGTCGGGATTACGAGCGAAATCTGCCGTCGGAATCAGATCCGTGCAGACAACGCCTCGACTGGAACCTGCCGTCAATGTCGACATCGCGTCGTCGCCGGCCGCAACGACCAGATCGCAGCCGATCAGCGTGTCGGCTTCGCCAGCTGCAATGCGCGTGGCGTGCAACATGTCGGGATGCGGCGCGATGCGCACGTGCGAATTCACTGCACCATACTTTTGGCTCACGCCCGTGATGTCCAGATTTGAGCTGTAATAGCCTTGCAAGTGTGCAGCCATGGCAAGCGTTTGTCCGATCGTCACCACGCCGGTTCCACCAATCCCGACAACGAGGACGCTGCACGGCCGCGTCAACCGAGAAATATCGGGCTCTGGAAGCGGTCGATTCCACTGCGGCGCGCGCCCGCTATCGGCACGTGGATCGCGTTTGCGCAATTTCCCGCCATGCACAGTAACGAAGCTTGGGCAAAAGCCTTCGATACACGAGTAGTCCTTGTTGCAGCTGCTTTGATTGATCCGGCGCTTCCGCCCGAGTTCGGTTTCAAGCGGTTCGATCGACATGCAATTCGATGCCTGTCCGCAATCGCCACATCCTTCGCAGACGGCCGGGTTGATAAAGACGCGCTTGTCCGGATCCTCCAGCTTTCCGCGTTTGCGAAGACGGCGTCGCTCAGTTGCGCACGCCTGGTCGTAAAGGAGCACCGAAACGCCAGGATAGCTACTGAATTCTCGCTGCACCGCATCCATTTCACCACGATGGTAAACGGGCGTACCGGGCGGCAATGACACACCTTCGTAATTGGCCGGCTCATCGGTCACCACCGCCATCCTTTTTACGCCCTCCGCAGCCAACCCATGAAGTATCTGCGACGGCGATTGACCGGTCTCGACCGGCTGTCCACCCGTCATCGACACGAAGCCGTTGTAGAGAATCTTGTAGGTGATCGGCACGTTAGCGGCAATTGCCTGTCTCACCGCGAGGAAGCCGGAGTGTGCAAACGTTCCGTCACCGATGTTGGCGAACACATGGCGTTCCTCGGTAAAGGCCTGCTGGCCAAGCCACATGACGCCCTCGCCTCCCATATGCGAGACGGTGGTGGTACGGTCGGGATCGTTCCACATGGCAATCGTATGGCAACCGATGCCGGCCAACGCTCTGCTTCCGTCCGGAAGCCTGGTGGACCGGTTGTGCGGACAACCGGAACAAAAACCAGGCGCGCGTACCGGCCCAGACTTCGCGTTCGACATTTGTGCGGCACTGGTTTGGCATGCCGGAACATCCAGACCCAGAATTTCGGCGAGCACACCGGCAACGCGCAGAGGCGCCAGTTCACCGGCGTTAGGAAAAACGGTTGCACCGTGTGCTGGGTCGAACACGCTTGCGCCAACATGTTTGCCGATGACTTGCGGCACGTCCGACACACCATAGAGCGCCGAGCGGAGCTGGTCCTCGAGGATCGGCCGCTTTTCCTCGATTACGACGATCTTCTCAAGCCCTCTCGCAAATTCCCGTACGATTGCCGGATCGAGCGGCCAGACCAGACCGATCTTGAGCATGCGAATACCCAGTTTCGACGCGCGTTCTTCGGTCAGTCCTAGTATGCTCAGCGCCTGCATCACGTCTTGCCACGCCTTCCCCGCGGATACGATACCGATGCGGGCCACCGCTGGGTCGAGGACGATTCGATTCAGATTGTTGGCACGTGCGTAGGCCAACACCGCGGGCAACTTGTGATGGTACAAGCGGTCTTCCTGCGCTAAAGCACCATCGGTGCGGCGAACGTTGTAACCTTTTCCGAACGCGTCGACCGGGTCGCTGGGTGTTTCCGGCACACTGATGCGCGGCGAGTCTTCTGCGACATAGACCGACCCGCCACCTTCCACGACATCCGTGACGACTTTCATCCCGACCCAGCAGCCACTGAATCGCGACATCGCTATGCCGTGCAATCCGTAATCCAGAAGCTCCTGAGTATTGGACGGAAAGAGAATCGGTATCCCCACGGCGACGAAAATCTGGTCGGAGAAATTCGCGACCGTCGACGATCTGGCGCCATGATCGTCACCTGCCAGACACACGACGCCGCCATCGCGCGACGTACCCGCAAGATTCGCATGGCGAAGCACGTCTCCGGAACGATCGACGCCGGGACCTTTGCCATACCAAAAGCCAAAGACACCGTCGACCTTGGCGCCGGGAAACGTGCCTACGTACTGCGCACCCCAAATCGCGGTTGCCGCAAGGTCTTCGTTCAGCCCCGGACGAAACTGAATGTTGTATTGCTTCAACAGCTTTTCCGCCGACCACATCTCCATGTCATAGCGCCCCAGCGGCGACCCGCGATAGCCGGAGACATAACCGCCGGTATTCCGGCCCGCGGCCATGTCGCGAAGACGCTGCTGGATAGGCAATCGCACCAGCGCCTGCATACCGGTCATGTACACCCATCCTTCCGTGGCAGTGTATTTCTCTTCGAGTGTCGTTTCGGCGCGAGTCAGCACGTCGTTCATGTGTAGTCCAGAAATGGTGGCCTTGGAGACCAATTGGATAGATGCTTGCCGGATGGATGCACGAATGGCATTCGAAGTGTCGACCATCCAGCGAGCACGGGGCCTTCGGTAGGCGAACGAGTGCAAACGCCGAGGCCATATGTTGGTTCGAACGCCCACCGGCACTCATTGCTTGATCGTCGTTGAGCGCTCTCTCCGACTAGCCCCGAATCAGTTCCCCATCCTTGAACAGGATGGAAGCTTGTTCAAGCCTGCGCCACTTCTTGCAAACACCTTCGGACGCCATAGCATCGAGTTCGCGTTCGAGGATGCGCCTTAGCATTGCGATGCCAGCGTCGGAGGATCCCAGGCATTCGTTCACTCGATCCGCGATGACGCCTTGACCGACCAGGGCGACGTAATCCTGCGCGCTTGTGAGGCGAATCAGTGGGTCAGTGGGATACTGTCCTGCAAATAGCTCGCGATGAAGATCGGACGAATTGAAATCCTCGCACTCGCGGAAATAGCTGATCAATCTCTCATCGACTTCCGCAGTTGTCGAAGGAACCGCAAACAATGCGATGCGCATGGTTCTCTCGTCGTCAATCGGCACCATCCAATGAGATGTTTCGATCCACGGGTCTTCGCGATCGGCAGACGGGATCAGTACATGGTTGCCGTAAGGGAACGTCCAGTCGCTGACGCGCACCTGGGAACCCACGCGAACCGCCGTTTGACATATGCCGGCCTCGGTCTCCCTATAGCTGACCTCAGGCACCGCTTGCGTAATCGCCTCGCCGAACGCACCGACCTTGCCCATTTGATGCGCGAAGCTCACGTGAACCGCGTCGAGGGAGTTCTCGACGTGCTGCAGCCAGTTGCACGGCCAGATTTCTTTCCGCTGAAACAGCAGCATTCCGTCGTGCTCGAAAACGTCCTTGCGAGGCAAATCGAATTCCGGTGGCTCGCCGTCTCCGATGTATGTGAAGATCAGACCGCTATACTCGCGCACCGGATAAGCGGCGATCCGGATGTTTGGCTCGCGACAGCTCTTTTCGGCGGGACGCCCGACACACTTTCCGTCGCTGTCATATTTCCATCCGTGGTACATGCATCGGATTTCCTCGCCCTCGACCCATCCTGTGTGCAGCATGGTCAACCGGTGCGCGCACCGCCCTGCGACAAGATACGCGTCGCCGCTCTCCCCACGATAGAGCGTCAGGTCCTCGCCGAGCAATCGGACGGCTTTGGCCTTTCCGACTTCGACGTCTCGCGATACCGCGATCGGATGCCAGAACCGCCGCAACAACTGCCCCATGGGCGTGCCCGCGGCAGTTTCAGTTAAACGCCTCATTCGTGCGGTCTTTTGCTGAAAAACGATTGTGTGTACTTGCGTCATGATCGATCAACCTACCTTTACGTGCAAAGGGTCCAGTCCGCCGATTTCGATCTCGAGTTCGTCGCCGGTATCAAGAAAGCGGTTTCGCGCAGCACCGACACCGGACGGCGTGCCAGTCGCAATGACGTCTCCGGGCATCAAGGTCATGTAAGAAGAAAGCGTCGCGATGATCTGCTCAGTCGAAAAGATCATCTCGGTCATATCGCCCTTTTGCGCGACCTCGCCGTTCAGGCGTGTGGTCACAGTCAGCGTCCGCCGTCGCAGACTGTCGATGACCCCTGGCCCGCAGGTGATTGTCGGGCCGAGTGCGGAGGCGCCGTCGAGCCCCTTTGCCGCTGTCCAGTCGGGCCAGTAGTCCGCGCCCGCCGACAGTTTCACCAGGTCGCGTGCGGATCCGTCGTTGAAAGCGCAAACGCCTGCGATATAGTGCAAAGCGTCGCTAGCAGACACCGCTTTGCAGGTCCGGCCGATCACTACTGCAATTTCACCCTCGTAGTCGAGCCTGGACGTGACGGTCTTGTTTGGATTCAGGTTGCATCCATGCGCCACGAAATTCGATGGGGCCTTGTAGAAAATCAGTGGCCGTTCTGGCGGCTTTGCACTGGACTCTGCGCCGTGCGCGCGATAGTTGATGGCGACGGCAAAAGCGCGGGCGGCCGGATCGATAGGCGGCAACATCACCGCTTCGTCAAGCGAAACCCTCCTCACTGGATCACGAGTTGCGAGTTCGGACGCAATCGCAGCGGCTAGCTGATCACCCTCGCATATCACGTCGATTTCATTCGCGTCCAGTCGCCCGATGACGATCTGGTTACCTAACTGGAATCGCCCAAGCCTGAAGTTTCCGTCTGCCATGAATTCGGCTCCAATATCCTGAAGTTGATTTCGGAATTCTGGCTTTGACGCACGGTGCAGTCGACGGATTACACCGCTCGATTGTCTTCTTTGTTACGATTCGTCGCTCTGTCAGGACGACTCTTCTATACATCGCGACGCGCACCTGGAGAGATGATCGTCATAACAGGTCCCTCGTTACGTGAACGGCTGGCCAGCCTGAGTATCAGTGACGGGTGACAGACTCCATCACAGGCCGGGCTTCGAGTTCCGTTCGCGCTTCGAGCGTATTCTCGCCAGCGTGGCGACACAACGTCTTGATCCGGGCGATCACTTGCGGCGGCCCGCTCGCGAATGTCATCGCCATGGAGATCGCCTCGCCAAGCACGCTTCCCGGCTCAGAAAGACGGTTGACGACGCCCAGCCCATGCAGGCGTTCGGCCGTGACACTCGCATCCGCCGGCCCTGGTTCCGTCATCACTTGCCGTGAAATGAATTCGGTTACGAGCGCGCTGATTCTGTCGGCGGGCGCAAGGCCGACGTTTTCATCCGCCAGCGAGAAAGACGCATTGCGAGCGGCGACCAGCATGTCGCACGCGAGCGCAAGCGACAAACCCGCGCCGAACACTGAACCTTCGACGGCGGCAATCACCGGTTTGCTACAACCGCGAATCGAGCAGTTCAGGTCGTGTAGGCAGTCGATTCCCGCGCGACGCTCCAGCAACGGCGTCCCAGGTCGTTGCGCATGCCGGTCCAGATCGCCGTCAATGCAGAAGGCATTGCCAAGGCCAGTCAGAACAATCGCACCTACACTGGGATCGGCCTGCGCTTCAGCCAGCGCGGCCAGAAGGGTCGCGCACGACTCACAAGTATGCGCATTGCGCGCGGCCGGGTTGTTGAGGTATAGAACCTGCACCGCTCCATCGCGATGCTTAAGAATCGCTTCGTTCATGGGCCGATCACTTCCGGCTTGCAGGCGTAAATCACGTTCAAATCCATTGGCCGGTTGCCTGGTTAAACTAACCCGGTGTGGACGTCGCACTACTGGTCGAACGGTCGCTGCATCGTGAGCTTGCTGGTCACCGAGGTCACACCCGCGACGCCCCTGGCAACCTCGGTGACGGTATTGATCTGCGACGCCTCCGGAACCGTGCCGCTGATCATCACTGCGCCCCCTTTCGCGGTGATACCGATATCGCCCGCGTCGATCTCCTTGTGCAGCGCCAGCGCCGCGTACACCTTGCGTCGCAGCGCCCGGTTCGCCTGCCGCATGGCTTTGGCCGTCATGCCGCCAGAAGCTGTCATCGTAGAGCCAGCCGATGCGCTTTCCTGCGACCACGCGCAGATCGATACCATCGCAATCGCAACGCCGAGTCCAACCCTGAGCACACTCATTATTTTCATCGTTGTTCTCCGTTTCGGTTGCGATTCTTCAGAAGTTGTGACGCAGGCCGATCATCGCGGCCGTGGTCGACACACCCGGCGCAACAGGCTCGCCATACGTGATCGTCTGGTTCATCGTCCCACGGTTCGCAACGTACCCGACCTGCGCGTAGGCCGTCGTGCGCTTCGACAGGCTGTATTCCGCGCCTACCGCGTATTCAATCGAATGGTTCGCTGAATCGTTGCGGTCCTTCAGATAGTAGAGGCCGGACGTGATCCGGAAGAACGGGCTGAACTGATAACCGAGACCGCCCGAGATCATTTCGTAATCCGCATGGATCAGGTTAGACGGATTCTTGCCTATCCCGTACGACGCTGACACCGATACGCCTCGGAAGATGTACTTCGCGCCAAAATAGTAGAGCCGGTTGTTGTCGAGGCCGGTCGGCGTGGCCGCCGCGAGGTTCGTGTCGTGCGCGTTGTAGTAGACCGCCGCGAGATTAAGGCCGTAGTTCGAATACCTGAGCACCGCCGACTCGCGCGTGCCGCCCTGAATCTGACCCGCCACGCCGCCCGGCGCATACTCGAGCGCGGCCCACGTGCCGTAGAACTTCGGCGTCTGATAGACGAGCGCATTGCTGTCGTACAACGCGCCGATCGGCACGTTCGTGTTCGTCCCGGCCCAGCCGGCGGCCTGGTTCAGTCCGAGCCAGGCAGTGAGGGTGCTGCCGAAGAACTGCGACCCGCGGACGTCGGTATCGGCCATCGCATAGGTCATCGGCGTGAACTGGCGCCCGACGTCAAATGTGCCGAACGGTCCGGAGAGGCCGATCGTCGTCTGCTGGTTGAACACCGCGGTACCGCCCGTCGTGTCGGCCAGTCCAAGCTTGCCGGTGCCGCTGTTGAACACCCCCTGCAGCTTGAAGTTGACCTTGTAGCCGCCACCGATGTCCTCGGTCCCCCTGATACCCCATAAACTCGAATAGATGCCCCCATCCTTGTAGCCGAACACGTGCCCGTTGTTGTGAGCGGTCGGCGCGAACGACGACGCCGACGTGCTCTGATAGATGAGGCCCGCATCGATCGCGCCGTACAACGTGACCGACGACTGCGCATGCACTGCGCCGGCGAATACCGAGAGTACCGCTACACCGCTCCACTTCAGTTTCATTAAAGTCTCCTCTGCCATTTTATGTTCATAAACTTATAATTTAGTATGTACTACGAAGTATTTTAGTTACACCATCGTTCTATCGAAATCTCGCACGTAATTAGCTTCAGGTAAGACGCGTGGCGTAATCGGCCTGATCGTTGAACGGAATAGCACGCGTGAGACCACTCTCCGCTCGACTATCCTTTCGAGCCTCGGAAGCCAGCTCCTACGCAGCGGCTTGTCGTCGGCGTTGCTCGGGAAAAGCCGACGCCAGAGAAAAAAGTGCGTTGCGTCGGTTTAACGGCTAACCTTCCTTCGCATTGCTCCCGCCTACTCGGAAATGCGTTTGCGGTCCGCGTTGTAATGTCGCGCTCCGTTCACGAAAGCCACGACGGAGATAACGGAAAATAGCGGAATGACTTGCAGCGCACCTTGGAGCGTAAGCTTGTCGGCAAGAACACCTGTCAGAAACGGCCCCGGCGAGGATCCGAGGAGGTTGAGCGACAGCGTCAGAACCGCAATGACCGTTGCATAAACCGACGGAGGCGTCAAGGTTGTGACGATTGCGGCCGTAGGGGCGATGGCTCCGGCAGACAGGAACAGCCCCAAGCCAATCATCGCAAGTTGAAGAGTGCCCACGTGCAACTGGAACGCAACCGGGAATATCACGCACATTCCGGCACTGGTAATGATCGCAACAGTCCATCGTTTGTTTGGGGCGTCTTTGCTCACCACATCGGAAATCACACCACAGAAAAGGCGGCCAACGGCGTTACAGATGACAAGCGAAGCAGCCAGGCCAGCGCTTTTTCCGACGCCAAGTCCATAGTATCGGTTCAGAAATGCCGGGAGCCAGACAATCATCGACGCATCGACGAACGCCTGTACCCCACAGCCGAGATAGGCGTAGAGAATCGAGCGAGACGAGAGAATACTGAAGACGTCCTTTCGAAAGCTCCCCCGTGCCGGGCGTGTCAGTTGGAAGCCATCGACACCGCTTCTCATCTTCTCAATCTTTTTGTCTGAGCAGATGCACCGAAAGATCACGAGCACCAATAGACCGAATGCAGCCATGATCGCGAACGACCAGCGCCAGCCAAATCGCTCGGCGATAAATCCACCCAGAGCAACACCGGAAACGGTGCCGACCGGCACGCCTGACGAGTACGCCCCGACCAGGGTCGCTCGAACCTGTTTAGGGAACAACCCCATGATCAACGCCACTCCGGCGGCCGTGTATGCAGCCTCGCCAACCCCCACGAAAAACCGTGCTACAAGCATTTCGCCGTAGCTGGACGAAACAGCACAGGCAATCGTTGCAATACTCCACACGCTCACCATCGCCGTGATACCGCGAACGCGTCCAAATCTATCCGTGAGAGCAGACAGCGGGACTACCAGGATGCCGACCATGAGCGGAACGACGCCACTGAGCGAACCGAGTTGCGAGTCTGACATCACCCACATCCGCTTAAGTAGCGGAAATACCGCGTTCAGCACCTGCCTCGACATGTAGTCGGAGAGCATCATGCAATAGATAAGCGCAAACACCGTGAGAGCGTAGCGACGAGAAATCGGAAACGGTTTGGATGCCTCTTCAATCGCGGTGGAAGTCGGGGCGCTAGCTGATATGTCCAAGAGTGTCTCCCTAGTTTATGGGTCTGCTGCGCACTGAAATATGGATTGCGTTCGGCCGGTTGATCCGTTCGTTCTTTCGACCGCAAATGCACTCATACCAACACCGCCCCGTGGCCGGTTTGCTGCAAAACGGAACACGAACCATTGCAATATGAATCAACACCGGGTTCCGCTCTATCCATCGCCAAGTCGAAAAGCAACATACGGTACATTCCATCAATTTGCGGGTACCGCGCCGCCGCCCCTTCTGATGCCGCGCTGCAGCAGTTGTCACATTAGGGAAACCACGTCTTTTCGAGCAGCACCTGCTGAAATGAATCGTAGCGTATGATTCATTTCACTCAACCGACCTGAGACTCGGTGCGCATGACATCGCTCGAAGATCCGACGCATACGCAACGAGGTGCAGCTTCCATGAATAACTCGCTTGTGCGGCTGGCGATCACGCAGTCAGAACTGTTCAACGGTTGGCCAGATGAGGCCATCTCGCGCCTGATCCAGAGCGCCGACGCGCTAGTGGTCGAGCCCGGCACATGCGTGATTCGCAGTGGCGACACGGCCAGTTACTTGCACCTCGTCGTTTCGGGCTCCATGAACCTGTCGCTGGATATGCCTTCGGGGCGAAGTTTCACGGCAGGCCTGCATTTCGCTGGCGATTTTCACGGCTTGGGGCCTGCGATTGCGCAAAAACCTCACATCTATACCGCGATCTGCAAGGAGAGAACCGTTCTCGTTCGAATCCCTGCAGACCTGCTGCGCAATATGGTTGCTGCCAATGGGCGCTTTTCGTTCTCATTGTTCGCCGCTCTAGACGGGCGATACATCAAGGCATTGCATATGCATGCCAGCGCAGCGGCCAACTCCACCCAGGCAAGGATCGCAGGCCTGCTGCAGTCCATCGAAGCGCGCAGTGGACGTGGACGCTCCAACCCCGACATTAATCTTTCCCAAGACGAGATTGCAACGATGCTTGGCACCCGCCGGCAGGTTGTGAATCGTGTGCTCCACGACATGGCGACGGCGGGCGCCATACACGTTCACTACGGCCGTATCTCGATCGTGGATCACGAGAAGCTCTCCCAGATGGCATTGGAGGTCCAGTAAGCTACTTCGCAGCCTCTGCGTTCACAGATCCAGCGTGAGTTCAGAGGTCTTCGAGCGCGAGCAGCAGATGATCATCTTGTCGGCCGCCTCTCGCTCGAGATCCGACAGGACCAGGTCGCGGTGATCCGGAACACCGCTCAGCACGCGGGTCACACATGCGCCGCAGATGCCACTCATGCAGGAGTACGAGACTTCGACCCCTGCTTGCAGCACCGCGTCGAGAATCGATGTCCCGGGAAGCACCGGAATTATTTTGCCGGCTTTAGCCAGGCGAACGGTGAAAGCATCGTCTGCTCTGGCCGGGGCCGCGACCGGGGCAACCGCTGGCGCGGCAAAGTACTCCCGATGCACGCGGGCTGGCTCACAATGCGCCGTGGCGACTCCGAACGCCTCCAACATGCCCACGGGGCCGCAGCAATAGAAGTCGGCATCTGGTGGGCTTGATTCGACAATCGGGCGCAGTTCAATCCGCTTGTCGCTTGCACCTGTATCGAAATGCAAGTGCACCGTGCCTCCTGCGGCTGCAGCTAGTGATTCGATGTGCTCGACGAACGCGGCGCTTTCGCGAGCGCGCGCTGCATAGTGCAACGTCCACGGGGCTCCGATCTGCGAGAGGCGCTGAAGCATGCTCCAGATGGGCGTGATTCCGATGCCGCCGCCGATCAGGACCGAATACTGTGCGTCTTCCCTCAACGGGAAGTTATTGCGAGGTTCGGACACTGTCAGGACCTGGCCGACCCGCAGCAGATCATGGAGGTAACTCGATCCCCCTCTACCCGACTGCTCGCGATTCACCGCGATCAGGTATCGGTGGCACTCGCCGGGCGCATTGACCAACGAGTAGCTGCGCACGAGGCCATTCGGAAGGTGAACGTCCAGGTGCGAACCTGCTGCTGCGGCAGGCCATGCAGCGCCATCTGCTGGCCGCAAATCGAAGCCATGAATGCCAGTGGCGAGCCATTCGATAGCGTGGAGTTTGGCTTGAAGTGTATTCATGGATTCATTCTCGGTGGCAACGGGCGCTCCGCTCATGGCAAATGCGGTGAAACGAATGTGGCTCCCTACCGTCGCGCTGGCAGAACTGTGCCCGCAACTTCGCCGAAGCCGATCGATCGGTATCCCGGCGCGTCTGAACGCGCCCTCATCACCACCGTGTCGCCATCCAGCAGGTATGTGCGGCGCTCCCCGTTGCCCAAGACAATCTCGCGACGTCCTCCTTCGTTCATTTCCAGCAAGCAGCCGGATTCCGTCAACGCGGGTCCAGACAGCGTGCCGGTTCCGATCAGGTCCCCCGCTTCGAGGTTGCATCCATTCGATGCATGGTGGGTGGCGAGTTGACCGATCGTCCAGTAGGCATCAGCCAGATTGCTGTGAGACAGCACCTCCGGCGCGAGCCCCTGTGCTGCCGCCTTCGATGTGAGGAGGCTCACTTCCAGCTCAACATTGATCTGACCGCGTTCGCGATTGAGTGCGGAGTCGAGGTAAGCCAGCGGAGCAGGCGTTTCGTGAGCGCGAAACCACGTCTGGCGAAAAGGCTCCAGTGCTTCCAGGGTGACAACCCAGGGCGACACGGTCGTCGCAAAGTTCTTCGAGAGGAACGGGCCTAGAGGCTGGAACTCCCACACCATCATGTCGCGCGCCGTCCAGTCGTTCAGAAGTGTCAGGCCGAAGATGTGCTTGTCGACTTCATCGATTGGGATTGCGGTACCCATATCGGATTTCCCGCCGATGTAGAGGCCGAGTTCGAGTTCAAAGTCCAGGTTCTTGCACGGCCCGAACGAAGGTTGCTCCGAGGAAGCGGCTTTCGTTTGCCCATGGGGTCGGGTAACGGCATGTCCACTCACACGGATCGACGATGCACGGCCGTGGTAAGCAATGGGCAGCCACTGAAAGTTAGGCAGCAGCGGATTGTCCGGTCGCACGATGCGTGCTGCTTTGGTCGCATGATGCAGGGAAGCCAGGCAATCGGTGAAATCGCCGATCTTCGCCGGCACGATGAATTCGGCGGAGTCTTGCCGCACCATACATTCCTGCAGCATCGCACGATCTACGTAATCCGCCCGCAAGATCCGGGACAGTTGAAGGCGAAGTGCGGACCAGTGCGCGGGTGACAGCGCCATCAATGCGTTGAGGCTTTCGTTTGCGCACGTTACAGCCGCTTCGCGGGCCAGCCCCTCGAATGCCGGCAATGCGGCGATGACGTCAAGGACTAAGTCCCCGATCCCGACACCGACGCAATAACGCTCCCGGCTCCCCTTGCGGCGGAACGCGCAGAATGGCAAGTTCTGGATCGGGAAATCCGTGCTGGCGCTGTTGGCCGATTCGACCCAGGACTGCAGGTCCGGGTCGTGGGTTTCGTTCAGTGTGTTCATATCGTGTTTTGTAACTTGAAGCGGTTGGCAGGCAGGACACTAGACCTTCGAAGAACAAGCGGATCGCGCCTGGATTCGTTCCTCGCGAAGTATCTCGTTATGGAATCTGGCCGCGTCTTCGCCTGCCTGGATGACTTCAGCCGTCCCACGCAAATCCCGATAGGGGATACCCGTGCCGTTGCCTTGCGGGCCGAGTCCATAGGGGTGCGCACCGCCAGCAAACTGCTTCAATCCATCGAGTAGCAGACGGCGCATCCTGGCGATCACCAGATCGCTAGCACCAAGGTTCTCGCGCGTCCGATCAATCACGGGGACGCTCTCGGCAACCGCCAGATCTTCTGCGATCAGGTTGTTGAAGCCGGACCAGTTGTTCAGATTCATGGCGTCGCGCTGTTGTCCGAATCGCGCGTCGTTCCGATCGAGCAGCGGGGAAATGAAGTCATCCGCATCGGGCATGTACATGGACAGCAGGCCTTGCTGGGCGTATTTGTCGCGCCACCACTTCTGGTCATGCGTGAAATCCCACTCCATGCGCCAGAAGGCTGTTCGCCGGTTGTTGATCGGAATGATCATGAGTAAGCGGCCTTCCTCAGTATCGCGCGTCGCACCATTGAGCACCGTGAACGGCGCGACGTACTCCGTGACGCGAAGGTAACTCGTGTCGTCGGGACGGGGGCGCTGGGAATAGGCCTGGAAGCCGTAGGGCGTAGGAACAACTTTCAGTTCAGGCGCCGTAATCCCCTGAATGGCCACTGCGCTCGCAGGTCCTTGGGTTCCCCCGGCCAGGTTGGCGTGGAGAATTCCTATGTGCGCGGAGTCCAGCAGTGTCTCGAGGTTCTGGGTCCAGTTCGATTCCGTGTACCCTACCCGTGCGCGACGGTGCGTGGCCGGGGCATGGAAAAAGTCATAGTCGGGGAATGCCGGAGGCTCGCCGGGACCAAGGTAGACCCAGCAAACGCCACCTGCTTCACGAACTGGATAGGCCTTGAGCTTCACGTTTTTGCAGAAGTCCGCTTTCGACTCTGTGGGCGTGGCGACGCAATGCCCAGCAACGTCAAACTTCCAGCCGTGGAAGATGCAAGTCAGTGCGTTGTCACCGTTCCTTGCCAGGTGAAGCGAAGCACCGCGATGCGGGCATTGCTCGTCGAAGAACCCGAGACGGCCATCAGCCGCGCGAAAGCTGACGTACCTTTCGCCGAACAGTTCGATCTTGTGCGGCGCACCGTTGGTCTCCAGCGTCTCCGCTCGCAGGTAAGGGACCCAGTAGCACTTGCCCATTTCATGCAGCGGCCAACCTGGCTCGACATTCATGTAGCGTTGATTGTCTTCATGTGAAAGCATATCTGTCTCCTGGCATGTGGCGTTCTATTCGGCGGTCGCGCCGCTGCGACCGATAACCTGATCCCAGATCGGCTTTCCCGCCTTGATGAAGTCGGCGTCAATTCCTGCTGGAAGCGCTGCGAGTATTCGCATAGTGATCTCACGTATTCAGTGCTGGAGATCAAATGCTAAGTCCGCCCATACCTGCCGGAAAACATCCAAACCGACCAGACTGTCCGCTTTGTTGCTTTCGACTCAAGGCGCCTGCCCGTTGGTATCGATAGATTCAATGGCGCGAGAAAACGAAAAAAGGGCGATCGATCGCCCCTTTTTCTTCAGCTCCCTGGCATTCCCAGGTCAGTTGCTACTGATACAGTGGTCGCCGGATCGAAAGCTTGTTCGTCACCGACGTTACACCCGCGACGCCCTTCGCGACCTCCGCGACGGTGTTGATCTGCGACGCCTCATCGACCGTTCCGTTGAGCAGCACCGCGCCGCCTTTCGCGGTGATGCTGATGTCGCCCGCGTCGATCTCCTTGTGCTTCGCGAGCGCCGCGTACACCTTGCGCCTCAGCGCCCGGTTCGCCTGCCGCGCCTCTTTGGCCGTCATGCCGCCAGAAGCTGTCGCCGCCGTGCCAGCCGATGCTCCCGCCGACGCGCCGTCCTGCGACCACGCGCCAATCGACGCCGCGGCGATCGCAACGCCGAATGCCGCCCTGAGTCCGTCCATCACTTTCATCGTTGTTCTCCGTTTCGATTGCTATTCATCAGAAGCTGTGACGCAGGCCGATCATCGCGGCCGTGGTCGACACACCCGGCGCGACGGGCTCGCCGTACGTGATCGTCTGGTTCATCGTCCCGCGGTTCGCGACGTACCCAACCTGTGCATAGACCGTCGTGCGGGCCGACAGGTTGTATTCCGCGCCCACCGCGTATTCACTCGAATGGTTCGCCGAATTGTTGCGGTCCTTCAGGTAGTAGAAGCCAGACGTGATCCGGAAGAACGGGTTGAACTGATAACCGAGACCACCTGAAATCATTTCGTAATCCGCATGGATCAGGTTAGACGGATTCTTGCCTATCCCGTATGACGCTGACACCGATACGCCTCGGAAGATGTACTTCGCGCCAAAATAGTAGAGCCGGTTGTTGTCGAGGCCGGTCGGCGTGGCCGCCGCGAGGTTCGTGTCGTGCGCGTTGTAGTAGACGGCGGCCAGGTTGAGGCCGTAATTCGAATACCTGAGCACCGCCGATTCGCGCGTGCCGCCCTGAATCTGGCCCGCCACGCCGCCCGGCGCGTACTCGAGCCCGAGCGACGTGCCGTAGAACTTCGGCGACTGGTAGACGAGCGCGTTGCTGTCGTACAGCGCGCCGATCGGCACGTTCGAGTTTGTCCCGGGCCAGCCAGCGGCCTGGTTCAGTCCGAGCCAGGCAGTCAGGACGCTGCCGAAGTATTGTGCTGCGCGGACGTCGGTATCGGCCATCGCGTAGATCATCGGCGTGAACTGGCGCCCGGCGTCGAACGAGCCGAACGGTCCGGAAATACCGACCGTTGTCTGCTGGTTGAACACCGCGGTACCGCCCGTCGTGTCGGCCAGCCCGAGCTTGCCATTGCCGCTGTTGAACACCCCCTGCAGCTTGAAGTTGACCTTGTAGCCGCCACCGATGTCCTCGGTCCCCTTGATGCCCCAGAAACTCGAATAGATGCCCGCATCCTTGTAGGCGAACACGTGCCCGTTGTTGTGGGCGGTCGGCGCGAACGACGACGCCGACGTGCTCTGATAGATGAGGCCCGCATCGATCACGCCGTACAACGTGACCGACGACTGCGCATGAGCCGCGCCGGCGAATATCGCGAGTACCGCTACACCGCTCCATTTCAGTTTCATTGACGTCTCCTGTGCCTTATATGATTGCCGGGTGCGCCGGTCTGATGTTTGCCGATTTCCGCACGAACCGGGATCATCGATCTCGGCTGACACGGCCACCGCCTTTACTTTCTCTGAGGATACCGAATTATAGCTGCCGGATCCTCCGCCTTAAATGCAATCAAAACGATTGCCAGTCTGCCTGTTCCGCGTGAACATAAAGGGCGGAATCTCGACGTCTCGCCGGGAGCGATGGGTGATCGGAGCACTCACGCCCACCGGCGATTCAGCTTTCTAGGCAACCCACGAGGGTTGCCCGAGTACGCCGTTTTTCCGGTTCGGGAGATAGCCAATCTTCATGAGCGTTTCATCGGTGGAGTCGTACCACTCCCCGATCCGGTAGATTCGACGAGCTTCTTCAGCGGACGCCACCTCGCGATACAAACTGCGCGACATATCCACCAGACGCTCGACCTGCTGCACCGACGTCATCCTCTCGCCCTTGCGGCCCCATAGCGTGTCCTCGATACCGCAACGCACATGACATCCCATCGCAATGGCCATCGTCGTCAGCGGATGCACGTAGCGCATAAAGGATTCGACGGTAAAGACCGCGTTATCCGGCAGCCGATTGATCATCTCCAGCAAGTTGCGGGGATTCGGTCCCTCGGATCCGCCACCAAGCTGGACCCAGTTCACCAGTAGCGGCCCCTTGTAGATGCCACGACGGATCAGCCGCTCAATCGACTCCAGTTTGGCGATCTGCCCGACCATGAAGTGCGGCTGGATGCGGGCGGCCTGAAGTCGCTTGAGGTGCTCCTCCACGAACAGCGGACCGGCCTCGTACGACATGTTGCGATAGGCTTCAAAGAGAGCGGGCTCAGCAAGGGAAGTGCCCTCGAATTCTTCCTTGGGATGAAGTTCGGTGATGTTCATCGTGGCACTGTTGACAACGATCGTCACCTGGTCCGGCTTAGGATCGAGACCGGCCAACATGTGTCGCGTGTCGTCCGACAGCCATTTGGCGGCCTGCCCCGAGTCTTCCGGCGCGAACGAAATGGAACCGCCGACCTGCAGGATCATCCTGGGCACGGCATCGCGCAACCGGGCCAGCAACTCATTGAACATCGAGAGCCGTTTGCTGCCCTTGCCGTCGGCCTCTCGCACGTGCACGTGCAATACGGTGGCGCCGGCGTTGTAGCAATCCACTGCCTTCTGGACCTGCTCGTCCATGCTGACAGGAATGTCGTCCGAATCACCGGGCAGAAACTGCGGGCCGTAGGGAGCGACCTGAATGACCACCGGCTCCTGATTTTCGGGCAGCAGCGAATCATCGAGAAATTGCACGATTGTCTCCTTGGTGGAAATGAAAACGGTTGAATTGGCAACGTAGGCTGCGAACGCCGCCGTGATGTTGCGCCGGGTGGATCGACCGGAAATTGCGAGTGCCTTCGTCTTCTCGCGACATCCGTCGTGATCGGCGCCCGAGAGCGTCGAGTCAACGCAGTGATCGGATCAATTCTTTCGCCATCGGCCACTCGCCAAACCCCGCCGCCGGGTTCAAATGACCCACGTCTCCGAGATCGACCAGGCGGCTTCCCCAATTCGCGGCCATCTCGACGACACGATCGAAACTCGCCAACGGATCATTGCGGCTCGCGGCGACGATGCTGGGGAATGGCAGCGTGTTACGCGGAATCGGTAGCCAGCCGTTCTGCTCCAGAACATCCCTCGATGTGTGCCCGTGCGGCAGCGGCGTCTCGAGGTCCGGTGGCGTGGCAAGCAACGCGCCATGGATCTCGCGTCGATGCGTTTGCGCCCAATGCACGGTAATCATGACGCCGGCACTGTGCGCCACCAGAATGACGGGGCCGTCGACGCCAGCCAATGTAGCGTCGAGCGCGGCGACGCGCGCCGCGCAGCTCAGCTTGTCGCGCTCAAGCGGCTCCACCGAGATGGCGTTGCCCAGCATTGCTTCCAGCAGCGTTTGCCAATGTTCAGCCACGTGGTCACGCAGCCCGGGTACGATGACGATTGTCGGTTCCATCTGGCAGGTTCTCAGTCTTCTTGCCGATCGGCACAAATCAGTACGGCTTGGTGCCGGTGATTCCGGCACGATCCATCTTTCGATAGCACGGCGGATAATCCATCACCGCGTAGTGCTGCGTCGCGCTGTTATCCCAGATCGCGACACTGTTGGGCTTCCAGCGCCAACGCACCTGATATTCCGGGATGTACGCCTGACTGATCAGATAGCGCAGCAATTCCCCACCACCAGGATTCGCGTCCTGCCCATAGCGGACATGTTCCGCCGTGTGGAAATTGGTGAAGTGCGTGGCGAAGACATTCACGTACAACACCTTCTCCCCGGTTTCCGGATGCGTTCGCACGACCGGATGCTCTGCGTCCGGGTATTGCGCCTTGAGCGCCAGACGCTTTTCCATCGGCATCGACGCACCGAAGGTGGCTTCGATACTGTGGCGGGCCCGCAAATTGGCAATCTTTTCCTTGATGTCGTCGGGCAAATTCTCATAAGCCAGTACCATGTTTGCCCACATCGTATCTCCGCCAACCGGAGGACATTCAACACACCGCAATACCGCACCGAATGGCGGTGCTTCCCGCCAGGTGGCATCGGAGTGCCATGCATTTTCGTAGCGGTCCGGTCGTTGATCCGGGGTCTTGTAGATACGGACCAGACCCGGATGCTCCGGATCGCTGCCCGCAACCGGATGATCCTCGAGCTCGCCGAATCGTCGGGCAAACGCCACGTGCGCCGCAGGACTGAAATCCTGATCCCTCAGAAACACAACACGATATTTGAGCAATGCCGCGCGAATCTCGGCGAACAGCTCCTCGTCGTGGAGAGCATCCGCCAGCTGCACACCCGTCAGTTCGGCGCCCAGCGCGTAGGTCAGTTGTTCGATATGCATCACGGTATGCCTCCCATCATTTACTTTTCGAGCTCGGCGCTGATTGTTGCGACCTCAAGGAACCAGCACCGTCGCGCCGGTCGTCTTTCTCGACTCGAGCATGCGATGCGCGTCTGCAGCATCCGCGAGCGCAAAAGTCTGCTTCGGCTCGCTCTTGATCTTGCCATCGAGCACCAGACCGAACAGCTCCTGCGCCATCGATAGCATGTGCGACCGCGGCTTCGCGTAGTGCACCATCGCGGGACGCGTGAACCAGATCGAACCTTTGAGCGCAAGCGTCAGCGCATCGATCTGCACGGGGCCGGAACTCGTGCCGTTGCTGACGAGCGTGCCGCGCACCTGCAGACTGTCTAACGACGCCTGCAGCGTGTCCTTGCCGATGGAATCGAAGACGACCGGCACGCCCTTTCCGTCCGTGAGCTCGCGCACGCGTTCCGCGATGTTCTCGCGCGACGTGACGATCGTATGCGTGCAGCCATTAGCCTTGGCGATTTCCGCCTTTTCGTCGCTGCTGACGGTACCGATCATCGTCACCCCGAGCGCGCGCGCCCACTGGCAGGCGATCAGGCCGACGCCGCCGGCAGCCGCGTGATACAGAATCGTCTCGTCACCCTTCAACGGATAAACCTGACGGAAAAGATATTGAGCCGTCAGGCCCTTCATGATGAGGGTCGACGCCGTGCGATCCGAAATGCCGTCGGGCAGCGGAATCAGCACCTCAGCGGGCATCACGCGAACGTCGGAATAGGCGCCTTGCGGGCCCCCCAGATAGCCAACGCGATCTCCGACCTTGATATCGGTCACGCCCGGCCCGACCGCCTCGACGACACCGACAGCGTCCGAACCCAGGCCGCCCGGCAGTTGCATCGGGTAATAGCCGGTGCGGTGGTAGATGTCGATGAAGTTGACTGCGATATAGCTATGTCGGACCCGCACCTGTCCCTGCCCCGGCTCGCCGACCGCTACGTCTTCGAGCTTGAGTACTTCCGGACCGCCAATGTTGTAAAGGCGAATTGCGTGTGGCATGTGAACCTCTCCATGAATCATCTGTTGTCGATGCAGGGCATCGTATGTCGCCGCCACGCCGGCCCCTTATCGAGGTCATCTACAGACGCACGAGCGGCGCGACGAGCCGTTGTTAGCTACTATATGGGCAGCCCGAAAATTGAATTTTAGTTTTCATGCCGTTTTCTTCATTTTTAGCGCCAGTTCGTATAAACCCCGAGGCCGCATCTCATGGCAACTCTGCAGCGCAATCCAGCGACAGGAAATGAACCCAAGGCCCGGGCGGCTGCACTGACGCACTACATCCAGGTAGCGCTTCGACACGGACTGCCCGCGCACGACCTGATGCGAAAGTTCGGGCTAGATCCGGCCATGCTGCTGAACCGGGAGCAGCGCATTCCGTTCACGGCAGTTTGCAGCCTGCTCGAGGCATCTGCAGCCGAATCCGGTTGTATGTCCTTCGGTCTGCAGATGGCCCGGGCGCGAACGGCCTTCGACTTCGGGGTCATCGGCCTCCTGCTGGCGCACAAGCGCACGCTGCGGGAAGTGCTCCTCGCGATGCTGAAATACCGTCACCTGTTGAACGATGCACTCGGGCTCTACGTTGAAACGACCGGATCGAAGGTCTTGATCGGCGAAGAGATTCCGTGCGTTACCGGTGAATGGCCCCGACAAACGATGGAACTTGCGATCGGCGTGTTGACGCGTACTTGCGCGGCGATACTCGGCCCGAACTGGAGGCCGGTCAGTGTCAATTTCACGCATTCTGCACCGCCGGATCTTCGAGATCACCGGCGCTACTTCGGTTGCCCTGTGAATTTCGAAAGCGGCTTCAACGGGTTGATCTGTCTCGACAGCGACCTGGATCAGCCGAATCCGATGGCCGATCCGGAACTCGTGCGATATGCGGAAGGACTGGCGAAATCAGTCGACGTGGAAGGCTCGCCGACCATCGATGCAGAGGTTCGCAACGCGATTTACCTGCTGCTGCCCGTCGCGCAGGCGGATATCGAAAACGTCGCAAATCAATTGCACACGAGCGTCCGTTCGCTGCAACGCCACCTCGGAAATGCGGACACGACATTCTCGAATCTGGTCGATGAAGTGCGTCACGACCTGGCGATTCGCTATATGAGCAACGAACGATATTCGATTGGGAGAGTTGCCGAGCTGCTCGGATACACCAGACACGCGTGCTTCACCCAATGGTTCACGCGACGATTCGGCATGGCTCCAAAATTGTGGCGAAACGCGCACCGCACATGAGATGGAAGGACATTCCGCGGTTGTCCGATCCCTGCTCCCTGGATCTTCGACGCACGCGACACGTCGATCACCCGATTAACCCCCGTCGTCTCCCCGCTTCAACGGACGGCCCGGCGGTGGCCCGCTGCTACGCGGCCATTTTGCGAAGCAATTTTTTGTCGATCTTGCCGACGCTCGTCTTCGGAATTTCCTCGACAAAGACGATGCGGTTTTCCTCGGGCACTGCGTAGCGACTGATGCGGTTCGTCTCCACATGCGCCATCAGGTGCTCGCGGACGACGCACGCCTTCAGTCCCCCTCCCGCGCGGTCCACGACCAGCGCCATTGGGCGTTCGCCCCATTTTGCGTCCGGCACGCCGATCACCGCGCACTCGACAACGCCCGGCACCAGCGAGATCAAGCGCTCCACTTCGAGCGACGACACCCACTCGCCCCCCGTTTTGATCACGTCCTTGATGCGGTCGACGATCTGCACGAATCCGTCCGGATGCATCACTGCGATGTCCTGCGTGTGAAGATAACCGCCCGCCCACAATTCCTCAGACGCTTGTGCCTTGTTGTTGTAGCCGAGCGTCAGGAATGGCGCACGCAGAACGATTTCTCCCGGACTCTCGCCATCGCGCGGCACGTCGTTCATGTTTTCGTCGACGACGCGAAAGTCGACCATCGCAACCGGGCGCCCGGTCGAGCATCGCATCTGTATTTCCTTCTGATTATTGGCCGCAGTGTCGGCCCAGTTGCTCGACGCGAACCCGGGCGACAACTGTGCAAGCGCGACGATCGGCCCGGTTTCCGACATGCCGTAGCCGGTGAACACGTCGATGCCACGCGCCATCGCCGCGTCGCAAAGCGCGGGCGAGAGCGCCGATCCGCCGATGATCAGCTTCCACCCAGACAGCGTGTTTTCCCCATTCGGCGCGGCCTGCAACAGCATCTGGAGGATCGTCGGCACGCAGTGAGAAAACGTGACCTTCTCCGTCTCGCGCAACTGCAGCAATGTCTCCGGCACATAGCGACCGGGCAGAACGGTCTTGAGCCCGAGCATGATCGCGATATACGGCATCCCCCACGCGAGAACGTGAAACATCGGCGTGATCGGCATGTAGACGTCTTCCCGATGCAGCCGCTGCCCGTCGCGCGGCGCGCACAGGCTCATCGCGGTCGACATCGCATGCAAAACGATGTTGCGGTGGCTATAGCTGACCCCTTTCGGATCGCCTGTCGTTCCCGTCGTATAGAAAACTGCGGCCTTCGTGTTCTCGTCGAACTCGCCGAACGTGAACTCCGGCGATGCCTGCTCCAGCAATGCCTCGTACTCGCCGGCAACCGGCAGGTCAGTCTTCGGCATGGGCTGACCGTCCGCCAGAACGATCACGCGGCGCACGAACCGCAGATCCTCCCAGATCTGCGTGAGGGTTTCGACAAATTCTGCATGAACCAGAACGACTTCGGCCTGGGAATCGTTCAGCGTGTAGAGAATCTGTTGCGGCGACAACCGGACGTTCACCGTGAAGAGCGTTGCCCCCATCATCGGAATGGCGAAATAGCTTTCGAGATAGCGATGGCTATCCCAATCCATCACTGCGACGGTTGATCCGTGCCGAACGTCGAGTGACGTCAGCGCCGACGCGAGCCTGCAGATCCGACGATCGAAATCGCGGAAGCGGTAGCGCAATTCGCCTCGATACGTGATTTCCTGGTCGCCATGGACGCTTCGCGCGTTGAGCAGCAACTGCTTGATCAAAAGTGGATAGATATAAGCCGACGGCGTCGCGGCTACCAGATTCTCTTGCATAGGTATCTCCATCCCGCACGGGAAGCAATTTTGTTAGTAATACTGGATAACGCGAGCCGGTTTCAACCCGTCGGGCAAGGGGCGTCGACACACATCACGAACTGCCCGTCATGCTCCTGAACGGGAAATTTCTTCGGACACAGGCCCGAGACCTCCCGATCGAGGCCATCCCGCAGATCGAAGCGCATCCCGTGCGCCGGACAGCGCAGGACGTGTCCTTCCAGTTGACCGCTGGCCAACGAAGCGCCGTTGTGCGGGCACGAGTTGTCGACGGCGAAGACCTTGCCGTCGATATTGAAGACGACAATGCTCCTTCCATCGACAAACACGAGCCTGCGCTGCCCCGGATTCAATTCTCCGACAGGTGCGATTGGGATACGACGTGACATGACTGACGACCTCCAGCAGAATTTCGAACGCAACCGCGATGTTTCCGCGATCGCCGGCGCTACTGTCCCGGCGTGGCTTTGTGCTGGTCGCCCAATCGTTCCACACACTCGAGCGCAAACGCCCGGAACCAGGTCAGGCTGTCCGGATTCGCCATCGTGTCCGGGTTTGTGACGGTCTCGACCGGATGCCCAAGCAGCAGCTTCTTGATCGGCAGCTCCATCTTTTTTCCAGACAGCGTGCGTGGAATGGCGGCCACCTGAAGCACTTCATTCGGCACATGCCGTGCGGACAGCGCCGCCTTGATTCGGTCCCGAATCGTGGCGGTCAACTCCGCGCTCAATTCCGCGCCCGGGCGCAGCACCACGAACAACGGCATGTACGACTCGCGCCCCAGGTATTCGAGGTCGACGACCAGACTATCCAGCACCTCGGCAAGGTCTTCCACCGCACGATAAAGCTCGCTCGTCCCCATACGGATGCCGTAGCGGTTGATGGTGGCATCGGAACGGCCGTAAATGACTGCGCCTCCTCGCGGCGTGATGCGAACCCAGTCGCCGTGCCGCCAGATTCCCGGGTAGGTATCGAAGTAGCTGTCGCGGTAGCGTTGATCACCTGCGTCGTTCCAGAAATAGAGCGGCATCGACGGCATAGGCGCGGTACAGACCAGTTCGCCGACCTGGTCGATCAGTGCCTTGCCTGACTCATCGAACGCCTCTACGCGGGCACCCAGGCAGCGGCATTGCATTTCGCCGAGATAGACGGGCAGCGTCGGCACACCGGAGACAAAGCAACCGGCAAAGTCCGTGCCGCCGGACAACGCGTTGATCCACACATCACCAACGTAATCGAGAATCCAGCGATAACCTTCCAGCGCCAACGGAGAGCCTGTCGATCCCACCGCCCGCAGGTGCGAAAGATCCGCCACCTTGCGCGGCTCTACACCGGCCTTGAGGCAGCTCTGGAAATACGCGGCGCCGGCACCGAAAAAGTTGATTTGCGCTTCGCCGACGAAACGCCACAACGCGTTCATGTCAGGAAAGCCGGGATTGCCGTCGTACAGGCAAGCCGTTGCGCCTGCAAGCAGCCCGCCAACCTGCAGATTCCACATGATCCATCCCGTGCTCGCGTTCCAATGGAATCGGTCGCCCGGGCGCAGATTCAGATGCAGCGTCGTGAGCTTGACATGCTCAAGCACGATTCCGCCATGTGAATGAACGATCGGTTTGGGCAAGCCTGTCGTGCCTGACGAATAGACGATCCAGAGCGGATGATCGAACGGAACCTCGTCGACCTCAAGCGGCGCATTGCCATCGATTGCGTCAGCCCAATCTATTCCGTGCTCAAAGACGCCGGCGCTCGCGTGCGGATCGAGATTGGGCACCAGGACAACGTGCTCCACGCTCGGCAGCTCGCTGAGCAACGCATGCAGCAGTTCACGGCGATCGTAGGATTTGCCGCCGTAACGATAGCCGTCGACCGCGATCATGACCTTGGGCTCGATCTGGCGAAAGCGATCCAGCACGGCAAGCTGCCCCATGTCAGGCGCACAGGCCGACCAGATCGCACCGACGCTCACCACGGCGAGGAAAGCCACGATCGTGTCCGGCGTGTTGGGCATGAAGGCCGAGATACGGTCGCCTCGCTTCACCCCTAGGCGCCGCAACGAAGCCGCGAGTGCAGCGACTTGCCGCTTCACCTCCGTCCAGCTGAGCTCGCATTGCTCGCCTGCCTCATTGCGAAACACGATGGCGGGCGTGGTCAGGTCAGCGTGACGGAACACCTGCTCGACGTAATTCATCCGCACGCCGGGGAACCATTTCGCTCCCGGCATGGCAGCGTCGACCAACGCATCACCACGTGGCTCGGCGGAGATGATTTCCGCCCAATCCCATACGGCCGACCAGAACGCGTCTATATGGTCGACCGACCAGCGCCACAATTCGTCATAGTCGCCAAACGACAATTTGCGTCCGGACGATAGCCATTGCATGAATTCCGTGACGCGTGCCGAAACAACGGTTTCGGCTGACGGCACCCAGGCCGGCATGTCCTGCGCCGTCGAATGCCGTTCAGGTGACTGAAGAAGAGGACTGGAGTGGTTCATCGCGAGTCTAAAGAGAGAAGCCAAATTTCGACGACATGACGCATGGCCAGGAGGTTCAAGCCGATACCGGTGTCGGCGACACGTCGGACGCTGCCGCATCCACGTGAACCCCGAGAACTCGAGCCATGTCGGATTCATAGGTACGCCGGGCACGCAGGAAACAGATCGCCGCAACGATGCCGAACGCCGGCATGATCGCGAGCGCCGTTTGCAGGCCCCACATATCGGAAAACCACCCACCCAGAACCGGACCGACGGCGAGACCGAAGAGGTTCTGGAACAGCGACAGAACCGAAGCGCCGGTCGCGCGGGCGCCGGGATGAACGACGTCATAGATCACGCCCGCGGACGGCGCCAGCGTGCAGGTCATCAGGAATCCGCCTAATGCGACGAGCAGGAATTGATGCGGCGACGAAGCAGCCACCGTGAAAGCCGTCAGGAAGACGACGAACGTCACCACGGCAAGTAATGCAACCATGACGAACTTCCTGGTATGCCCTCGGGCACCCAGGCGATCGGCCACATATCCCCAGATGACTCCGCCAAGCGCACCGCAAAGGACGACGAGGGCCGCTTCCCGCGCTGCCCGATCCGGGGCAACCGCATGGAACCGCATGAAATAGCTCGGCAGCCAGGACCAGATCGTCGATATCACGATCAGCTGAAATGCCGCGCCCAGGCACGTCCACCAGATCGTCGCCGAGCCGAGCAACGTTCCCACGACCTGACGGACGGTGGCCAACGCCGACGAGCGCGCTTGCCCCGCGCGGGGCGTCAGCTCAACGGTTTTGTAATCCGGCACCAGCAGATACAGGACGGCCAGCACGAGGCCGGGCACCCCGACCACGCCAAACGCCGCACGCCATCCCCAGTACTTGGCGACTTCGGCGCCCACTAGCACCCCAAGCACCGATCCAATCGACGCCGCCGCCAGCAAGCCCCCCTGGAGCGTCGAGCGCAAGCGTCGAGGAAACAAAGTGGCGAGCATCGCCCCGCCGACTGAACCGTAACCCGTTTCACCCACGCCGACCATCGCACGCGCGGCGAACATCGCTCCGTAGCTACTCGCGAACATGCACGAGATGGACGCCAGACTCCAGAGCGAGGCCATGACGAAAATGCTTTTGACCCGACTGAACCGGTCGGCCAGGAGCGCCACCGGCAGCCCACCCAGCGCAACGACGATGGAAATGATCGACACGAGCGCACCGAGCTGTTTGTCGGACAGACTCCAGGCGAGCTTCAGGTGGGGGAACAGCGAAACGACGACCTGGCGATCGATGTAATCGAACAGCATCAACGCAAACGTCATGGCGAACGCAAACCAGGCGCGTGGGCGACTGACGAGATAGTCGTCGCGATCAGCAGTCTGGTGTTCGGGGGGATACAGGTTCATTGATGTCTCCGGCATGAGGGCATTTGGACCCGGCCCCGGCCTCCTGCTTTACGCTGCGCGCAACGGTACGCTTCTTACGCCGGGCGCACGATTCGGCGCCATCCCGAGCTTACTCAAGGTCTCGTCGGTGCTCTTCCAGAATGTACCCGTCTGGTAGATGCGATGAGCATCTTCGCCGGTGGCGATCTCGCGGTTCAGTTCACGAGCGATGCGCACCATCTTCTCGATCTGCTGGACCGACGTCGCGCGCTTGCCATCGGGACCATTCAACGTGTCCTCGATACCGACACGCACATGCAATCCTAGAGCGATGGCCATCGTGGTCATTGGCACGACATTTCGATTGAGCGATTCAAGCGTCAGCACCGCACCGTCCGGCGTACGGCGAACGAACTCGAGCATGTCGGCCGGGTGCAGACCCGCCGCGCCGCCCCCAATCGCCACATAGTTCAGAATGAGTGGCCCCTTGTAGACCCCCGAACGAATCATACGTTCGACGGTTTCCAGGCTTGTCATGGTGCCCAGCATGAAATGCGGCTGAATGCCGTTGGCGACCAGACGCCTGATGTGCTCTTCGTGCCACGACGGATTGGAGGGGACGACCATGTCGCGATACGCCGCCTGCATGGCCGGATCGGCCAACGAGGTGCCGGCGTAGTCTTCCTCTCGCATCAGCTCCATCAGGTTCATCTGCGTGGTGTTGATCGCGACCGTCACCTGATCCGGCTTCGGGTTCAGCTCGGAAAGCATGTGGCGCGTGTCGTCGCTGAGCCACTTGGCCGCCTGCCCGTCGTCTTCAGGAGCGAACGAGATCGAGCCGCCGACTTGCAGCACCATTTTCGGCACGGCTTCGCGCAGACGCGCCAGCATCTCGTTGAACATCGACAGACGCTTGCTGCCCTTCCCGTCGGCCTCCCGCACATGGACGTGCAGCACGGTCGCGCCGGCGTTATAGCAGTCCACGGCTTTCTGGACCTGCTGGTCCATCGTCAACGGAATATCGTCCGAATCGCCGGGAACCCATTGTGGTCCGTACGGCGCAACCTGAATGACCAACTTTTCCTGGTGTTCCGGCAGCAGGGAGTCGTCTAGGAATTGCATGTCTGTTGCTCCTGTTGGATAGTAAAGCGATCACAAGGTGCTGAGATCGCGTCATGCCTCATTGCCATCATTTGGCAGAACCCGTTTCGAGAGCGTTCGCTCTGTGCTGGACGCTCAACATGAGCGATCGCCTTGGCATCAACTATATGGCAGCGCGGAAAACGGATTTTAGTTTTAGCGCCATTTTTTTCATATTTGGCGCCAGCTCGTGTAAACCCCGGGGCAGCCAGATTGATGTGCGCCAAACAAAAATGCCGTTCAGTTGTTTAACTGAACGGCATCTGGCTTTGTTCGCAGTCTTCCGGGCTAAGCGTATCGATAAACTCCCCAACCGGTTTTCCGGCCAAGGCGACCAGCCGCCACCAGTTCGCGTAGCAACGGGCACGCGCGGTATTTCGAGTCCCCGAAATCACTCAGGAACACGTTCATCACCGAAAGACACACATCGAGTCCGATCAGGTCCGCGAGCGCGAGCGGACCGATAGGGTGACTGGCGCCTAATTTCATTCCGGCGTCGATTTCCTCGGCGGTGGCGACGCCTTCGGCCAGTACGAAGAACGCCTCATTGATCATCGGCACGAGAATACGGTTAACCACAAAACCAGGGGAATTCGTGACCCCGATCGGCGACTTGTCGAGTCGAACGGTCAGTTCGCGCACCGCCTCCGCGGTGGCTGCGCTCGTTTGCAGGCCCCGGATAATTTCGACAAGCGGCATCAGCGGAACAGGATTGAAAAAATGCATGCCGATGAAACGCGACGGTTCAGCAATCGCCGCGCCGAGTGCCGTAATCGAGATTGACGAAGTGTTCGACGCGATGATGGCATCTCGGCGTGCAACCGACTCAATCTGTTTAAGAATACTGACCTTAACATCGAGGTTTTCGGTTGCGGCTTCGACCACGATATCGACGGCTGCGAGACGGCGATAGTCCATCGATGTCTCGATTCGCGCAAGCGCTACGTCGCGCGCCGCAGGAGCGAGTTTCTCTTTCTCGACGAGACGCCCGAGACTTGCCGTCAACGTCGAGATCCCTTTCGCGAGCGCTGCATCCGTAACGTCGATCATCACCACGTCGAGGCCCGCAACGGCGGCGACCTGTGCGATGCCGTTACCCATCGCCCCCGCACCGATCACGCCCAGTTTTTCGATTGTCATAGATTTCTTCCCTGCGCGAAAAGCGCGACGTCTCGCATTCAGCGAAGGTTTTCGAAGATGGCGGCAATGCCTTGACCGCCGCCGATGCACATCGTGACGAGCGCATAGCGTCCGCCGATACGCTGCAACTCATGAAGCGCCTTGACGGTTATCACGGCACCCGTCGCGCCGATTGGATGGCCAAGCGAGATACCCGAGCCGTTGGGATTCACCTTTGCCGGGTCGAACCCGAGTTCCTGCGTCACCGCGCACGCCTGGGCCGCGAACGCCTCGTTCGCCTCGATGACATCGAGATCCTCGACGGAAAGACCGGCACGCTGGAGCGCAAGCCGAGTCGCCGGCACCGGGCCGATGCCCATGTACTGCGGATCGACGCCCGCATGGGCATAGGCGAGAAGACGCGCCATTGGCTGAATGCCGCGCCGCTCAGCCGCATCGCGAGACATGAGCAGAACGGCTGAAGCAGCGTCGTTGATGCCTGACGCGTTACCTGCCGTCACCGTCCCGTTCTCCTTTGCAAAGACGGGCTTGAGCTTCACGAAATCGTCGAGCGTTGCGTCATTGCGTACATGTTCGTCCGTGTCGAACACCACCTCGCGGCCCTTGACCGTGCGCACCATCGGCACAATCTGGCTCTTGAAACGGCCTTCCTGGATGGCTCGCTCCGCACGGCGATGCGATTGAACCGCGAGTTCGTCTTGTTGCGCGCGTGAGATGCTGAACTTGCGGGCGACGTTCTCGGCGGTCATGCCCATTGGCACGGTATGGAACGGATCGTTCAGCGCGCCCAATATCGTGTCGATGAGGCGCGTGTCACCCATGCGCGCGCCAAAGCGCGTGTCGGTTGAGATGTACGGCGCGCGGCTCATGTTCTCCGCGCCGCCGCCGATCGCGACTTCGGCGTCGCCGAGCAGAATGGTCTGCGCAGCGGAGACGATTGCCTGCAACCCGGAACCGCACAGGCGGTTGACATTAAAAGCGGGGGTTGAATCGGGAATGCCAGCGTTGATCGCCGCGACGCGCGACAAGTACAGATCCTTCGGCTCCGTCGCAATCACATTGCCGAACACAACGTGGCCAACCTCCTTGGCTTCCACGCCGGTTCGAGCCAGCACTTCGCGCACGACGGCGGCGCCCAGTTCGGTGGGCGCAAAGTCCTTCAGACTGCCGCCGAATTTGCCGATTGCGGTACGCACACCGCCAACCACCACCACTTCCCTAGTCATAGACTCGTCTCCTCGATCGAAAAGTTTGGGAACCCGCGCGGCCGTGCCGGTCACGGATTCACATATTCGGATAGTTTGGCCCACCACCGCCCTCAGGCGTGACCCACACGATGTTCTGCGTCGGATCCTTGATGTCACACGTCTTGCAGTGCACGCAGTTCTGCGCGTTGATCACCAGACGCTCGCTGCCATCGTCGTTCTTCACGAACTCATAGACAGCCGCCGGGCAGTAACGTGATTCCGGTCCCGCATAGGTGTTCAGGTTCACGTTCACCGGCACCGTCGGATCTTTCAGCGTCAGGTGAGCCGGCTGGTTCTCTTCGTGATTGGTGTTCGAGATGAACACGGAAGAGAGCCGGTCGAACGTCAGCTTGCCGTCCGGTTTCGGGTACACGATCGGCTTGCACTGCGACGCGGGTTTCAGCATCTCGTGATCCGAATGCTGGTGATGCAGCGTCCACGGCACATTGCCGCCCA
>NZ_JBAURZ010000224.1:0-1648 GCF_049581445.1 Paraburkholderia sp. | reverse complement strand
GTCCAGGCAAGCGCGCATCGCCGCCCGCCGGCTGTCCCTCTTTTACCCAAGCGGGCAAATCGACGCCTTGCACCTGCGCGCGCGGCGTGAGCGTATCGTGCAGACGCGCGGTGACGGCACGGCGCTGTTCGGCTGTCGTGGCACGATGCATTTGTGTACAGAAATCGATCCGCTCGTCGTCGCTGAGCAGTTGCGACGGCACGGCGTCGGACGGCGCTGGTAGACGATGCGCCTGCGCGCCGCAAGCCGTCGTCGCCACGAGCCACGCCAGCAGGCACGCCAGCCCAGCGCGAACGCTTCGCGGCCAACCGCACGATGTCGTGGACATGTAAACCTCCGGGTCGATCTCGGAAGAGCCGCGTTGGATCCGCGCCGGAAGAGACGGTGAGCGTGTCGTCTGATTTCGTCAAAGCAACAGCGGCAGGCTGGGTCCTGAGGGATGCACCACATCAGGGAGGACCACTACGCAGTGTAACAAACCCGTCTGCGCGCGCTGATGCCAGCGCATAGCCGTGGCTAGTCGATCTCCGCCATGTTCGAGCGCAATCGGTCGCGCTGCGAAACCGGGCTAAGAACCGGGGCTTCAAACCCGCACTACGACACCGCGCTACGAAACTGCCCCTACGAAACAAAAGGCAGTTTCTGATCGCGCGCCGCCGCGAGCATCGACAAGGTGATCTTGCGCACTTCAAGCTTGCTCTGGGTAATATGCGCGCGCAACAGAATGCTGGCCTCCGGCAGCTTGTTACGCTCGATCAGATGGAGCATGGTGGCGTGCTCGTCGTAAGTCGCGCTGGTGCGATGCGGCTTCAGAAAATCGAGCCGCCGCACGATACGGATGCGCTCGGTCACCTCATTGTGTACGCGAAGCATTTCGCCGTTGCCAGTAGCCGCAACCAGTTGACGGTGAAAATTCTCATCCATGCCGAACATGGTGACCGCATCGCTTTCGCGCGAGTCGGGTTCGACGCACCAGACGACCTTGAGTGGCGCGATCGCCTCATGCGGGGCGTTGCCGCTGGTCAGTCGTTCGAGCGAGGCCAGTTCGAGCACGATACGCAGATCGTAAAGCTGGTCCAGTTGATCGAAGTTGATCGGCGAGACTTTCCAGCCACGCCGGAAACCCACTTCCAGATAGCCCTCGCGTTGCAGGCGGAACAGTCCGTCGCGCATCGGTGTACGCGAGACGCCATAGTGCTGGGCGATGTCGCTCTCCGAGAAGCGGTCGCCGGGAAACAGCCGGAAACTGAAGATATCGCTCTTCAGTTGCTGATAGACCTGCTCGGCCAACGGGTTTGCGCCAAATGCGGTTGCAGGACTCGTGGCCGCGTTAGATGCGGGGTTGGCACCGGGGTTGCCACCGGATTTGGCACCGTCGGGCACGAGCGTTGCGCTGGCCAGCTTCGCCTCGTCGATGTCGTGTTCACTCATCTCGCCAGATCTCCATTGCCATGTTCTTATTATCGGCCTCTTACGGCGCCGCGATCAGGCTGACATGCGCCGCCACGATTTTCCAGCCATGATGGTCCGCCTGCGATGGCGGGCCCAGTCGTGCCCACGTCTGCATCTGCCGCCCGAGCTGCACGGTTGCATCGCTCGTGAACTCCGTGCTGACGGTGGCGTAGTCGGTGCCGAACGTCGTCACGAC
>NZ_JBAURZ010000223.1:0-3694 GCF_049581445.1 Paraburkholderia sp. | reverse complement strand
CCTGGAAGGTGAGCCTGATCGGCGAATCGCTGGCCTCGGCGGTGGGGGCGGGTCTGCCGGTTTCGTCGGCGACCGGATCGATGGTGGTCGATATCGGCGGCGGCACGACCGAGGTGGGCGTCATTGCGCTGGGCGGCATGGTCTATAGCGGCTCGATTCGCGTCGGCGGTGACCAGTTCGACGCGGCGATCGTCAACTATGTGCGCAATCTGTACGGCGTGTTGATCGGCGACCAGACGGCGGAGCATCTGAAAAAAACCATCGGCACGGCCATGCGCAATGTGCCGCTCGAACGCCTGAACGCCACCGGCCGCAGCGCCGAAGACGGTCTGCCGCGCACAGTCCAGATTAGCAACCACGATATCGCCGACGCCATTGAAGCGCCGCTGCGTCACGTGATTGGCGCCGTGAAAGCAGCGCTTGAAAACGCTCCGGCCGAACTGGTGACTGATATCTTCGACACGGGCATCGTGCTAACCGGCGGCGGGGCACTGCTTGGCAACCTGGGCCGGCGTCTCACCGCTGAGATTGGACTCGCCGTGCGCGTCGCCGATGAACCTCTGACCTGTGCCGTGCGCGGCGCGGGTGCGGCGGCAGGGGCGGGATTGCTGGACGAGTTGATGTACGAGTAGGGGCGCCGGACTCAGCGCGCGTCCAGTGGACCTGTGTGACAATAGCGCCTTGATTCGCTGTTACTAGGCTTTACCCCTGTGGCTACTGCGACCATTGCAACCGTGGCAGGCCATACGCCGCTATCCGTCTCACTTCTTCTTTGCTGATCCGGCACGGCGCCGCGCCGCTGGCCGGCTCGAGCCGGGATCGTCCCATAGCATCCCCGAAGCATCCTGTGACTCATCCTGATTCCGTTGCGTCTCCTTTGTACATCGAACTATCGAGCGGTTTGCGCATGCCCTACGTGGAGGCAGGCGAAGGCGAGCTGCTGCTGTTCGTGCACGGCTCGCTATGCGATTACCGTTATTGGCAACCGCAACTCGCTGGCATGGAGAAGCAGTATCGCTGCGTCGCCGTCAGTCTGACCCACTATTGGCCGCAGACCGATACGCCGGCGGAAATGCCATTCAGTTGGAGCGCGCACGCAGATGAAGTGGGAGAGTTTATCGAGCGCTTCGGCATGGGACCTGCGCACGTCGTGGGGCATTCGCGTGGCGGCTGTGTGGCGTTTTATCTCGCGCGGCGCTATCCACAGCATCTGCGCTCGTTGACGCTGGCAGACCCGGGCGGTCCGTTGCAGATTGCCGGAAGACCGACGGCCCGCTTGCCGGAGACAGTCAATGCGCTGCGCGCTCGCGCGGCCCAGCTGATCGAAGAGGGGAAGGTGGACGAAGGTCTGCAACTGTTCGTCGATTCGGTGAGCCGCCCAGGTTTCTGGGCCAAGAGCACGTTGTCGTTCCGCACCATGGCGATCGACAACGCCCATACCCTCGCACGTCAGTTCCGCGATCCGCTGCCGGCCTATACGCCGGAAGATGCCGCTGACGTACGTGCTCCCGTCTTGCTGATTGACGGCGAAAAGAGCCCGGATATGTTTCGCCGTACCGCGACGGCGCTTGACTCATGGCTGCCCGACGCACGGCGCGCTACGGTGCGTGGTGCTTCGCATGGGATGAATCTGGCGCATCCGGCAGCGTTCAATCGCTATATTGACGAATTCATTCGCAGCGTTGGCCCTTCAAGCCAAGGCTGATTCATCGCGCGAACCAGCGCACCACTCAACACACTGATGCGCAGAGCGCAACGCAGGGGCGTCAAGTCTTGGCGACGCGAGCATTGCGCAAGGCACCGCTCGGGTTCCACACCCGAGCCGCAGCCGCATCATAAGAAAGCGCCACCCGGACGGCTCACCGTCGTCGTAACGCTTGCCTTGCGCGCGCTCAGTTCTTGCGATGCGCGTCCGCGTCGAGCGCCCGTTCTGCCGCTTCGCCAACGAGGCCGTGATAGTACAGATGCACGCCGATCGCGAGCGAGTCGTTGCGGATTTCGTGAAGGACCTTCCATGCCTTCTTCGGGTCCTTGAGCAGCAGATAGTGCGCTTCGTCAGCAACGAGGGCCGCCACTTGATGCAGGCCGTGACCACGCAGCTTGTCGACGAGGGCGTCGAGGCTGCGATGCGTACGCGCATCCGTGCGCGGATAGAGCATATGCAGCACAGCGACGTTTTGCGTCTTGAGTGCCGCCGATAACGCCACCACGATGTCCTGATGGTTCAACGCGGTGACGATGCTGTCCTCGGTATGGTTATGATCCGGAAACAGCGTTTCGAGCGATGCGTTCATCAAATAATCCTGTTCTTCTGAGCTGATTAAAAAAGCCCGCCGCGAGACGGCGGGCCAAGACAGCGATGTGTTTTGCAGGGGAAGCATGACACGAGATCAGTATCTCAGAGGATGCGATGTTGCGCTGCACATCGAACGAAAAAGATTGTTGCGATATCCACGCTGTCTTTCATTTCGCTAGCAGGCAATTGATGCGATTCGCTGCACCTTTTTTGTGATTTCGAATTCCACTTGAGCGGAATATTGCTCGGGTCGAGATGGATTGTTGCGGTCAATCGTCGCAATCAAGTCGCTCTTGGGCCGTAAAATGGGCGCCGACAACCGGAGTAGGACGAGCAACGGCAGGACGGCCGGATTCGTGCACGGCAGCATAACGCGGTGGCGCGGCTGCCCAGGGTTCGATCCTGTCTCTTCAGGCACTCGTAGTCCGGTACGTGTGCGATGCAATATAAAGGAAAGCTAGATGAATGACTCTACAACACACGCAACGCTGAAGTTTTCCGACAGCGACCAGACCATCGATCTGCCGATCTACAAGGGCTCAATGGGCCCGGACGTGATCGACATCCGCAAGCTGTACGGCCAGACCGGCAAGTTCACTTACGACCCGGGCTTTATGTCGACGGCGGCGTGTAACTCGGCCATTACCTACATTGATGGTGACAAGGGTGAACTGCTGTACCGCGGCTACCCGATCGACAATCTCGCGCAAAACGCTGACTTCCTCGAAACCTGCTACCTGCTGCTGAAGGGCGATCTGCCGAATGCCGCGCAGAAGGAAGAGTTCGTCCACACCGTCACGCAGCACACGATGGTCCACGAGCAGATGCATTTCTTCTTCCGCGGTTTCCGTCGCGACGCGCATCCGATGGCGATTCTGGTGGCGGCAGTCGGCGCGTTGGCGGCGTTCTATCACGACTCACTCGATATCACCAATCCGCAGCATCGTGAGATATCGGCGGCGCGCATGATCGCCAAACTGCCGACGCTGGTGGCGATGGCGTACAAATACACAGTCGGCCAGCCGTTCGTGTATCCGAAGAACGATCTGTCGTACAGCGCGAACTTCATGCACATGATGTTCTCGAACCCGGCAGAAGAGTACAAGGTCAACGATGTGCTGGTGCGCGCACTGGACCGCATCCTGATCCTGCACGCCGACCACGAACAGAATGCGTCGACCTCCACGGTGCGTCTGGCCGGTTCGTCGGGCGCGAATCCGTTCGCCTGTATCGCAGCCGGTATCGCCTGCCTGTGGGGCCCGGCACATGGCGGCGCGAACGAAGCAGCGCTGAACATGCTGGAAGAAATCGGCTCGGTGGACAACATTCCTGAGTTCATCAAGCAGGTGAAGGACAAGAACTCGGGCGTGAAGCTGATGGGCTTCGGTCACCGCGTGT
>NZ_JBAURZ010000222.1:0-7922 GCF_049581445.1 Paraburkholderia sp. | reverse complement strand
GCCACGGCGAGCCCGATGACGCGCGCGCCGCAGGCTGCCCGACCGATGTGCTCAGCGCCAATGCCCCCCGCCAGCAGGAAGCGCGCGACGAATACACGCTGCGCCGCACCACGCTCTTTGCTTATCTGTGGCACGCCTTTGTCGGCTACTGGATCGTGCCGGCTATCACCTTGTTCCTGATCGGTGCGCTGATTGGCGGTATCCGCCGCGCGCTGCGCCGTCCGCCGTCCGTCAAAAGCACGCCTAACCAGTGATCCGCATTGTGCACCGTACGCACACAACCCAGATGGGTGTTGCGTGCGCGACATCCGGACACCTTGGCACAACTCTTTCGCCTTTCTTACACGCAACCCGTGAAAAGGCTCGATCGGTAAAAACAACTCACCATTGACGCCGCGAAAGAGGCTTGCCCGGCTCGTCAAAAACCTCGCTGACAGCCGCAGCAGGATTGAGGACACGTGGGTTCAGCGAGCGCTCGCGAATGCCTTGAGATCGGTCAATGTTACTCGGCAGCGTTTGGCAGTTTGCCGCAAAGCCCCGCCCCACAAGGGTTTTGGGCAATTGCCCGAGCATGCTGTTTGCCCCTGCGTGTGATATAACTGAACAGGCAACCCGGCAAAGCACACGAGAGGTTGCGCCCAGGAACCATGATGGAGAAAAACGATGCAAAGACGAAACTTCATGCTGAAGACTACCGCTGCGCTCGCTTTCGGAGGACTCGTACTCGCTGGCTGTTCTACAACGTCTGGCACGCCCGATAACGCCGCGACCGATATGTCGAAGCGGCAGTCGATCGACGCAAGCGTCGACGGCACGATGTCGCGCCTCTTCCAGACGGTCCCAGGGTCGCGTGAGCTCGTGTCGAAGGCGCGTGGGGTGCTGGTGTTCCCGTCGGTGCTGCAGGTGGGCTTCATCGTGGGCGGGCAGTATGGCGAAGGCTCGCTGCGCGTGGGCGGCAGCACGGTCGGCTACTACAGCACGATCTCGGGTTCGTTTGGTCTGCAGGCCGGTGCCCAGTCGAAGGCAATCATTTTCCTGTTCGTGACTCAGGACGCGCTTGACCAATTCCGCAATGCCGACGGCTGGTCGGCAGGCGGCGACGCTTCGGTCGCCCTTATCAAGCTAGGCGCCAATGGCGCGATCGATACAACCACTGCCACCGCTCCGGTCGAGGTGATTGTGATGACCAACACCGGCCTGATGGGCGATATTTCGATCAACGGTACGAAGGTCTCGCGTCTGAAGATCTAACGGACGGCAGGTATCCCGTGTCCGCCGGTCGGGTTCGAGCCGGTGGCATGGGCTTATCCGCGAATCCAATGAAAACGGCGATGCGCGATGCATCGCCGTTTGTTCATGCGCCGCCCGGTTTGGCTCAGCGCGGCGTGGTCGTATCGATCACCTTGAAGCGCGCGCGCTTCTGCGCCCGAATCACCGACTGATAGGCATCCACGTACTGTTGCGCCATCCGGTGCGACGTAAAGCGTTCCTCGAAGCGTTTGCGCACGCCCGCGCGCGGCACCTTATTCAGCCGGTTCACGGCGGCTACCGCACCAATCTCGTCTTCGACGATAAAGCCGGTCACGCCGTCTTCCACCACTTCCGGGACCGCGCCGCGATTGAACGCGATCACCGGGGTCCCGCAAGCCATTGCCTCGATCATCACAAGACCGAAGGGCTCCGGCCAGTCAATCGGAAACAGCAGCGCGTGGGCACCTGAGAGAAACTCGGCCTTCCGGTCGTCCGCGATCTCCCCGATGAATTCCACGTACGGCAAGTCAAGCAACGGACGGATATCGCGCTCGAAGTACTCGCGATCGGCCTCATCGACTTTAGCCGCGATCCGGATTGGCAGACCGCACTTGCCGGCGATGCGGATGGCCGTGTCGACGCGCTTTTCGGGCGAAATGCGGCCAAGGAACGCGAGATACTTTTGCTCGACCGGCTGCGGCGTATAGAGTTGCTCCGGCAGGCCGTGATACACAGTAGTCAGCCAGCGTGCCTGCGGCAGCGGCTGACGCTGCGAGTTGGAAATGGAGATCACCGGCGCCGTATTGAAGGTGTCGAACACCGGCTGCTGCTCCGGCAGATCGAGCCGACCATGCAGCGTCGTGACGAAGGGCGTCTCCTGGCGTTTGAAGACCGAGAACGAGTAGTAGTCCATGTGGAAATGGAGGACGTCGAACGCATCGGCCTGGCGGCGCACGAGTTCCATCAGCAGCATGTGCGGGGCAATCCGGTCGCGAATGCCAGGATCGAGCCGCAGCGCGCGCGGCCAGACAGCCTCTAGTTTGGCGCTCGTGACCGAGTCGCCGCTCGCAAACAGCGTGACCTCATGGCCGAGTTCGACCAGCGCCTCGGTGATATAGGAGACGACGCGCTCCGTCCCGCCGTACAGCTTGGGCGGTACCGATTCGGTCAAGGGGGCGATCTGGGCAATTCTCATTGTGTGTCTCCGTGAAACTGACGTCCGGCCAATCTTCGACTCCCGCAGCAAAGCCGCGGCCATCAGCTTACGCAGCTTTTCCAGATTTCATTATTGCGGATTACCCGTCGAAAGGCCCCTGACCTTTCAATTGCTTTGCGCTGTTACAGTCAGGAAACATCCGTTTCGTGCCAAAACGGCGGGGGCGCGACCCACAACTGGCTTGTGCCAGGACATCGCTTAGGTCCTATCAGCGGCGCCCGGGCGCGTTATCACGTCAGTCAGATCAACGTGACGGCCACTTCCACGCGGGCAGGTCCAGCGCGTCTGCATCAACAATGCGCGTCGCGCCTAGCTCCTTTTCGAGCACGATCGATTGACTGTCACCCTCGCGTTCGAGCGCCGCGATCAAGCGCGCCGCATGCGACACCACCAGCACCTGCGAATGCCCCGACGCCCGCGCAATCAGGCGTGCGAGCGCCGGCAGCAGATCCGGGTGCAGGCTCGTTTCCGGTTCGTTGAGCACCAGCAAGGCGGGCGGCCGAGGTGTCAGTAAAGCCGCCACCAGCAACAGATAGCGCAGCGTGCCATCGGAGAGCTCCGCGCCCTTTAGCGGCCTGAGCAGCCCGTGCTGATGCATCATGACTTCAAAGCGGCCGTCGAGATTGGTGATGTCGATCCGCGAGCCGGGGAAGGCATCGTCAATGGCCGCATCGAGCGCGCTCGGGTCGCCGATTTCGCGGATGGTTTGCAAGGCCGCCGCGAGGTCGGCGCCATCGTCGCTCAACACAGGTGTGTGGGTGCCGATCTGCGGCAGGCGCACGGGCGACTCGCTATCGGTGCGGAAATGGTCGTAGAAGC
Organism: Paraburkholderia sp.; assembly: GCF_049581445.1. Classification (GTDB taxonomy): domain Bacteria; phylum Pseudomonadota; class Gammaproteobacteria; order Burkholderiales; family Burkholderiaceae; genus Paraburkholderia. The sequence goes on along the minus strand of NZ_JBAURZ010000222.1, from coordinate 4,636 downwards.
GCCACGAGCGAATCGTCTCGCGCACCGCGATCATCTCCGGCGCGGTGCGCGGGTCGGAGAACTCCGTCATCATGCTGTCGAAACTCGCGACCGGCTGCGCGATGGTTTGCCAGTCGCCCTGGTCGTCGCGCGTGCGGATCGATGCGCCCTGCCGGTCCACCAGCAGCGCCGACGGCCGCAATAGCGGTCCGTTCCAGATGCACTCGCGTTTGATAACGGGGTCGAGCGAGAACTGCGTGTTCTTGTTGAGGAGTGGCAAGCCCAGGTCGATGGCATAACCGAAGTCGTCGCCTGCGAAGCCTAGCCGCAGACTGACCGGTTCATCGCGCCGCGTGCCCTGCACCGGAACCACCCCCGCCAGCATGGCGCGCGAAAAACGCTCGGGGCCGGCCCACAGCGTCGAGGGTAGCCCGCCTTCACGCGCGAGAGACGGAATCACACCGCCGCGCGCTGTCACCGCCAGCAGCCGCAACGCGCGATACACGTTGGACTTGCCGCTGCCGTTCGGCCCCGTGACGATATTCAAGCGGCCAAGCGGCGCGATGAATTCGCGCAGCGACCGATAGTTAGCAATCGCAAGTGTTGTCAGCACCGTGCCCCTCCGAACGCCATCCAAAGGGCATACACCGTCCCGCGCATCACGACGTCCCTTCCGTGCGCGCCGGCACGCTGCGCAAGTCGTGCAGGAACGAATCGCGCCATACGCCGAGATCGTTCTTGCGCAGCGCTTCCATATTGATTTCGTGACGGCGCTGGCGGGCTTCGAGCGGCATTGACAGTGCGCGCTGCAAGGCCTCGCACATGCCCACCGCATCATGCGGATTCACCAGCAAAGCGCCGCTCAGTTCGGCTGCCGCGCCAGCGAAGATCGACAGCACCAGCACGCCGGGATCGTTGGGATTTTGCGCGGCCACGTACTCCTTGGCGACGAGATTCATGCCGTCGTGCAACGGCGTGACGAAACCGATCTGCGACTCGCGAAACAGCGACATCAGCTTCCAGCGGTCATAGCGCTGGTTCAGATAACGGATTGGCGTGTAGTCGAGGCCCGAATAGCGGCCGTTGATGCGCCCTGCTTCATATTCGAGGTCCTGGCGAATCTGCTGATAGGTGGCGACGTCCGAGCGGGTGGGCGGCGCAATCTGCACCAGCGTGACATTGCCGCGCCACTCGGGCGAGCGTTCCAGCAAATGTTCGAAGGCGCGGAGCCGTTCGACGAGACCCTTCGAATAATCGAGCCGGTCCACGCTCATGATCAGCTTGCGGCCTTCCAGGCTCTGCTTCAGGTCAAGCACGTGCTGACGGCTTTCGTAGCGCTGCGCCTGCTCGGCGATTTCGTCCGGGAACACGCCGATGCGGTACACACCCGTGCGCAATCTGCGTCCGAAGGCTTCGGCTTCGCCCTTGCCCGTCAGGCGGCCGCGCGCGTGACGCACCAGGTAGTCGTGGAACGCGAGTTCGTCGGTGGTGGTCTGGAAGCCCAGCAGGTCGTAGCAGCACAGCGACTTCACCAGTTCTTCATGCGGCGGAATGTTGAGCAGGATCTGCGGGGCAGGAAACGGTATATGCAGGAAGAAGCCAATCCGGTTCGTGACGCCTTCGGCACGCAGCGCTTCGGCAAATGGAATCAGGTGATAGTCGTGCACCCAGATCACGTCGTCTGGCTGGAGCAGTTTGATGAGCCGATGCGCCAGCCAGGCGTTGACGCGCCGGTAGCCCGCGTACTCCTCGCGCTCGTAGCGCGCGAGGTCGTTGCGGTAATGGAACACTGGCCATAGCGTAGCGTTCGAAAAGCCGCGGTAGTACTGGTCGTAGTCCTTACGCGTAAGTCCAACGGTGGCGAACGTTACGGCGCCCTCCTGTTCGAGCGTCGGGCCAGCGTTGGCCACGGTTTCGCTAACTACGTCGCCGCTCCAGCCAAACCACACACCTCCCGCGTCCTTCAACGCACCGAATACGCCAACGGCAAGGCCGCCCGCCGATCCTTTAGTTTCGGTCGGGGTTGCCACCCGGTTCGACACGACGATCAGTCGGCCCATCGCTGTTGCCCTCCTCGCTGCGGATGGCGCACAGACTGTCGCGCCACCCTGGTTCGTCTGGTAGTTGGCTAGTTCGACAAGTGGCGGGACGGATCAGTTGCAACGCGGTCGGGTCCCAACGCTTCGCGGGCTTGATCTGGATCAATGGGCTGCCTGGCACCGCCGGGCGTGTTCGCAGCGCCGACGCCGCGCGCATCCACCGCTGCCGGCCGATACACGCCGCGGCTTGCCACCGGATCGGCTTCGGTATGGGCCACTGTACTGCCTGCTGGCGCTTGCGTGCGAGGACGCAGCAGATCAAGCGGACCGGCCTCGGCGGTCTCCCGTTCGGCCGACACTTCGGCACGCGCGCGCGGCAAATACTGCGGATAGTGAGTCTGAATAAACGCCAGCAGCCCTTCGCGCACCCTGCAGCGCAAATCCCAGTTCAGACCGGAGTCCACCGAACTGACGAGGGCACGCAGTTGCATCGAGCGTTCGGTGCCGTCGGTGACCTGCAGCACCTGCACACGCCGATCCCATTCAGGGGCGTCTTCGACGATGCGCGCCAGTTCTTCGCGCAACGGCGCAAGCGGCATACGGTAGTCGACATAGAGAAATACCGTGCCAATGATCTCGGAGCTGCTGCGCGTCCAGTTGGCGAAGGGATTTTCGATGAACCATTGCAACGGCACGATCAGGCGGCGTTGGTCCCACAATCGCACCGACACATAAGTGCCGGTGATTTCCTCGATGCGCCCCCACTCGCTCTGGATCACGACTACGTCGTCGAGGCGAATGGGTTGCGACAAGGCGATCTGCAAACCGGCAATCAGATTGCCCAGAACGGGCCGCGCGGCGATCCCGGCGACCAGACCCGCCACCCCCGCCGACGCCAGCAGGCTCGCGCCGATCTGCCGCACGTTCGGGAACGTCATCAACGCCCCGCCGATGCCGACGATCACGATCACCACCATCACCGAGCGCGCCAATACCCGCGCCTGAGTGTGGATGCGTCGGGCTTGCAGGTTGTCGGCGGTGTCGAGCGGGTGGGCCTGGATGATGGCTTCGCCGATTGCCGCCGCTGAGCGCACCGAAAGCCAGGTGATTGCACCGATCAACGCGATGGCCGCCACGTCGCGTAATGGCGAGATGAAGTCGAGCGTATCCGGCGCCTGCCACCACACGAACTCCAGCGTGAGGATCACTAGTACGCAGAGCGCCGGCTTGTCGATATAGCGCAGGATGACGCTGGTGAGCGGATACGGCCGCGCGATCCGTTTGACGACGCGCGCGCCGACCCTATGCACAAAGACCACCACGAGCAGCATGATGGCCGTGATGATCAATGCACCGAGCCAGCTATGCAACGGAGCCTGGGCGATCCGGGTGAGTTCGTCGATGCTTGGCATGGAAAGCGTTGTCCTCCTGAATCGCGTTGGTCTGATAGACCTCGTGAGAGTTCAGGCGAACGCAGCTTCAACTCACGTCAGTCACCGCTTCGACACGGAAAGGCTTTGCCGAGGCCCAATGAAATTGCCGTGCTGGCGTTATAGCCAGAGGCGTTTGGATTTTCCGCGATGTACTTGCGCACGGCGTCCGTCAGTTGTTGCGAGCGAGCGTCGGGCGGCAGGCAGAAATACTGGCCGACCCGCGGACCGGTGGTGCCGCCGATTGCGTCAATGGTGTTGTAGATGCCGTCTGCCGCGCCTTCGATATACGCCCCGCATGCACTTCGTGACGCCACATCTGTTTTCTCGCACAGCTTGTTGAGGTCGCCCGCCGTGAACGCGGCTGCCGATAGCGGTACGGCGAGTGCGCTGGCGCAAATCAAAACCCGCAGCATGGTGATCCTTCCAGTAGTTATCGAAGCGGTCTGATGCCGCATTGAAACGGCGCGCCCCCAAGCGCGCCGCAACCGCTATTCTGCACTGTTTTACGGCGTGCGAGGCACACCGTCTGGCTTACTTCTGCTGCGATTGCTGCATGCGTGCCGTCAGGCCTTCGACGACGTCCGGTTCCTTGTACTGCTTGGCGAAATCGAGCGCGTTCATGCCGATCTGGTTTTTCACGTTGAGGTCCGCGCCGTTGTCGAGCAACAGCTTCACCGTCGACACGTGGCCGCCGCGCGCCGCCATCATCAGCGGCGTGGTGCCGTTGGGCGAACCGGCGTCGACATAGGCCGAGTGATCCAGCAGCAACTTGACGATGTCGTCATGGCCATTGGCCGCCGCATAGTGCAGCGGCGCCCAGCCCTTCTTGTTGATTTCGGCGTCCTTCGAAATGAGCATTTGCACCATCGGCAGGTCGCCGTTTAATGCGGCTAGCATCATCGCGTTTTCGCCAGCCTTGTCCTGAATCCCGATGTTCGCCTTCGGATTGGCGGCCAGCGCCTCGGCCACCTTGTCCGATTTCTCGCGCGCTGCGAGCACCAGCAGCGGCATGCCCTGATCGTCGGTCATGTTCGGGTCCATGCCGTTGGCGAGTTGCTTGTTCACTTCCTTGATGTCGTCGAACTTGACGGCCTTGATCATCGTGTCCGCGGGCGTGGCTTGAGCCGGCAGCGCAACCAGCGCCGCGCAGGCGAAACCGCCCGCCAGCGCGAGGCGGGTCATGCC
>NZ_JBAURZ010000221.1:0-23761 GCF_049581445.1 Paraburkholderia sp. | reverse complement strand
GGCCACCCTGCACGAGATTGCCAGCGACGAACGGCTCACCGCCGAACTCCTGCAATACGCGCCGGAAGCCGGCTCGATGCGGCACCGTCTGGCGGGAGCCGCATGGCTTGGGCGCGCCGGTAGTCCTGCGAGTGCGTCGCGCGTGCTGGTCACGCAGGGCGCGCAGCACGCGCTGGCGTCGGTGCTGCGAGCGATTGCAAGACCCGGTGACACCGTGCTGGCTGAAGTCGTCAGCTATCCGGGCATCATTGCGCTAGCGCGGCAACTGCGGCTGCACCTGGTGGGCGTCGAAATCGACGGCGAAGGTCTGGTGCCTGCGGCACTGGAACTGGCCTGCAAGTCGCTGCATCCGCGCGCCATCTTTTGCGTGCCGACCATTCACAATCCAACCACCGCGACGATGTCCAACGAGCGGCGCGACGCGGTTGCGGCGATTCTGCAGCGGCACAGCGTCCTGCTGATCGAAGACCTCGTCCCGGCGATGCTGCTGGATTCGCCGCCCGAGCCTTTGGCGACGCGTCTACCGGAACAATCGTTTCTGATTGCGGGCCTGTCGAAGTCCGTTGCGCCGGGTTTGCGTATCGGCTATCTGCAGGCGCCCTCCGCATGGGGTTCGAAGATCGCCGCGGTGATTCGCAGCGACTGCTGGATGACCGCGCCGTTGATGGCCGAAGTCGTGTCGCGCTGGATCGAGAACGGCGAGATGGAGCGCCTCAATGGTCTGCAGCGCGCCCACATCGAGACGCAGCACGAACTGGCGCGCGAACTGCTCGATGGGGTGCCATACCGTCATGCGGCCACCAGTTCGCACATCTGGCTGCCGCTGCCGGAGCCGTGGCGTGCGGCGGAGTTTGCCGCGGCACTGCGCCACGAGGGTGTGCTGGTCAAGACCGCTGACAGTTTTGTGATTGGCCGGAACGCGGCGCCGCACGCGGTGCGTATCTGTATGACCGGAGCGACGTCGCGCGAAGCGCTCGCGCGCGGGTTGTCGATCATTCGCACTACGCTCGATCATGGGCTCGAAAGTGGCATGGCGTCGTCCTATGCGCCGTGAGCTTGCTAATACCTCAGCAATAACACCGCAAACAGTACGGCAACCTATGGAGCGCGACCGTTGGGCGCATTGCTGGGCGCCGGGATCAGCGGGCACTGGGGGATCGGGGCGTGTCTCATCACGGCGGCGGGCGCCTTTCTCGTGCAGGCGCTGATCATCGTGATTTCGCCCGCGGCGCAACTCAGCCAGATTCCTGAAGGGACCGCAGCGGCATGAGTACGTCACGCTGAACGCGGTGGATTTCAACGTCGCTTCTTTCCGAGATGGTGGCATCATGGCGAAACGCTTCAAGCCCGACGCAAAGCGCGCTGCACAGCGCGACATGCGTGGGCGTTTCCTCATGCTGCTGCTCAGCCGGCCGGAGGCGAACTTTTTAGTGCGCTGTCGCGTCCATCTTCAGGATGTCTGGACGTAGCGCTGCCACGCTGATCCGTCCCGTTTCATCCGGGCGTGCGCCAATCCCTGCGCGCTGATGTGTCTGAACAGCATCTTTTCTGAACGTCTCTTTAAACTGACGGAGCAAAGTATGAGCAAGCAGACCATTGCGGACTTTCTGGCGAAGACGCTAAGCGCGGCGGGCGTTGAGCGTATCTGGGGCGTGACGGGCGACAGCCTGAACGGTTTGTCCGACAGCCTGTACCGGCTCGGTACGATTCGCTGGATGCATACGCGGCACGAAGAAGTCGCCGCCTTCGCTGCCGGCGCTGACGCTGCGGCCACCGGCAAGCTCGCGGTATGTGCGGGCAGTTGCGGTCCGGGCAATCTGCACCTGATCAATGGCCTGTTCGACTGCCATCGCAACCATCAACCGGTTCTGGCGATTGCCGCGCATATTCCGTCATCGGAGATCGGCCTCGGATACTTTCAGGAAACGCATCCGCAAGAGCTGTTCAAAGAATGCAGCCATTATGTCGAACTAGTTACAAATCCGTCGCAGTTTCCACGCGTGCTCGCCACTGCGATGCGCACGGCGATCGAGCAGCGCGGCGTCGCAGTGATCGTGTTGCCGGGCGATGTCGCGCTAAGCGAAGCGCCCGACGAAGTGCCGGCGTGGTCTGCGATGCTGGAGCCGCCGACGCTGATGCCGTCGGAAGCGGATATCGACCGCCTCGCGGATCTGCTGAACGAGTCCGAAGGCGTGACGCTGCTATGCGGCAGCGGCTGCGCCGGCGCGCATGACGAAGTAGTGGCGCTTGCTGATGCATTAGCCGCGCCCACCGTCCATGCATTGCGCGGCAAGCAGTACGTGGAGTGGGACAACCCGTACGACGTGGGTATGACCGGGTTGATCGGCTTTAGCTCGGGCTACTACGCGATGATGTCCTCCGACACCCTGGTGATGCTAGGCACGGACTTTCCGTATCGCAACTTTTATCCGGCACATGGCAACGTCGTGCAGATCGATCTGCGCGGTAGCGCGCTCGGCAAGCGCACGCCGTTGAAGATGGGTCTGATCGGCGACGTCAAGGCGACCTTGAAGGCTCTGTTGCCGAAACTCAAGCGCAAGACCGACCGTGACTTTGTCGAGCGAGCGCGCACACATTACTTTGCGGCGCGGCTCTCGCTGGATGATCTCGCCACTCCATCCGCCCCGGGCAAGCCGATTCATCCACAGTATCTGACGAAGATGGTCGACGAAGTGGCCGACGACGACGCAGTATTTACGGTCGATGTCGGCACACCGACGCTGTGGGCTGCGCGCTATCTGACGATGAACGGCAAGCGCACCTTGCACGGCTCGTTCAATCACGGTTCGATGGCCAATGCGATGCCGCAGGCGTTGGGTGCGAAGGCTGCGCAACCGAAGCGTCAGGTGGTCTCGCTCTCGGGTGACGGTGGCCTGTCGATGTTGCTCGGTGATCTGCTCACTGCGCGACAACTCGATCTGCCCATCAAGGTAGTAGTGTTCAACAACAGCGTGCTCGGCTTCGTGGCCATGGAGATGAAGGCGGGCGGCTACCTCAATACCGGCACCGATCTCAGTGCCACGGACTTTGCCGCCATCGCGAAGGGTGCAGGAATCTATAGCGTACGTGTGGAGGATTCCGAATCAATCGAAGGCGCGTTGCGTGACGCCTTCGCGCATCCTGGACCGGCTGTGATCGACGTGGTCACTGCGAAGCATGAACTGGCGATGCCGCCGAAAATCCAATGGGAACAGGCGAAAGGATTCAGTCTCTACATGCTGCGTGCGGTGTTGAGCGGGCGCGGTGATGAGGTGGTGGAACTGGTGAATACTAATCTGCGGTAGTTGCATTGCATTGACGGCCCGCGAGCGGTGGCAAGCATGACGCGTGAAACGGACACGCGTCATGCTTGTACGAAGGCAGGCTGTACGCGCCGCTGCTGGCTGCGCCTGGTATGTGGTTCAGTTCCGGCAAGCTAAAATGTTGGGCTTTGCCTGGTCAAGCCACCCGTTTGTCCAGGTGATCGACATGCAAATACCGGGGCGCAATTTTGAATAGTCCAGAGCAGCAAGACGGCCTGAAGCGCGGGCTGAAGAACCGTCACATCCAGTTGATCGCGCTGGGCGGGGCGATCGGCACCGGCCTGTTCCTCGGCTCGGCGGGCGTGTTGAAGGCCGCCGGGCCGTCGATGATCCTGGGCTATGCGATAGGCGGCATCATCGCCTTCATGATCATGCGGCAACTCGGCGAAATGGTCGCGCAGGAACCGGTTGCCGGTTCGTTTAGTCACTTTGCATACAAATACTGGGGTGATTTTCCGGGCTTTTTGTCGGGCTGGAATTACTGGGTGCTGTATGTACTCGTGAGCATGGCCGAGTTGACGGCGGTCGGCACCTACGTCCATTTCTGGTGGCCAGGGGTCCCCGCGTGGCTCTCTGCGCTGGTGTGCTTCGTGGCCATTAATGCCATCAATCTGGCCAATGTGAAAGCCTATGGCGAAACCGAGTTCTGGTTTGCGATCATCAAGGTGGTGGCCGTGATCGGCATGATCCTGTTTGGCGCTTATCTGCTGATTAGCGGCCACGGTGGACCGCAGGCTTCGGTCACTAACCTCTGGGCCCACGGCGGCTTTTTCCCGCACGGTTTTCATGGCCTCTTCATGATGCTGGCCGTGATCATGTTTTCGTTCGGTGGGCTGGAGTTGATCGGCATCACTGCGGCTGAAGCGGACGATCCGGGCAAGAGCATCCCGAAGGCCGTGAATCAGGTGATCTATCGGATTCTGATTTTCTACATCTGCTCGTTGCTGGTGCTGCTGTCGTTGTATCCGTGGAATCAGGTGGCCGAAGGCGGCAGCCCGTTCGTGATGATCTTCTCGCAGATCGGCTCGACGCTAACCGCGAATATTCTCAACGTGGTGGTCTTGACGGCCGCGCTTTCGGTCTACAACAGCGGCGTGTATGCGAATAGCCGCATGCTGTATGGCCTCGCGGAACAGGGCAATGCACCACGCGCACTGATGAAGGTGGATCGCCGGGGCGTGCCGTATCTGGCGATTGGCGTGTCCGCGTTGGCGACGTTTGCTTGCGTGATCATCAATTACCTGATTCCCGCGGAAGCCCTCGACGTGCTGATGGCGCTGGTGGTGGCCGCGCTGGTGCTGAACTGGTCGCTGATCAGTCTGACGCATCTGAAGTCGCGCAAGGCGATGGTGCAGGCAGGGCAGACGCTGGTGTTCAGGTCATTCTGGTTTCCGGTCAGCAACTGGATCTGTCTGGCGTTCATGGCGATGATTCTGGTGATTCTCGCGATGACGCCGGGGCTGAATGCTTCGGTGTGGCTGGTGCCGGTGTGGTTAGTGCTGATGTGGGTGGGGTATGTGGTGAAGCGGCGGCGCACGGCGGGTGGGTTGGCGCGGGCGGGGGATTAACGCTGCGTTTGGGATTGCTTGCAGGTACGGGATGTTTGAGCCGGGCTCACAGGGATGAGGGCCCGGGTTTGTTTTTGTGGCCGGAGCAGTAGAAACGCAAAACCCGCGTGATCATTTTGATCGGCGCGGGTTTTGGATTTGCTGGAACAGCATGATGCGATGTCTTGGTGCCCAGGGCCGGACTCGAACCGGCACGCCTTGCGGCGGGGGATTTTGAGTCCCCTGCGTCTACCTGTTTCACCACCTGGGCTTGTCTTGCGACACGTGCGCATAGGGCTGCGCGCGGCGGGAAACGCAGATTATGTCTGAAATTGCCGCGCTGGGCAAGTTGCCTGGTGCACCGGCGACCGTCACGCGTCATCTGCGCGGGTTGGTGCATTGACTGTGCGGAACTGCCCGTGCCGCGACCCGAAACTACACCGTGCGCGAAAACCGCTCCGCGCTCTGTTGCCCGAGATACTGGTCGAACACCATCGCGATGTTACGTACCAGCATCCGTCCGGGCGTGAGCACTTCGAGTTTGTCCGCGCCGATCGACAGCAGGCCGTCATCCGCAAACCCGCGCAGTCGCTCCAGTTCAGACGCGAATGTCTGCGCAAACCGGATGCCGTTGGCCGCTTCGAATTCGTCGAAGCGCAGTTCGAGGTTGCACATGAGTTGCGTGATGATGTCGCGTCGCAGCCGGTCGTCTGCAGTGAGCCTCACGCCGCGCGTAATCGCAAGGCGCCCGGCGTCGATCGCGGCGGCATAGCCGGGCAGATCTTTGGCGTTCTGCGCATACACGTCGCCCACTTTACCGATGGACGACGCGCCAAAGCCGATCAGATCGCATTCCGCACGTGTGCTATATCCCTGGAAATTGCGGTGCAAGGTGCGCTGCGCCTGGGCGATTGCCAGTTCGTCGGAGGGCAAGGCGAAATGGTCCATGCCAATGTACACATAGCCGGCGCTGGTGAGCCGTTCGACCACGAGCCGCAACAGCGCCAGCCGGACCGCCGGCGATGGCAGGGCCGAGGCGTCCATTTGTCGCTGCATTTTGAAGAGCTTGGGCATGTGCGCATAGCCGAAGACCGAAAGCCGGTCCGGCGCGAGCGCGAGCATCATGTCGAGCGTCCGGATGAAGCTGTCGACCGTTTGATGCGGCAGCCCGTAGATCAGGTCGACGCCAATCGAATGAAACCCCGTAGCGCGCGCCGCGTGCATCACCGAGGCCGTCATTTCGAGCGGCTGGATCCGGTTGATGGACTGTTGAACCACCGGATCGAAATCTTGCACGCCGATACTCAAGCGGTTAAAGCCGAGATTGCGCAGATGCACGATGGTTTTCGCGGAGGCTTCGCGCGGGTCGACTTCAATCGAGAACTCGCCCAACGCGTCCGGGCTCAGCGTGAAATGTTCTCGCGTGGCCGCCATTAGCTCGGTCATTTCATCATGCGACAGAAACGTCGGCGTGCCGCCACCCCAATGCAATTGAGATACCGGTCGCGTGGTGTCGAAGCAAGCCGCCTGCAATGAGAGTTCGCGCTTCAGTCGGTCCAGATACGGACGCGCGTGAGCGCGGTTTTTGGTGGCGACCTTGTTGCAGCCGCAATAGAAGCACACCGTGTCGCAGAACGGAATGTGAAAGTAGAGCGAGAGATCCGTAGCCCCTGTGCCGGGTTCGGCGGCGGCGCGCAGATAGTCGGCCTTATCGAAATCGTCGCGGAACTGAAGGGCGGTTGGATAGGACGTATACCGTGGACCGTTGGCGCTGTATTTGGCGAGCAGGTCTGGGTGAAACAGGGAATCGGCGAGGGTCATGGGCGGCTCGGTTGGGCGCCACGCCAGCGATGCGGATGTCGCGGAGAAACCTGCAGGCCGCCAAGACCAGATGGAACGGGGCAGGCGCCTCTTGAGCGTGGCCTTTCGTATTGGTCGAGTTTACGTGAGGGCCTCAGGTCGCCGTTGTGTAAAAAGGTCGCACGCATGGCAATGGCACAATGCAGGGTTGGCGTGCGTTGGGCCGCCGTCAGTCCGTGCATGCCCGATGCCCGTATGAGTGTTCCAGGAAGAGTGTGGTGCCAGTCGAATCTCCGTTCAATGTTTCCGGTCATGCGTGCCGCCCCGATTGCGGCGCGTGTTGTATTGCGCCGTCCATCTCGAGTCCGATTCCGGGCATGCCGCACGGCAAGCCGGCGGGGGTGCGCTGCGTGCAACTGGGCGACGATCTGCGCTGCGCGATTTTCGGCAAGCCGGAACGGCCCGCCTGCTGTTCGGGCCTGCAGCCGCAAGGCGACATGTGCGGCACGTCGCGTAACGAGGCGCTTCTATGGCTCACGCGGCTTGAAACGCTGACGCAGCCTGCGGTACTTAATTGTCCGCTAACCAACTGAACCACTGAAGGCGCGCTGCGGCGTTGCGTGCACGAACCCATTTCGATCCCCGCATTGATGCGGTTGTTCCAGGAGGAAATTTCGCATGACTCAACCCGTTGCGCCGAAGCGGCGCCGCTTCCTGCTGGCGGCCGGTGCCGCGGTGGGCATTACGGTGTCGCTGGCGGCTTGCGCGGCTTCGACCTTTCCGTTTATCCCGTCGCATTACACCTTCTCGCAGCAGCAGGTGCAGGACGCCGTGCAGCGCAAATTTCCGTATCAGCGAACCCTCTCGCAGGTGTTCAACGTAGCGTTGACCGATCCGGTGGTGGGCTTCCTGCCGGATACCAACCGTCTGTCGGTGCGGCTCAATGCGCATCTCGCCAGCCCATTCCTGCAGCAACCCGTGGATGGCGTGTTCACGCTATCAAGCGAACTCGCCTACGACGCCGCCAGCCGCTCCGTGGTGCTCAAGTCGCCTACCGTGGATAACGTCAGCGTGAGCGGCGGCGCGCAGGCGTACTCGCAGCAGATCAACGAAGGCGCTGCGGCACTCGCCACGCAGTTGCTGACTAACTACCCGATCTACACATTCAAGCCTGAACAGCTTCAATTTGCCGGTGTGAACTACGAACCCGGTACAATCACAATCCTTACAAACGGCATACGCGTACAAATCGTCGAGAAATGACGGGCGCGCGGCCAACGGGGCCGTGCGTTGCGAACTGAGCCAGCCCTGCTTCTACCACTGATGGTAATGAGGGGCGCGGATGGACTGGATACTGGCAGGTAAGGCGTTGATATTGGGGATCGTCGAAGGTTTGACCGAGTTTTTGCCTGTCTCGAGCACGGGCCATCTGATCGTGGTGGGCAGCCTGCTCAACTTCAGCGGCGAACATGCAAAAACCTTCGACGTGGTGATTCAACTGGGCGCCATTCTGGCGGTGTGCTGGGAGTTCCGCCGACGTATCGGCAGCGTCTTGACGGGGCTGCCGGTGCGTCAGGACGCGCGCCGTTTCACTGTCAACGTGATCATTGCGACGATTCCAGCGGTTGTCCTCGGTTTGCTGTTCGAGAAAGCGATTAAAAGCGCCTTGTTTTCGCCGGTGCCGGTGGCTCTCGCGCTGGTTGCGGGTGGTTTGGTGATCCTGTGGGCGGAGGCCCGGCAGCGTGCCCGTGGCGCGCTGCCGCCGCGCGTGCGGAATGTGGACCAACTGAGCGCGCTGGATGCCCTGAAAGTCGGCCTCGCACAATGCTTCGCCCTGATTCCCGGCATGTCGCGCTCAGGCTCGACCATCATTGGCGGCATGCTGTTTGGACTCGAGCGGCGCGTGGCCACGGAGTTTTCGTTTTTCCTCGCAATCCCCATCATCTTCGGCGCGACGGCCTACGAGTTGCTCAAGAACTGGCATCTGCTCTCGGCGGATGCGCTTGGCACGTTCACGATCGGTTTTGTCGCGGCGTTTGTGAGCGCGTTCGCTTGCGTGCGTTGGCTGCTGCGCTACATCGCGGCGCATGATTTCACGGCATTCGCGTGGTACCGGATCGGCTTTGGTTTGTTGATCCTGGTGGTGGGATATAGCGACGCGCTCGACTGGTCGGCGTGAACCACTGGGCCTAACGTTCAAAGCGTCCAGACGCGTCCAGAAGCAAAAAAGGTCCGCGTGCGTGCGGACCTTTTTGCTTTAGGGGACGGGCTTAGTCGCCAGCGCGACGTTTGAACACCAGGTCCCAGACACCGTGACCTAGCTTCAGCCCGCGTCGCTCAAATTTCGTCACAGGACGATAGTCCGGACGCGGCGCGTACCCATCGGCGGTGTTTTCAAGCGCGGGCTCTGCGCCGAGTACTTCGAGCATCTGCTCGGCGTAGTTCTGCCAGTCGGTGGCGCAATGCAGATAAGCGCCAGGCTTCAGACGCGACACAAGCAGCGCGACGAACTTCGGTTGAATCAGGCGGCGCTTGTGATGACGCGCCTTGTGCCACGGATCCGGGAAGAAGATGTGCACGCCGTCGAGGCTTTGCGGCGCGATCATCTGCTCGAGTACCTCAACTGCGTCGTGCTGAATGATGCGGATATTCGACAGTTGCTGTTCGCCCATCAGTTTGAGCAAAGCGCCGACACCGGGCTCGTGGACCTCGACCCCGAGAAAATCGTCGCCCTGACGGTGCGAGGCGATTTCCGCTGTCGTCGCCCCCATGCCAAAGCCGATTTCCAGAATGCGGGGCGCGTGGCGACCGAATACGGCGTCCCAGTCGGCCGCTTGCGGCGCGTAAGGCATCACGAAGCGGGGACCGAGTTCATCCATGGCCCGGCGCTGGCCCGTGGAGACCCGTCCGGCACGCGTGACGAAACTGCGGATGCGGCGCAGACGTAGCGCTTCCTTTGCTTCGTCGCTAGTGCCTTCGTCCGGATTGTCCTGAGTGGCGCACGGCTTGAGGTTTGCGTCCTCGTCGCTGTTGGACTGAGGAGCGTCGGATTGGCCGGCTTGATTCGGTTCGTGGATCATCTTCGATGGCTACGCGGGTAGCGGCAAGAGTGAGGGCGGTAGAGGCGCCGCTGGGTGCACCGGTTGGGCGCGACTGCAACGTCGCCACAAGCGACTGCCATCAGTACAGCCAGTACAAAAAAGCCGCCTACGTGGAGGCGGCTCTCGTGCTGGATCCCCGTTAAGGATCAGCGGAATGTGGAGCGGGCGATGGGAATCGAACCCACGGCTCTAGCTTGGGAAGCTAGGGTATTGCCATTATACGACGCCCGCAGAGCACGCTATTTTACGCGGAGTCGCACGGTTTAGGCAAATCGGCGGGCCCGGCGGGTGGCGTGGGAACCGCTGTTCGTCATGGCCGGAGCGTCAGGCACCGGGCCAGTGTATGGCGTGACCGAATTGACAAGTAGTGAACGGGGGAATGTGATGCGAGGTATTCGTGAGACTTTTGACATCTCGATCATATTATGCATTTCGTAACGAACGCTCTCTAATGCCTAACCTTTAATCACGATGGTGATTGATTGTCATGCTGGTTGGTCGATCTAATAGCATGAGTAACACGATGGCAATCTCAAACCACCGGCGAATCAGCGATGTATTCAAATTGCATAAAAATGCGTAATGACAGAGGGCCAGCCAAACCCGAGAGCCTCACCCTGTTTGGCTTTCGGGTTTGTGCCGTATGCCTTGGTTTAAGGCATTGCGCATCAAGCGCGCCTTTTCAATCTCATGAATTAAAACGCTTTACGCCTTCACACTAAAGCCTACGGAAATTCCGCCGTATACAGCTTTAGCGTCATTTCGAATTTTCAAAAAATCCATGTCTTTTGATCGTGTCAAGTGGATTTTTAAAGCGGTGACTCGAATTGACGCTTACGGGAAAAATCGAGATCAATCTAACTAATGGCATGAGTAGATGGCTTTCAGAGGCCGCGCTCGCCTATATAAAACAGCAGATATGAAAAACAACGCTACTTTGGTGTCGTCGCTGCTTGCGGCGCCTGTTCTAACGGCCTGTGGCGGTGGGGGCGGCGGTTCCAGTCCGGCGGCCACATCCGCCTCTAGTAGCGCTTCATCGCCTTCGGCAGCAAGCGCACCTGAAACGGCAGGCCCGGACACGGCGGCAAGTGCACCCGCCGCAGCGTCGACGCCCACCGTCACCGGCGAGACGCCGCCGAGTCTGACAAGCCCGCAAGCCGGGTCGACCGCAGCGACAGGTACAGGCGCTCAAGGCGTCTGGTCAACGGGTAGCGGCTACGACAAGACGACCGCGTTCATCGATCCACAAGACAATATTTCGTACCTGAGCACGGTGTCGGGATATGGCTCAGCGGAATTTTTCGGCGTCGCCACCGCGACGGCCTCCAGCTGGACGCTCACCTCGGGCGTGCAATACTTTTACCCCGGCTCCTCCACGTACTATCTGGCCAGCTCGGGCTCCGGCACTTATACGGCCAAGCAGGCGTTCGCCGGTACCTACATGGCGAACGGCACACCGCAGACGGTGGCCTGGACCTATGACGCGGCGAACGCGCTGGCCGTCACGCAGTCGAGCGTGGCAGGCACGTGGGCGGAAACCGGCACGTCGCTCACCATTGGAAGCGACGGCACGCTTAGCGGCACGATCTCCAATTGCGCGGTAGCGGGTACGCTGATGCTCACCACTTCAGGATCGAGCCAGAACCTGTACACCATGAACGTGACGAGCGGCACGACAGGCGGGTCTTGCGCGGTAGCAGGGAAGACCCTGTCGGGCAACGCAGCGATCGTGTTCCTGCCTGTTACGGGCAGCACCCTTTACACCCGTACGATCCTCTTTGTGATCCATTCTGCGGACAACTCGGCACTAGCCTACGGGCAGGTGTCGAAGCAATAAACGCAGTGTAACTTGCAGCCGCCGCCTCTAGAAAAGGCGGCGGCTCTGCAAGCGGGGTTGCCGTGACGCTGCAGCAACGGCATGGCCATCGCCGACGCGGCGTCAATCGGAGAGCGTTTCAGCCGGCTACAGCCCCATCGAGGCACATGAGCCAACCTGCCTGGCTCAAATGACGAAGTACGTCAGTTGCACAGCGGCGCGGGTGACGATCATCAACAACACCTGCACGATAACGAACAGCAGGATCGGCGACAGGTCGATGCCGCCGAGTTGCGGTATCACACGGCGCAGCGGATTCAGAAACGGCGCGGTGAGCTGATACAGAATTGGCATGGCCGGCGAGCGCGGGTTCAGCCACGACAGCAGCGCCATCAGAATGGTCAGCCAGATGATCAGGTTGAGCCCCCACTTGATGACTGTCAGCAAGGCGACGATCAGCAACGTCGGCCACATGCTGAGCGGGTCCATGCCGGTCACGGCCACCATCAGCGCCACGTAGACGATGGCGGCAATCAGCGCGGCGAGAATGCTCGCCCAGTCGATGCTGCGCGTGCTGGGTACGATTCGCCGCAACGGCAGCACGATCCAGTTGGTGGCGTGCAACACGGCGTTCGAAACCGGGTTGTAGGGCGGCAGTCGCACGACTTGCAACCACGCGCGCAGCAGCAACGCCGCACCGAACAGCGTGAAAACGGTATTGAGCAGAAAACGGGCGATATCGCCGAACATCTCGTGTCCTTTCCATCAGTGTAGCGGCCGGTCTGGACCGGACGCCGGGCGCCGCCACGCTACAGAGCGCGTGCCAGCGTGTTCATGAATTTACGGGTGCCGCGCGACGCCGTCAGTGTCTGGCGGCATCGCGCTTCGGCCTGAAGCAGACGCTCTGCGCCTGCTTCAGGCACAAAACGCAGGCGAGTGCTTTGAAGCAACAGGTGCAGCAACAGGTGCAGCAACACACGTCAATCGAGGCAGCAGGCTAAACGCTGACCTTGATCTCGCTGATCAGAGTGGAACCGTTGCCGCCGTCGGTGTAGTTCGGAATGTCGGCGATAAGCGTTTCGGCCGCAGGCTTGAACACCGTGTAGAAAGCTTCGATGCTGTCGAACAGAAAATGCCCGGTGGCGACGTAAGGCGGCGGTGTCCCCGGCGGCCCGGCATTGATGCCGATGTCCACCGACCAGCCCTTGAGGGCCGCGCCAAATAGCCTGGCGGCGAGCGGCATGTGTGTGCCGCAGTAATAGTCCACGTCGAAGCGACCGTTTTCTCGGTACGGATAGAGGATGCTGACCTTGATCATTTTATGTTCTCGTCGGTTGGTCCCGGAGCGAGGCGCAGGCGGATTGCGCGCCGCGCCGGTCGTCACATTATCACGGCTTACTTGACGCTAGTACCCGCCGGAACGTGATTCACCGAACGCTCGAGCGATTCTTCGACCACTTCGGCGATCGCTTCAATCGCGGCGGGCGGCTTGGCCCGGCGGCGCGCCAGTTCGACCGCGCGCCGACTCAGCAGTCCGTACAAGGCGGCATGATCGCCGCCCAGCCCTTCGAAGAGCTCAAGCTGCTTGCGCACAACGCCCGTGTCGCCACGCGACACCGGGCCCGCCAGCGCGCCAGACAAACCCTTATCGCGCGCGGTTTCGATCGTACCGGCCAGCATCGGCAGCAGGGCGCGCAGCGCCTCGTCTTCGGCGAAACCCAGAGTGCGCCAGAGCGCTACGCATTCCGCGAGGCTGCACAGCGCGAAACTGGCTGCATAGTGGGCGGCGCCGTGGTACAGCATCCGGCCGCCCGCCGGAATCGACAGCGGGTGGCAGCCCAGCGCGATAACGAGCGCCGTCAGCGCTTCCTTGAGCGCGCCGTCGGCCTCGAGTGTCACCGAACAGCCCCGGATTCGCTCGATATCAGCGCGATCGCCGCTAAACAGGTACAGTGGGTGAAAGCCACCGATCGACGCACCCTGCGTCCGCGCTGGCGCAAGCAGTTCCACGGGCGAGGCGCCGCTGCAATGAACCAGCGCGCGCGGGCCTGAGCCGGGCGTCACGGCGCAATCGAAACGCAAAGTGTTCGCCGTCGTACCGATGCTGTCATCGGGAACGGTTAAAAAGACGATATCGGCGGCGTTGACGACCTCTTGCGGGTCGTCATACGCCGCGCAGCGGTCAATCTGACTGGCAAGCTGACGGGCCGAGGCCTGCGTGCGGCTAGCGACGGCGGTGACGGCATACCCGGCGCGCGAAAACCCGAGCGCGAGGCACCGGGCGAGCCGTCCGGCGCCAATGAAGCCAAGGCGCGGCAAAGAGGACTGGGACATGATTCCTGCTCCAGACAGCACATTGAAGGGAAAGCTGAAGTATCGCGCATTCGCTCGGAGGCAAGGCGTCCGCTGCGCCGGACTGCTTATTCAGCCTGCGTTGGACGAGGCTCGCGCCGCATTCAGGCAGGCGTCGAAGCGACGGCTCGCGGGTCAGCATTCCTCGGATCAATTTGTATGCGATATGGCGCTGGATTCGCATCATCCGTCGGCACTGAGCCTGCGGGCCCGAAATGTGCTCACAATTTCTTTTAGTCAAGCGGGTTGGCAGTTGCTGTCACGGGTTTTTCTCTGTTTCGCAGTCTGATTCGGGAGGTCACTACGATGAGCATTTTCTCTTACCGAAAGCACTTGCGGTTCTTGACCCATTCGCAGCGCCGCCGCTGGTGGGATCAAAAGAAGCGTCTAAAGCCACGCGTAAAGATTAGCGGCGCGTATGTGCCTCCCAACGTCTCCCGAGAATTCACGTACGTCAAAGTAGGCTGAAGAATTGTCCTGGAGCAGGTAAGAAATGCCCGGTGCGTTGTTGCGCCGGGCATTTTGCGTTTACCGCCCCGTGGGCGCCGTAGGGCTCCCACGGCCGAGACGTGACGAAGGAAGCGGGCGTGCGCCGCGCTGTGACTCTTGCGTTTTGAAGTGAATTTGTAATTAAAGATTACCGGTAGAGCCGAGGTATTGGCGTGCCGCCCAGTAAAACCATCCGTTTTCGAATCCCGACAGCACGCAACTCCATGATTTTCGAGACCTTGCGGACAAGCCGAATTGCGCGTCGCTACGTGAGCTAATACGACGCGCGTAAAGCAATTGCAATTTGCAACAAATGCGCACAGTTCCCCCGATCCTTTTTGGATACATTGAGTCTTACAGGATGCATGTAATGCGACTCAGCCACCCGGCCGGGGCGCGCCAGGAGAAGAAAAGTGAACAAGATCATTCCGTTTGTTGTAGCCGCTGCCCTCGGTGTGGGCGTGACCACCGCGGCCGAGGCGCATGTGTCTGTCGGTATCGGCATCGGCGTGCCAATCGCACCGGCGTACCCGGTGTATGCAGCGCCGCCGCCGGTGTATTACGCACCGCCCCCGGTCTACGCGCCGCCGCCAGTCGTGGTGGTGGGTGGTGGATACGGCTACGGTGGGTATGGCTACTATGGCCATCCTTACTATCACCGCGGCTATTACGGACATGGTTATTACGGACATGGATACGGCCACGGCTACTATCGCCGTTAAGCACCATTAGGCGGGATGGCGGCTTGTGCTGACGCTGTTCAGCGCCGCTAGCCTGCTGTAACCGTTTCGCCTCTGCGGCGCAACGCTGGCTTGATTGCCGCGTTGCGCCGTTTGCGTTTCAGGCGATAACACAACTGACGTTTCAAACGGCGGCCGAAGCTGGGAGAATGCGTGCTCATGCCATTGCTCCGGAGTCTGCCGCCTATGCAAATGCTTCCCGCTCCTACCTTCGTCGATGTCATTGACGCAGCCGCGCATCTTGAGGGCGTCGCGCATCGCACGCCTGTCTTCACATCGAGCACCGCCAACGAACGTACCGGCGCGTCGCTCTTCTTCAAGTGCGAGAATTTTCAGCGCATGGGTGCTTTCAAATTTCGCGGCGCCTATAACGCAATCTCCCACTTTGACTATGTGCAGCGCGATGCCGGCGTGTTGACTTACTCGTCGGGCAATCACGCCCAGGCGACCGCGCTGTCCGCGCGCCTTGCCGGCATCCGCGCAACGATCATCATGCCCCACGACGCGCCCGCGGCGAAAGTTGCCGCCACCCAGGGCTATGGCGGTGAAGTGATCATCTATGACCGCTACAAGGAGAATCGCGAAGAGATCGGCTTGCGGCTCTCCAGGGAGCGCGGCATGACGTTGGTTCCACCTTACGACCATCCGCATGTGATCGCGGGGCAGGGCACCGCCGTGTGTGAGATGGTCGAGGAAACCGGGCCGCTGGATATGTTGTTCGTGTGCCTGGGCGGTGGCGGCCTGCTTGCGGGCGCTGCGCTTGCGGCTGCTGAATTGAGCCCGGGTTGCCGGGTGATCGGCGTCGAACCGGAGGCTGGCAACGACGGGCAGCAGTCGCTCGCGAAAGGCGAGATCGTGCATATCGAGGTGCCGCACACCATCGCTGACGGCGCGGCCGCAACGCATCTCGGTATTTACACGTTTCCGATCATCCAGCGCCTGGTCGAGACGGTCGTGACCGTGACGGATGTTCAGTTGATCGAGACCATGCGCTTTTTCGCGCAACGCATGAAAATGGTGGTTGAGCCCACGGGTTGTCTCGCGGCGGCAGCGGTGATGAGTGGCATCGTCCCGGTGGAGGGCAAACGTGTGGGCGTGCTGGTGAGCGGCGGCAACGTCGATCTGGCGCGCTTTGGGCAGTTTCTGGCCTGAGCGTGTAGCGAGTGAGCGGGTGGGCAGGGGCCGAAGTGCTTCGGCCTGCTCGACTCGCCGCGTCTCACGGCGGCCGTGGGTGCCTGGATCGACGCGCGGTGGCGGTTTTCAAGCGGCCACGGACGCTGGCGGCGCTACCCGCGCTGCCTCAGTCGTCTGCGCTGTCTTTGCGATCAGATCGTGGTAGCCGTTCACGATGACGCTATACGAGAAGTACGCGAACAGCAGCGCCGACAGCACGTGGCACACGCGCAGCAAACCGTTGCCAGCGCGCTTGCGACCGTGACTCGCGAGACCGCAGATAAATAGCGTCCAGCCCAGTCCGCCGAGAAAAAAACCGCCCAGAAAAACTGGCGCCGTGGTCACAGTGGTCGCGCCTGCTTTCGCAATCAACGCGCCGCCCACGGCTGCAAACCAAAGGATCGCCGAAGGCGACGAAATCGCCAGCAGCACGCCTCGCAGGAAACCGCGCCACGTGCTTAGTTTCGGCGTGCTCGTGTCGGCTTCGCCTTCCACCGGCGGCGCTGATGCGGGGAACAACGCTTCGCGCGCCATCTTCCCTGTGAGGAACAGCAGGATAGCCGCGCCGCCAATCCATACGACCCAGCGCACCGCTTCGAACTGCAGCAGCGCTGCCATGCCGGCGAGAGCAAGCGCGGCGTAGATCAGATCGCCGAAACATGACCCAAGGCCGAGCCAGAAACCTGGTTTGAAACCATGCGACAGCGTGAGCGAGATGATCGCCACGTTGACGAGTCCAATATCAAGGCACAACGAAAGCGACAGGAAAAAACCGTCCGACAACATCGACAAGGCATGCATTACCGCAACTGCTCCAATTGATTTTTGTTGTTCAGATCCTGCGCGACGCATACCGAGTTTCGCCGCGAAAAACCCTTATTTAAAGGCCAAAACTACAATCCCAACTCAGCCCACAACGTATCGACGCGTTGCTTGACCGCCGGGTCCATCTCAATTGGACGGCCCCATTCGCGATCGGTCTCGCCGGGCCACTTGTTGGTGGCGTCGAGGCCCATCTTCGAGCCAAGCCCCGCAACGGGCGACGCGAAATCCAGGTAATCGATAGGCGTGCGATCCACCAGCACCGTGTCGCGCACCGGATCGATGCGCGTCGTAATGGCCCAGATCACTTCCTTCCAGTCGCGGATATTCACGTCTTCATCCACCACCACGATGAACTTCGTGTACATGAATTGTCGCAGGAAGCTCCACACGCCGAACATCACCCGTTTGGCATGGCCCGGATAACTCTTCTTCATCTGCACGATCGCCATCCGGTAGCTGCAGCCTTCGGGCGGCAGATAGAAGTCGGTGATCTCGGTGAATTGCTTCTGTAACAGTGGCACGAACACTTCGTTGAGCGCCACGCCGAGTACAGCGGGTTCGTCAGGCGGCTTGCCGGTGTAGGTGGAATGGTAGATGGCGTCGCGCCGCATCGTGATGCGTTCGACGGTGAACACGGGGAACCACTCCTGCTCGTTGTAGTAGCCGGTGTGGTCGCCGTAGGGGCCTTCCAGTGCATGCTCGTAACCGGCACTCGCCCCCTTGACCGGGCGCGGCGGTGCGCCCGCGGGTGCTGGTGCAGGCGTGCCTTCCTGCGGATAGATGAAGCCTTCGAGCACGATCTCCGCGCGCGCCGGCACCTGCAGCGTGTCGACTCCGGGGGTGATGCATTTCGCGAGCTCGGTGCGGCCGCCGCGCAGGAGCCCGGCGAACTGGTATTCGGAGAGCGTGTCCGGCACCGGCGTGACCGCACCGAGGATGGTGGCCGGGTCCGCGCCGAGCACGACCGCCACGGGGTACGGTTTGCCAGGATTGCGCAAGGCGAACTCGCGGAAATCGAGCGCCCCGCCGCGATGCGCGAGCCAGCGCATGATCAGTTTGTTGCGGCCGATGAGCTGCTGGCGGTAAATGCCTAGATTTTGGCGGCTCTTATTTGGGCCGCGCGTCACGGTCAGGCCCCAGGTAATCAACGGCCCTGCGTCGCCCGGCCAGCAGGTCTGAATGGGCAGTCTGGCGAGGTCTACATCAGCGCCTTCCCAGACGATTTCCTGGCAGGGTGGAGCGCTGACTGTCTTCGGCGCCATGTCCCAGACCGCCTTGGCGAGCGTGAGCAGTTTGCCGGCGTCTCTGAGGCCCTTGGGCGGCTCCGGCTCCTTTAGGGCCGACAACAGGCGTCCGACGTCGCGCAGCGACTCCAGCGCGGCGCTGTCACCCTCCTGCGCCCCTGCATCGATGCCCATGCCCAGCGCAACCCGGCGCGGCGTGCCAAACAGGTTACCGAGCACCGGGAACGCGTGACTCTGTTTGCTCTCAAACAGCAACGCCGGGCCGCCGGCGCGCAGCACGCGGTCGCACAGTTCGGTCATTTCCAGGATGGGCGAGACGTTTTGCGGGATACGGCGTAGCTCGTTGAGGGTCTCGAGACGGCCGACGAAGTCGCGCAGGTCTTTGTATTTCATCTGGTCGGGAACAGGGCCGCGCAGCGCGGCAGGAAAGGGGGCGCAGCAGGCAAGCATGGGGCAATCGCCGCGCCGGATCGATTGTCGATTTTACCTGCGTTGTCTGGCGCACGTTACCGGAGTAATTGTGTAATTCGCCCGAGAGGCGCGCTCTGAGCGGGTTTGATCCAACTGAACACTGTTCGTTATTACAAATAGTTATACTTTTGCAGTTCTATAGTGTTGACGAACTATTTGAGCCTGCTAAAATCCGGTCACATTGGTTGCAGGGCGTGAACCTTTTTACCACCCGCCCCCGGTCCTTACGACGCAACGCGTCACCGCTTACCGATTTCCTGCACGGCCCCTGCAAGGTTTTGACGGCCTTATTTGCAGTCCTCGCCAGCGCAATCTGCCGCTGGTTTTTCGCGTGGGAGCCTCTGCGTGCGTGCTTTTAAGGCATGGCGCGGAGTTGTTTTCAAGACGGCTCCCCACCGACGGTTTTATGCCGTATTCCCGACGCCGCTGCCGCCCTAACCAGAGCGCGCGACGTCTTGATTCTGCGAACGTGTAGTAATGCCGGCCTGTTCGGCGGGGTTCGCAGATCATGCAAGATGGGAGATCTGAATGAACGCCTGGTTAACGTGGCGTCCCGACGAGCGACTCGCGCAAGCAATGCGCGCTGTCTTGCGTCGCGGAACGCGTGTGAGTCATCACTTGTTCAGCATTGTGGGCGGCTTCGCCTTCCTGCTGGCAGTCGCGCTGTGGCTGATGCCCGCATGGCGCGGCACCCTGGCAGCCAAGCTGATGCCGGTCATTTCTGCCGCTGTGCAGGCCGGCCCAGCCCGTTTGCTGCAGGGCAACCCGTTGCCGTCTTTTGCGCCCGCCAACGCGGCGCCGACTGACGATACGCTGTCCTCGAACAATACGGTCAGCACCAACAGCCCCGACGCCAGCAACGGCGTCACCAGCAACACCAGTTATGACGGCGCCTTCGACGGCAGTGGCACGAGCGGCCTCGGCGTCACGGACTTCAGCGCCCTCGATCCGCACTCCGTGCAAAGCATCAGCGCGCTGGCGCGTCTGATTCCGTCGCAACGCGTCGCTGCCGACGCCCGCGACGACCGCGTACTGGTCTCGACCCGCGAGCAGGATCTGGTGGCCAACTACCTGGCCCGGCGTTACCGCGTGGCTCAGGAACCGGTCGGAGAACTCGTCAAGGCGGCCTTCGACACCGGCCGCGAAGTCGGGCTCGACCCGCTGCTGCTGCTCTCCGTGATGGCGATCGAATCGGGCTTCAATCCGTATGCTGAAAGCGGCGTGGGCGCGCAAGGCCTGATGCAGGTTATGTCGAAGGTGCACTCGGACAAGTTCCAGTACTTCGGCGGTCAGAGCGCGGCGCTCGATCCGCTCGCCAACATCAAGGTTGGCGCGCTGGTCCTGAAGGATTGCATCGCCCGTGGCGGTACACTGCCGGGTGGCCTGCGCCTGTACGTCGGCTCGACGAGCCAGGACGACGGCGGCTATGGCGCCAAGGTGATGGCAGAACGTGGTCGTCTGCGTGATGTGGCGCGTGGCCGCAAGGTACCAATCAACGCACCGCAAGCGCCGGTCACCACGACTGCTTCGGCCAACACGGCGGCGGCTCCGGCCAAGCGCGTGCAGGTGACACTCGACGGAGCGCACCCGCTGGCAGAGCCGACCACGCTGAAGTCTCCGGCGCAGGATGATGACGCCAATGCAACCAAGCACGCGTCCGGTCCTGAGATGGGCGCCTGAGTTCAGCACCTGGGTTCAGCAAGACAGCACGAAAAGAAAAAGCACCCTAGGGTGCTTTTTTTAATGATGAAGCGAGAACCTACGGTCAGCGGTTGAAGAGCCCGCGCAAGCGCTCCACTGCCTCTTCCAGCTTCGGATAAGCGGTCGCGTAAGACAAACGGATATAAGAACGCGGCGCGTGATTACCGAAGTCCATCCCCGGTACCAGCACGACACCTGCCTCGTGCAGCATTGCCTTGGTGAGCGCGGCGCTGTCGCCGGCCGCGGGGTGCGCGACCTGGCTGCAATCCGCATACACATAGAAGGCGCCGTCGGGCATCACCGGCACAGAAAATCCCAATGACTCAAGCGCCGGCGCAATGAAGTCGCGCCGGCGTTTGAATTCGAGGCGGCGGCCTTCGTAGATCGCCAGCGTATCCGGGTCGAAGCAGGCCAACGCCGCATGTTGCGCGAGCGCCGAAGCGCAGATGAAGAGATTCTGCGCGAGCTTTTCGAAGGCACCGACCAGCGCGGGCGGCACGACCAGCCATCCGAGGCGCCAGCCGGTCATGTTGAAGTACTTCGAGAAGCTGTTGACGGTAATGACATCGTCGCCGTACGACAGCGCGGAGACGGGCTTCGCGTCATAGCTCAGCCCCTGATAGATCTCATCAACGATCGTGAAGCCGCCTCGCGCGCGTACGGCCTGAACGATACGCTGCAACTCGGCCGGCTCGATCGACGTGCCGGTCGGGTTCGAAGGCGACGCCAGCAGCACGCCGCGCGTATGCTCGTTCCACAGACGCTCGACGTCGGCGGCGGTGAGTTGAAAGCGCTCGGCCGGGCCGCTCGGCACCAGCACAGGCTTGCCCTCGGCGGCAGCCACGAAGTGGCGGTTGCACGGATAACAGGGATCGGGCATCAACACTTCATCGTCGCGATCGACGAGCGCCGCGCACGCAAGCAGCAACGCGGCGGATGCGCCTGCGGTGACTACGATACGCGCCGGATCGACGCTGATGCCGTAGAACTGCGCATAGTACCCAGCGATCGCTTCACGCAGCGCGTGCAGACCGAGCGCGCTGGTGTACTGCGTGACGCCACGGCGCAGGGCGCTCGCCGCGGCTTCAATAACCGGTTCGGGCGCTGTGAAATCGGGCTCGCCGATTCCCATGTGGATGATGTCGCGCCCTTCGCGCTCCAGCAACGCGGCTTCTTTGGCCAGCTCCATCACATAGAAAGGCTGGATGGCGTCGACACGTGCAGCAAGCCGCACCAATGGTTCGGTCACGGAGTTCATACAGTCAGTACAGTAAGTGCAGATTCAAATGCAGCGTGAGAAGCACGCGACGCGTAGCGCCGCCTGTCCACCCAGGCGAGCACCGCAGACAGACGCCACGGACAGGCTCGCCACCAGCATGACGGCTTAGTGCTTGCGGGCCGCCTGCGTTTCGTCGACGCGCAGCTTCGCCGACAGCTTGTCCAGCACGCCATTGACATACTTGTAGCCGTCCGCGCCACCGAACGTCTTGGCGAGTTCGACAGCCTCGTTGATCACGACGCGGTAAGGAATGTCGAGGTGATTTTTCAACTCATACGCAGCCACGAGCAGCACCGCGCGTTCGACCGGCGAAAGCTGTTCGATCGGGCGGTCGAGGCACGGCGCGATGTCGGCTGACAGCGATTCCGAATCGCGAATCACGCCGTGCAACACCGCATTCAGATGCTCGTGATCGGCCTTGTCGAAGCCTTGCGCGCCGCGCAACTGCGCGTCGATTTCACCGCCGGGAGAACCCGACAGCAGCCACTGGTACAGCCCCTGCGTGGCCAGTTCGCGGGAACGTCGGCGAGCGCTCTTCATGCTTGTTCCTCTTCGTCGTCCTCGTCTTCCTCTTCGTCGTCATCGTCGCCGCCGAGTTGTTCGAGCGCGACCGAGAGGTTTGCCATTTCAACCGCGACGCGTGCGGCGTCACGACCCTTTTCGGTCATGCGGGCCACGGCTTGCTCATCGGTCTCAGTGGTCAGCACTGCGTTGGCAACCGGAATGCCGAAGTCGAGGCCAACACGCGTGATGCCGGCGCCGCTTTCGTTCGACACCAGTTCAAAGTGATACGTTTCGCCGCGAATCACCGCGCCAAGCGCGATCAATGCGTCGAACTGCGCGCTTTCGGCGAGCTTTTGCAGCGCCAGCGGGATTTCCAGTGCGCCCGGTACTGTGACGAGCAGCACGTCTTCGCCAGTGACGCCGAGGCGTTCGAGTTCTTCGATGCAAGAGTCCGCAAGGCCGTTGCAGACCGGCTCGTTAAAGCGGGCCTGCACGATGCCGATGCGCAGTCCGTCGCCGTCGAGGTTCGGTTGATATTGTCCGATTTCCATAGTTAGTCCGTAGTGTCGTTTGATTAGGCGCCAACGCGCTTGATTGGTCGGATCAGCTTTGTGCTGCTTGTGTCGATGTGGCTGTCGTTGTCGACTGTCGTTGTCGATTAAAGCATCAGGGTGTTTGAGTCGGGCAGCCCGGCATGGGCACGAAGCCCGTGACTTCGAGGCCGTAGCCCGACATGCTGCCGAGCTTGCGGGGATTCGACAGCACCTGCATCTTGCCGACGCCGAGCTCACGCAGAATCTGCGCGCCGATGCCGTAGGTCTTGAAGTCGACCGGGCGGCGCTTGAGTGCATCAGCCCTGTCCTTTGAATCGAACGCCTTGAAGACATCGATCAGGTGATCCTTCGAGTCGCCGCAGTTCAGCAGCACGACCACGCCCAGATCACGTTCTGCGATCTCTTTCATTGCCGCATCCAGCGTCCATGAGTGCGTCGATGCGCCGACTTCGAGCAGGTCCAGCACCGACAACGGTTCGTGCACCCGCACCGGCGTCTCGCGATCCGGTGTGGGCGTGCCGCGCACCAGCGCGATATGCGGCTGGCCGCTCGGCTGGTCAAGATACATCACCGCGCGGAACGGGCCGTGCGCCGTCTGCATGGTGCGCTCGCAGATACGCTCGACAATCGATTCGGTGCGGCTGCGGTAGTGAATCAAGTCGGCAATGGTGCCGATCTTCAGGTTGTGTTCCTTGGCGAACTCGATCAGATCCGGCAGGCGCGCCATCGTGCCGTCGTCCTTGATGATTTCGCAGATCACCGCGGCTGGCGTGAGCCCCGCGAGTGCCGTGAAATCGCAGCCCGCCTCGGTGTGGCCGGCGCGAACCAGCACGCCGCCCGGC
>NZ_JBAURZ010000220.1:0-4703 GCF_049581445.1 Paraburkholderia sp. | reverse complement strand
GGGCCGGAGCCTGCGCCAGCGCTGCCCGCCGAGGCGGAAAGCTCCGTTCCAGATGCACCCGACGCCTCGCCAACCGCCGAAGCGCCAGACGCACCCGAGGCCGCAGCCGTAGCCGCAGCAGCTTCTGAAGCCGCGATTGCCTTGGACTGAGCGGTGAGCTTGCTTGCGCCCTGCTTGCCGACCACCTCTGCCGACGCATTGCGCGACGCTTCCTCCTGCTGCTTCATGACGTCGCCGATGGGAATCGTCTGCCCCAGCGTGTCGATTACAACCTGCGCATCGGTCTTTTTCTGCTGATCGGAATAGGCGATATAGCCCTTCGCGAAAGCAATATCGTGCAGTTCAAGCTTCCACTCGGACGGCCCGGCCGACGATGGCAGCTTGAAGGTCCAGTTATTACGCCCGTCGAGGAGCCGTTCCAGGTCAACGGACGGATTCGCCAGGTTGATAGCGGGAATGATGATGTCGTGCGCGAGCAGCGGCAGCACGGCCACTTCGAAGTCGATCTCGTCGAGCGTCGCGAAATGCGGCTGTTTGGCCCAGTCCGGGTTGGCCACCGTGATGTTGGCTGCAGAGAAGCGCGGCCAGGGCACCCATGCGCGCCACCCCGTCTCGCCCACCGGATGCCGCCAGCCTACTTTCAGATCGCCTTCAATGACGAACTGGCGGCCAATCGCAGCGCTTACCTTATCGTCGACCCAGGGGCGCGCGCGATTCCAGTCGAAGGTCGCAATGAAAATCGCCAGTGCGACGATGAGGATCACGATGACCGCCACGAGCCATGCGATGATCTTGCCGATTCGCCTGCCAATGGTGCTCGACACTGCCATGAGTCTCTCCGATTTCTTCTCGTTGCGTATCGGACAGCAGTTAACATGCCCGGTTTTGCGGGCCTGCGATGGCACACGCACTGGCAAGAGCGAACCGCTGCGCACGCCGGTCGGTACGGCGCGGGTTCGCCTTTTACCCATCACCCCCACTTCAACATGACGGACATTCCCCTCGTCGACGCAGAAGACATCACCCGGCGCGATCCGCAAAGCGGGCAGATACTGCTGCAGCCCACCCGCTTCGCGCTCCATGCGGGCGACCGGGTGGCCGTCACCGGCCCGTCGGGGTCCGGCAAGAGCGTGTTTTTGCGTGCCCTCGCGCTGCTCGATCCGCTCGATAGCGGCTCGATCGCATGGCACGGCCGGCCGGTCGGAAGGGCGACGATTCCACGCTATCGGCGCAACGTCGCCTATATTCGCCAGCGTCCGGCGATTCTCGACGGCACGGTCGAAGACAATCTGCGCTATCCGTTTTCGCTCAAGGCTTATCGCGACGTGCGCTTTGATCGGGCACGCGCTGCTTCGCTCGCCGCCCAGGCGGGCCGTGGCGATGATTTTCTCGACAAGCGCGCGAGTGAACTATCAGGCGGCGAGGCGCAGATTGCGGCGCTGATTCGCGTGCTGCAACTGGCGCCAGAAGTCCTGTTGCTCGACGAACCCACCGCCTCGCTCGATCCCGAATCGTCGCATGCAATCGAAGGACTCGTGCATGCGTGGTTCGGCGCGGGCGATACGCCGCGCGCATCGGTCTGGGTGTCGCACGACCCCGCCCAGGCAAGACGCATGAGCCAACGCCATCTGATCATGCGAGCCGGTGTTCTCACTGAACAGGCCACACCGTTCGAAGGCGGCACATCGGGCGACGGGGCACTGGCGGACCAGGACCACTCGGACCGTCAGGAGCGCCCGCAATGAGCCTGCAAAACCTCAGCCTTTGGGATGTCGCGATCGCCGCGCTGCTGATCGTCGTGAACGGCGCGCTGTCGGTCGCGCTTAAGCTGGATCTCGAGCGCAAGCTGGCATGGGCCGCGGTACGCACCGTGGTTCAGTTGCTGGCCATTGGCTACGTGCTCGGATGGGTGTTCCATTACGACCGCTGGTTCGTGGTCCTGCCCTTGATGGTGTTAATGACGCTGATCGCCGGCTTTGCAGGCGCGAATCGCGGCACCCGCAGCTACAGCGGGCAGCGCGCGGATAGTGTGGTATCGATCTGGGTCAGTTCGTGGCTGGTGGCCGCCGTGGGTCTGTTCGTTGTGATCCGCATCCACCCCTGGTATGAACCGCAGTACGCGATTCCGATTCTCGGCATGATCCTCGGCAACACGCTCACGGGTGTGTCGCTGGGAATCGAACGCATGACCGAAGAGTTGACGGCACGGCGTGACCGCGTGGATATGGCGCTTGCCCTCGGCGCCACCCGGTGGGAAGCGGCACAGCAGCCGGCACGTCAGGCCGTGCGCGCCGGGATGATTCCGACCTTGAACCAGATGGCGGTGGTGGGCATCGTCAGCCTGCCCGGCATGATGACCGGCCAGGTGCTGGCGGGCCAGTCGCCCCTGCAGGCCGTGCGCTACCAGATCGTGATCATGTTTCTGATCGCCGCATCGTCCGCGCTAGGAACAGGCGGGGCTGTGCTGCTCACGTACCGGCGATTGTTTTCGGCTGAGCACCGCTTTCTCGCGTCCCGTCTCGTGGAGCGAACAGCCGCTGCCCGCTAATGATTCAGCGCTTGGCCGACACCGCGATCTGCGTACCGTCGGTCAGCGTGAGCGTCTTCGTGCTGCCGTTGGTCGGCATCGTAAAGCGCAGGATCTGGCTCGCCTTCATGTTGTTCGGACACTTGAGCGTCTTGCCCTCATTGGTGACCGATTTGCTGCCGTGCGGCGTCTGCGCCTGGAAGCTTAGCTGAACGGTGGCCGTACCATCATTGGCGACCACGGGCGCAAAGCGGATCTGGGTTTGCCGGATCATCGCGCCGTTGGTATCGACAGGCAGCGATGCGTAGTCCGGGCATTGATCGGACGCCTCGACCGCGCCGCCAGGCGGGACCGTCTTCCAGGTAAAGTCGTCCGACTCGCCGGAGCGGATCGTGCGGGTTTCCTGGGAATTGCCAAACTGCTTGGATGTGACTTTGACGGTGTAACGAATCGGCCCGTCAGTCGCGGCCTGCGAGGTCACCGTGATGGGCGTTGCCGCGTGAGCGGCAGGCAAAGC
This sequence comes from Paraburkholderia sp., assembly GCF_049581445.1. Lineage (GTDB taxonomy): Bacteria > Pseudomonadota > Gammaproteobacteria > Burkholderiales > Burkholderiaceae > Paraburkholderia. Next base: position 1,659 of record NZ_JBAURZ010000220.1, on the reverse strand, counting down.
GACAGCCGTCGCCATCACGCATGCAAGGGAAGTCACGACAGAGGAAAAAACCGAACCGGCGGAGAGTCTGAAGCAGGGGCTCATACAGTCACCTCCTCGTTGTGCCGCTGCGCGCCCAGTCAGGGCGCACGCCAGGAAGCACGCGCGGACACGCAGCGATTTTTGCATCAAGCCCCGCCAGTCTAACGCCAAGCGGACCGGAACGCGCTGCGCGCGGATCGGGTGTTAACCCGCTTGCGGTGAGGCGTTTTCCGCGATCACGATTTGACGATGATCGCGGTTGGATACCTGACTCCCGCCGTGATTGCGTCTAGAACCCGGTCAGCACCAGCTTGCCGATGGCCCGCCCTTCTTCCAGCAGTTGATGCGCACGCCGAACGTTCTCTGCGTTGATCTTGCCCAGGTCCTGACCCACGGTTGTCCGCAGTGTGCCGGCATCGACCAGGCGCCCCACTTCGGTCAACAACTTGTGCTGTTCGATCATGTCCGGCGTGCCGAACATCGAGCGCGTGAACATGAATTCCCAATGAAACGCCGCGCTTTTTGCCTTGAGCAGTTCCACGGGCAACGGCTTGTCGTTTTCAACGATCGTACAGATACCGCCTTGCGGTTTGATGACGGTGGCGGCAGCCGGGAAATGCTTGTCCGTGTCGTTGAAAATAAGCACGTAGTCGACCTGCTCGAAACCGATGGCTTTCAGTTGCGCGGGCATGTCGCCGAAGTGGTCGATGATGTGATCCGCGCCCAGTTCGGTCGCCCATTTCGCGGAGGCCGGACGCGACGCGGTGGCGATCACCTTCAGTTTGGCAAGCTGCTTGGCCAGTTGAATCCCAATCGAACCGACCCCGCCCGCACCGCCAATGATCAGCACCGATTGGCCTTCGTCCGCGCCTTGCGGCGACACGCCGAGGCGAGCGAACAGCGCTTCCCACGCGGTAATGGCGGTCAAGGGCAACGCTGCGGCATGCGTGAAGTCGAGCGAGGCAGGCTTACGGCCGACGATGCGCTCGTCCACCAGGTGGTATTCGCTGTTCGCGCCTGGACGCGTAATGCTTCCCGCATAAAAGACCGGATCGCCGACCTTGAACAGCGTGACGTCGGGGCCGACTGCGGCCACGGTGCCTGCCGCGTCCCAACCCAGCACGCGGGGGGTCTTCTCCACCGTGTCTTTCGGCGCACGGACCTTGAAGTCCACCGGGTTCACCGAGATGGCCTCGACCTTCACCAGCAGATCATGTCCGGTGGCTTCCGGCTTGGGAATCTCGACATCAATGAGCGACTCAGCGTGATCGACAGGCAGATAGCGATAAAGACCAACGGCTTTCATAACGGGCTCCTGATTCATGGATGAAGTGTTCGCGATAACCGGGCGCTGCCTGTCAGAACAGTCTCAGCGTCAGGCGTTGACTGGAATGATAGGACGATCTTTAATCTCTAAAAACAGTCATAATGCCTTAAACATTTTCCTGAATACCCGAAGAATGGCACCCGCTGACGTGGCTTCGTCTTTGCTGGACGCATCTGACCCAGAGCATCAACGTGAGCGCGAACGGCTCGATCTGCTCGACGTCGGCCTATTCGTACGCGCGGCGCGGCTCGCCAATGTCTCGGCGGCCGGGCGCGAATTCGGCTTGTCGGCGGCGGTGGCAAGCGCACGGC
>NZ_JBAURZ010000219.1:0-8914 GCF_049581445.1 Paraburkholderia sp. | reverse complement strand
GGCGGTGGCGGTGCGTCGGCCGGTGGCGCGAGCCAGCCGGAAGACGACGTCGTCGACGCCGAGTTCAAGGAAGTGAAGAAAGACTAAAGCCAGGTCGCAATTCGACCGTAAAGCCGCACGCAGCGATGTGTGCGGCTCGGCTGCAAAATGGTCGGCCCCTGTTTCTGGGAGCATGCACCTGCAAAGCGGTTATCGCGCCTGGTGAGCCTGTTTGGGCTCTCCGGGCACATTTGTTTTATGGAGGGCGTTGCCCGATCCGTGCCAATCGCGGATGGGCAGCGGCCGGACGAGTCGTGAGACTCCAGCATTCAAGAGGAGCCGCCGCGCCTTGCTGCGCGGAGGGCGTTGAACCGATATGGCGAAACGGGATTACTACGAGGTTCTGGGCGTCGCAAAGAACTCGAGCGACGACGAAATCAAGAAGGCTTATCGCAAGCTGGCGATGAAGTTTCACCCTGACCGCAATCCGGGCAACAAGGATGCGGAAGAGCATTTCAAAGAGGTGAAGGAAGCCTATGAAATGCTGTCAGACTCGCAAAAGCGCGCGGCATACGATCAGTACGGCCATGCGGGCGTCGATCCAAATATGGGCGGCGCGGGCGCGCAAGGCTTCGGTGGTTTCGCCGATGCATTCGGCGATATTTTTGGCGACATCTTCGGCCAGGCGGCCGGTGGCGCCGCGCGCGGCGGTGGCCGTGCGGGGCCGCAAGTGTACCGTGGCGCCGATTTGCGCTACAGCATGGAGATCACGCTGGAGCAGGCGGCCCACGGCTACGACACGCAGATCCGCGTGCCGAGCTGGGCGTCGTGCGAAATCTGTCATGGCTCGGGTGCGAAGCCTGGTACCAAACCGGAAACCTGCCCGACCTGTAACGGTTCGGGTTCGGTGCGCATGTCGCAAGGCTTTTTCAGCATTCAGCAAACCTGCCCGAAGTGTCACGGCACGGGCAGCCACATTCCTGACCCGTGCGCCCATTGCCACGGCGCAGGCAAGGTGAAGGAAACCAAGACGCTGGAAGTGAAGATTCCGGCTGGTATCGACGACGGCATGCGGATCCGCTCTGCTGGCAACGGCGAGCCGGGTATCAACGGTGGCCCTTCGGGCGACCTGTACGTCGAGATTCACATCAAGCAGCACTCGGTGTTCGAGCGTGATGGCGACGATCTGCACTGTCAGATGCCTATTCCGTTCACCACGGCCGCGCTCGGTGGCGAGATCGAAGTGCCGACGCTGGCGGGTCGCGCGACCTTCACGGTGCCCGAAGGCACGCAGTCAGGCAAGACGTTCCGCCTGCGTGGCAAAGGCATCAAGGGGCTGCGTTCGAGTATTGCGGGCGATCTGTACGTGCATGTGCAAGTCGAGACGCCGGTCAAGCTCACTGATCCGCAACGTGATCTGTTGCAGCAGTTCGAGAAGTCGCTGGTTGAGGGCGGCGCACGCCATAGCCCGCAGAGCAAGAGCTGGTTTGACCGGGTCAAGAGCTTCTTTGATTAATGGCAGTGTGAAGTAGGCGGCAGGCAAGATGGCAGGTGATCGCAGTGCCGTGTTCGCATTGCTCGACGATTGCGACGCGACGGCGGCGCATCGCTCGAGCCGTCTGTACATGGGTTTAGTGCACGAATGGGTCTGTGCGGACGCCGCGCAGCTCGATGCGGTATGCGAGGCCGCCGCCGCCGATTCACGCCGCGGCCTCCATGCCGTGGTGCTGGCGGACTACGAGTTCGGCCATCAACTGGTCCTGAAGGACTTCCATCCAGTAGATAAAACGCAGCGCGGCGATGCCACGCTGCGTTTTTTATTGTTCGAGCAATGCGCGAAGCTTTCGCGTGACGAAGTGGACGCATGGCTCGCTCAATGTGACGGCGGAGGTCCGCAGGCTTCCATCGCTGGGACCGCGGCCGTGCGAGCCAGCGTCGATTCAGCGCAATTCGACGCCGCGATCAGTGCGATTCACGAGGCGCTGCGTATTGGCGATTCGTATCAGATCAACTATACGTACAGGCTCGACTTTGACGTATTTGGCGCGCCGGTCGGATTGTATCGGCGGTTGCGGGCCAGGCAGGCGGTGCCTTATGGTGCGTTGCTTGCGTTGCCGGACGACCGTTGGGTGCTGTCGTGTTCGCCGGAACTGTTCGTCGAGAACACGAGGGCGGTACTGCGCGCTCGCCCGATGAAGGGGACGGCACCACGTTCCCCCGAGGATCCAGAGGCTGATCGGCGGGCGTCGCAGTTTCTCGCCAACGACCCGAAGAATCGCGCGGAAAACGTGATGATCGTCGATCTGCTGCGCAACGATCTGTCCCAGGTTGCCGAGACGGGTTCCGTCACCGTGCCTGCGCTGTTCTCGGTCGAGCCGTATGCTTCCGTCTGGCAGATGACCTCGACGGTCGAGGCGCGTTTGCGCCTACATACTTCGTTCGCTGACGTGTTGCGGGCGTTGTTCCCGTGCGGGTCTATTACCGGTGCACCGAAACATCGCACCATGCAGTTGATCGACGTGCTCGAAAGCACGCCGAGGGGTTTGTACACGGGCACGATAGGCTGGCTAGATGCAGCGCGTGCGGCAGGCGCTAACGAGGCTAACAACCCCAACAAACCCAACGATGCGGCCAATGTGGCTGGCGACTTCTGCCTATCCGTGGCGATCCGCACGTTGACGCTAGACGCAGCGGGGCCAGGAGGCACGGGCACCCGGCGGGGCAGAATGGGCGTGGGCGCGGGCATCGTGCTCGATAGCGTCGCTGCCGACGAATATCTGGAGTGCCAATTGAAGGCGCGCTTTCTCACCGACTCCGATCCTGGCTTCGAGCTTTTCGAAACGATGTATGGGACCCGCGAGGAGGGGATACGGCACCTCGACCGCCATCTCGCGAGACTCAACGCGAGTGCTGCATGGCTGGGGTTCAGGTTCGATGAAGCGGAAGTACGCGCACGCATTGCCGTGCAGTGCGCGTCACTGCCGGTGGAGAAGCCGCATCGCGTCAGACTTGCGCTCGGCAAGAGCGGCGCAGTGCAGATCGTTACTGCCGTGCTCGCGGCATTGTCCGAGCCTGTGGTTGGCGTGCTGCTAGCCACGGATCACGGCTTTGCCGCCACTGAGGCAGGCGATGCGCTCCTGCATCACAAGACCACGCGCCGCGAACAATACGATCTCGGCTGGCGCACTGCCGAGGCACACGGCGCCTTCGACACATTGTTCTTCAACGATAGAGGCGAGTTGACGGAAGGCGGCCGCTCGAATGTCTTTGTGAAACTGGCAGGGCGCTGGTGGACGCCACCGTTGTCTTCGGGCGTGTTGCCCGGGGTGATGCGGGGTGTGCTGCTGGAAGATGCTGACTTAGGTGCCGCAGAGCGTCTGCTAACGCGGACCGATGTGTTGAACGCGGAGGCGCTGATGGTCTGCAACGCCCTGCGTGGTGCCATATCAGCACGTGTGGTTGGTTGAGGTCTAAGAAAGCGAGCGCCACGTGACGCGTTTTACAAACGCGCGGCACGCGGCGTCGCCGAGGCGGGCTCAAGCACGACGGGCGCGCAGCACACCAACCACCCAGTCAAACAGGCGGCCGTACCACGCGGTTTCTCGTGTTTGATGCGATACAGTGGCGTGATCGCGGATACCCGCGACGTTGATCAGGCAAATTGGGCTCATGGTCATCTCTCTTCGGTGTGCGGCGGTCCGCATCAATGGGTAAACGAAGATAGACGAGCGGATTTAAATCCTGAATCAGACGGGTCCCAAACCCGTTAAAAGTGGACACGTCCGAGTTCCAATGGCCCTCAAAAAACAAGAAGAACCGCCGCTGCGTTTCACCTGCCTAGAACGTATGTTCCGCCCCAGGGAACGAGCCGTCCTTCACCGCACGCACATACGCCTCTACCGCCGCTTGGACGCTCGGTTGTCCCTGCATGAAGTCCTTCACGAAGCGTGGGCGCTTGCCGGGGAAAATTCCGAGCATGTCGTGCAACACCAGCACCTGGCCCGAACACTCCGCGCCCGCGCCGATGCCGATAGTCGGAATCCGCAACTGCTTGGTGACTTCAGCACCGAGCACGCTCGGCATCGCCTCCATGACCAGCAACTGCGCGCCCGCGTCCTGAACTGCTCGCGCGTCGCGCAGCAACTGGCTTGCACCCGCTTCCGTTTTGCCTTGAACCTTGAATCCGCCGAATGCATGGACCGATTGCGGCGTGAGACCCACGTGCGCACATACGGGAACCGCTCGCTCGACCAGAAAGCGCACGGTGTCGGCCAGCCATTCGCCACCTTCGAGCTTGACCATCTGGGCGCCCGCGCGCATCAACTCAACCGAGCTGGCGAACGCAGCCTCCGGCGTGCCATACGTCCCGAACGGCAGGTCGGCCAGCACCAGCGCCGACGGACGAGCCCGCGCGACGCAAGCCGTGTGATACGCAATGTCAGCCAGCGACACCGGCAGCGTGGTGGTCTGGCCTTGCAGCACGTTACCCAGCGAATCGCCGATCAGTAGCGCGTCGACGCCCGAGCGATCGAGCAGCGCGGCAAAACTGGCGTCGTAACAGGTGAGCATGGCGATCTTCTCGCCGGCTTCGCGCATCGCCTGCAGTTTCGGGACGGTCACGGCGCTCCGGCTCGCTTCCTGCAAATAGGTCATGGGTAATCCGTTGGAAAAAGGGGCGCTGGCGCTCGCAATCAGAGCGCCGTGCCTTTGACAAAGAATTCCTTGCGCCCGCGCATCGTCTCCATGCGCTCGACGAGCAGTGCAAGGTCCGCGTCCGAGTCGAGCGGATTCAGGTGTTCGGCGTTGACCGTCAGCACGGGCGTGCGGTCGTAGTGATAGAAGAACTCGTTGTACGCATCGCACAGCGTGTGCAGATACGCATCCGAGATCTGCAATTCCATTGGCACTGCGCGTTTCTGGATACGTGCGAACAGCACTTCCGGGCTCGCCTGCAGGTAGACGACAAAATCGGGCGCGGGTGCCGCGCCCGGACTGCCCTCAGCCGAAGAAGCGCGCGGCGTGCCGGTGCTCGTGGAGGCATCGATGCGTGCAGCCAGCGCGCGATATAACTGCCACTCGTCCTCGGTCAGCGTAAGCCGGGCGAAAATGTCGTTCTTTTGCGTCATGAAATCGGCAATCAGCGGCGTGCCGGCAGCATGGACCGCTGCGACTTCCTGCGCCTGATGCGCGCGCTGCAAAGCGAAGTGCAGTTGTGTAGCGAGCGCATAGCGCGAGGTGTCGCGGTAGAAACGCTCAAGAAACGGATTGTCCTGAGGCCGCTCGAACAGAGGATGCATTGACCACCGGTCGGCGAGGCGCCGCGCGAGTGAGGTCTTGCCCACTCCAATCGGGCCTTCAATCGCGATGTAGCGAAAGGGAGGTCGCAGTTGCGGGGCAGTGACCGTCAGCGGTGAGGCGCTCATAAGCAGCGGCCCTTTGTACGTGGCACCGCATCGGCGGCTTCAGAGGTGTCATCGGAACCGGCATTCAGCGCATTCAGCACCGGGCACTGGCAGGGCGACTTCATCTTTTCGATGCGTTGTCCAGCGACCGCCGGCAGTAATCCATCGGCACGGCCGTGTTGCGGGATGACTAGCGCCGGGTCGATTTCGACTAGCGGAACCAGTACGAAAGCGCGCTCGGTAAGACGCGGATGCGGCACGATCAGATCGGGTTCGTCGATGCTTTGATCGCCGTAGAGCAGGATGTCGAGATCGAGCGTGCGGGGCGCATTCCGAAACGGGCGTTCGCGGCCAAAGTGCAGTTCGATCTTGTGGCAGAGCGCCAGCAGATGCCTCACCTGCAACGTCGTATCGAGCTTCACGACGCAGTTGAAGTAGTCGTCACCGCCCGCATCAATGGGCGCTGTGCGATACAGGCTCGACTTGGCGAGCACGGTGATGGTGTGCTGTTGTGCGAGGCACACCACCGCGTCTTTCAGGGTCTGGCGCGCGTCCCCGAGATTCGCGCCGAGACCTAGATAAGCAACCGTCATGGCATAACTTCCTGCGACTATCGTTCGACGGCCAGTTACCTGACCGCGTCAGTCTTCGTGTGAGTCACTGGGGCTCACGTCGTTTGCTGCGTGGTCGGCTGTCGAGCCGTCCTCCATTCCGTCACCCGTCTTGCGGTTTCTGGCGCCACTGCTGCGCCGCCGTCGTTTCCTGGGGTTACGGTCCTTCCCGCCTTGCGTGAGCAATGCCTCGCGCGCGGCGATGTCTCCTTCAATGAACTCCGTCCACCACGCACCGACCGACTCTTCGAGTTCGCCCGATTCGCAGCGCAACAGGAGGAAATCATACCCCGCTCTAAATCTTTGGTGTTCCAGCAGCTTCACCGCGCTTCTTCCCGAGCGTTTTTCGAGGCGTAGCTGCAGGCCCCAGATCTCGCGCATGTCCGACGAGAAGCGCTTGTGGATGGCGAGTTTCTCGGTTTGCATATCGAGCACTTCGTCCATCGCGCGGTGCAGCGCGGGCACTGGATATTCGCCATTTGCCTCAAACGCCTGCCAGCGCTGCTGCACGTCGTGCCACAGCAAAGTGGCGAACAGGAAGCCTGGCGAGACCGGCTTGCCGGCGCTCACGCGGTTATCCGTGTTGGTGAGTGCGAGGGTGATGAATTTTTCGCCGTGCGGCTGTTCCAGCACCACGTCGAGCAGCGGCAACAGGCCGTGATGCAGACCTTCCTGACGCAAACGCTTCAGGCATGCGAGCGCGTGACCCGACAGCATCAGCTTGAGCATTTCGTCGAACAGACGCGCTGCCGGCACGTTGTTGATCAGGTCTGCCATTTCCTTGATCGGCGCTCGCGTGGCGTCTTCGATCTCGAAGCCAAGCTTGGCCGCAAAACGCACCACGCGCAGCATGCGCACCGGGTCTTCGCGATAACGCGTGGCCGGATCGCCGATCATGCGCAACAGGCGGGCGCGCATATCGGCCATGCCGTTGTGGTAATCCAGCACGGTTTGCGTCGCCGGATCGTAGTACATCGCATTGATGGTGAAGTCGCGCCGCGTGGCGTCCTCGTGCTGTTCGCCCCAGACGTTGTCGCGCAGCACGCGGCCGCTGGCGTCGACTGCGTGGGTGCGGCGGTCGAGCTCGTCACGCTTCAGACGGCGCGGCGGAGCAGCGTCCGCGGGCGGCGGATCGACCAGCGCGCGGAACGTCGACGTTTCAATGATTTCCTGGCCGAACTGCACATGCACGATCTGAAAGCGCCGGCCAATGATGCGCGCGCGGCGGAACAGCTTCTGCACCTGATCCGGTGTGGCGTCGGTTGCGACGTCGAAGTCTTTTGGCGCAATACCGAGCAGCAGATCGCGCACGGCGCCGCCGACGATAAACGCCCGATGGCCGGCCTGTTGCAACCCTTCGGTCACGCGGATGGCGTTGCGTGAAATCAGCGCGGGGTTAATGCCGTGTACATCGGCCGGAATGATGACTGGCACGTCCGGGTCGCGCACGCCTTTGGCGGCGGGGTCCTGCGCTGAGTCACGTGCTGACTTGCGACGCGGCTTCGTTGCAGTGCTGGCAGCGTCAGCCCGGCCGGCTCGAGCGGGCGCGTTGGCGGCTTCGTCTGCTTCGGAGGGGGCGGTGTCGTCAGCGGGTGCCGGATCCTGTCCGAACAGTTTGCGAATGAGTTTTTTGATCACGTGGGTTGAAAGAGTTCTAGGATGCGCCAGCCGTGCGCTTGCGCATGGGCGCGCAGCGTGTCGTCCGGATTGGTCGCGATCGGGTCGGTGACCTTTTCGAGCAGCGGGATGTCGTTGTGCGAATCGCTATAGAAATAGCTGCGCTCGAAATCCGACCATGTCTTGCCGAGCGAAGCGAGCCATGCTTCGGTACGGACGATCTTGCCTTCCTTGTAGCTGGGCGTGCCGGTGGGACGGCCGGTGTAATCCGAGTGCGGCTGGCCGTCGATGGTTTCTGCTTCGCAGGCGATCAGCTTGTCGACGCCGAATACGGCGGCGATCGGGCCGGTGATGAATTCGTTGGTGGCAGTGACCATGCAGCACAGGTCGCCGGCATCGCGGTGCCGGCGCACGAGTTCGAGCGCGACGGGCAGGATGGTCGGCTTGATCACTTCATGCATGTACATCTGGTGATACTCGGCCAGCTGCGTGCGCGAGTACTTCGATAGCGGCGTCAGCATGGCGATCAGGTAGGCCTGAATGTCCAGCTTGCCCGCTTTATAGTCGGCAAAAAAGTGCTCGTTGTCACGTGCGAAGTTTTCGCCGTCGACCATGCCGTGCTTCACCATGAAGCGGCCCCATTCGTAGTCGCTGTCGGTGGGGATGAGCGTGTGATCGAGGTCGAAGAGTGCGAGATTAGCCATGGGGGCCTATTTTACTTGAAGCGGGTGAAGCCGTTGCCGTTCTGAGCTCTTCCGGGCCGCCGGGCGAGGCCAGCATGATGCGCAGGAGCGGCAGCGTGACGGCGCGCTTCTGCTCGAGCGAAAAGCGGTCGAGCGCGTCCAGCAGCGCCATCAGGCTCGGCATGTCGCGCCGGAAATGGGTGAGCAGGTAAGCCGGCACGTCGTCGGCGAGCGCGATGCCGCGCTCTTTGGCGGCGTGTTTTAGTACCGCGGCTTTGCCCTCGTCGGGCAGCGGGGCAAGGTGGAAAACGAGGCCCCAGCCGAGGCGCGTGCGCAGATCTTCTCGCACTTCTAGGGCGATCGGCGCGGCATTGCCCGCCGCAACCAGCGCGCTGGTGGGATGCGCGCGCACCTCGTTAAAGAGGTTGAAGAGCGCAATCTGCTGCGCGCCGGATAGGCGGTCGCAGTCGTCGATGGCGTAAAGCGTCACCCGCGGATCGAACGCGAAGGCGGCGAGGCTGCTTTGCGGGCCCATAAAGCGGGCGTGGCCGGGCAGCGCCTCGTGGACGAGCGCCTGCAGCAGATGGGTGCGGCCGCTGCCGGGCTCGCCCCAGACGTAGAA
>NZ_JBAURZ010000218.1:0-7385 GCF_049581445.1 Paraburkholderia sp. | reverse complement strand
GCGATTGCCAGCGTCCCAGCGGCAGCGCCACCGGCCGGCGCGCAGACCGCGGATGCATCCCAGGCCGGCAAGGTGCTGTATCAGCAGGTTTGTCAGGCGTGTCACGCGGCCGGTGTGCTCGGCGCGCCGAAGTTCGGCAACAAGGACGACTGGGCGCCGCGTCTGAAGGATCCGATGGATGTGGTCTATAACTACGCGTTGCACGGCAAGGGTGCGATGCCGCCCAAGGGCGGGTCGAATGCCTCTGACGCGGATGTGAAGGCAGCCGTCGACTACATGGTCACCGCGGCAAAGTAAGCGGCTCGCATACCGCCGGCGCGCCATTCATAGCTGGAAAACAAAAAATCCCTGCCGCATGTTCATGCGTGCAGGGATTTTTTATGCCCGGGCTCAAGGCTTCTGCAACAGTGCCTTCAAAGTCGCGAGTCGGTCTTTCGGCGACATCGGCGCTTCGTCGGCCGTCGGCGGCGGGGCTTCGTCCAGGCCCATTTCGGGGATAAAGCGCGACGGTTCGCATACAACCGTCTCCCGGGCGCGCTTGCGCTTCTTGCACCAGTTCAGATGCAAGCTGCGCTGCGCCCGCGTGATCGCCACGTACATCAGGCGGCGCTCTTCCTCGATGCGGGCGTCGTCGATCGGCGCGTCGTCCGAGCCGCCGCGATGCGGCATGATGCCCTCCTCGACGCCGACCAGAAATACGTGCGGATACTCGAGTCCCTTCGACGCATGCACAGTAGAAAGCCGCACCGCATCCGGGTCTTCTTCCTTGCCTTCGAGCATCGACATCAGCGCAACGGTCTGGATCAAACCGAGCAGATTTTTGCCGGTATCGGCGAGTCCATCGGCGTTGTCGTAGCCGGTCGCCTCACTGCCGGCCGCGGGCTCCGGCTTGGTGCCCTTGCGCTTTAGCCACTCAACAAACTCCAGCACGTTCTGCCATTTCGACTGCGCTTGGCGCTCGTCGAATGCGTCGTACAGGTAAGCCTCGTAGTGAATCGCGTCCATCAGGTCGTTGAGCACTTCGCTCGCCGGATCTTTGTCCGCGCGATCGGTGAGGCGCTGCATGAAATCACAGAAAGTACGCAGCGGCTCGACTTGACGTGCCGACAGCCGCGCCTCGATGCCGCCCATAAACACCGCCTCGAACAGCGACACCTTCGCCTGCCCCGCGAACGATCCAAGCGCCTCAAGCGTCGTATTACCCACCCCGCGCCGCGGGGTGGTGATCGCGCGGATAAACGCGGGATCGTCATTGGCGTTGGCGATCAGGCGCAGGTACGCGCAGATATCCTTGATCTCGGCCTTGTCGAAGAACGACTGGCCGCCCGATAGCACGTACGGTATCCGCTCGCGCCGCAGCACCTGTTCGAAGATACGCGCCTGGAAGTTGCCGCGATAAAGGATCGCGTAATCACGAAACTGCGCGCGTCGCTCGAACTTATGTGCGGACAAACGGAACACTACGGATTCCGCCTCGTGCTCTTCGTCGTTGCAGCCGGTCACGGTGATCGTGTCGCCCATGCCATGCTCGGACCAGAGCTTCTTCTCGAACAGCTTCGGATTGTTCGCAATCACGTTGTTGGCGGCCGTCAGGATCCGCACCGTAGAACGGTAGTTCTGCTCCAGCTTCACCAGATGCAGCTTCGGAAAGTCCTTGCCGAGCTGCGCGAGGTTTTCCAGCGTGGCGCCGCGCCAGCCGTAGATGGCCTGGTCGTCGTCACCCACCGCCGTGAACGCGGCGCGCGGGCCGGCCAACTGTTTCAGCAACTCGTACTGGCACGCGTTGGTGTCCTGATACTCGTCAATCAGCAGATAACGCAGTTTGTTCTGCCAGCGATCGCGGACCTGCTCGTTTTTTGCAAACAGTTCCGCGGGCAGCCGGATCAGATCGTCGAAATCCACCGCCTGATACGCATGCAGCGTGGCGACGTAATTGCGGTAGACAATCGCGGCCTGCTGCTCGTCCTCGTTCGCGGCAATCGCGATGGCCTCTTCCGGCATGATCAGGCCGTTCTTCCACAACGAGATGATCGACTGGATCTTGCGGATAAAACCCTTGTCGGTTGAGCCGACCTGCTCCTGGATCATGCCGAAGCAGTCGTCCGAGTCCATGATCGAAAATTGCGGCTTCAGGCCAACGTGCTCCGCTTCCTGCCGCAGAATCTGCACCCCGAGCGAGTGAAACGTGCATACCGTCAACTGATTGACGGGCACCTTGCGGCCTTCCTTGCCGGGGGTCGTCAGCGTCTTGCCTTCGAGCAGTTTGCCGACGCGCTCGCGCATTTCCGCCGCCGCCTTGTTCGTGAAGGTGACAGCCGCGATATGCCGTGGCTCGAAGCCTTTGACTTCGATCAGGTGGGCGATTTTCTGCGTAATCACGCGCGTCTTGCCGCTGCCTGCGCCGGCAAGCACGAGACAGGGACCGTCGAGATAACGCACCGCTTCATTTTGGGCGGGATTCAGGCCTGCGGACATCGTGTGTGGATGGGGTGTTGCGGTTGAAGGCAGGGCGCTGTGTGGACGTGTCGGATGAGCCGTCCCGCGCGAGAGCAGCGATGTTAACACGAAGACCTCGACGAAGACCCCGACGAAGACCTGAGCTCACTCCGGCCCCGCTTAGCGAGTCGCACCCCGCACTGCCTCCTTCGCATACATGCCACAATTACAGGTCACGCGCCGCCGCCGCGGTGGCAAAGCGGCGCTTCACTTTTGCAGGAAACTCATATGTCTGCCCCGCTGAAAACAGGATTGATGGGTTACGGTTTTGCTGGCGCTACCTTCCACGCGCCGGTCATCGAGCACTGTGGCCGTGCCACCGTCACGGCGATCGCAACCAGCAAAGCCGACGCGGCGCGCGCGGATTATCCGCGCGCCGCTGTCGTCCCCGATCTCGACGCGCTGCTGGCGCTGGATGAGATCCAGTGCGTCGTGATCGCAACGCCCAACGATACGCACTTCGAGTTCGCCAAGCGCACGCTCGAAGCCGGCAAGCATGTCGTCGTCGACAAACCCGTGACGCTCACCTCCACCGAGGCGCTCACGCTGGCCAATCTCGCGCTGGCGCGCCGCCTGACCTTCGCGCCGTTTCACAACCGCCGCTGGGACGGCGATTTCCTCACCGTTCGCGAACTGCTCGCAAGCGGCGAACTGGGCCGCATCACCCATTACGAATCGCACTTCGACCGCTTCCGACCCGACGTGAAACCGCGTTGGCGTGAAGAGGCGTCGCGCGGCGGCGGCCTGCTGTTTGATCTCGGGCCGCACCTGATCGATCAGGCGCTGACCTTGTTCGGCGCCCCCGCCACGGTGTCGGCGACCGTCAAGACGCACCGGGAGAATGGCGGCGCACCGGACTACGTTCACCTGCAACTCGGTTACGACAATCTCGAAGTGGTCTTGCACGCAACTGCACTCACCGCGCTAGCACCGCCGCGCTTTGCCATCGACGGCACGCGCGGCAGCTATATCAAGCGTGATCTGGACACCCAGGAAGATCAGCTCCGCGCCGGTCTGCGGCCAGGCGATGCCGGTTTTGCCGGCGGCAACCCGGCCGGTTTGCTGCGCGTGCTAGACCAAGGCAATCAGGAAGTGGAGCGCAGCTTGCCTACCCGCGACGGCGACTACGTTGGCTTCTATCGCGCCCTGGCCACAACGATTCAGGACGGCGAACCGTTCCCGGTCACTCCGCAGGACGCGATCGATGTCATGACCATCATCGAACTCGCTGCGCGCAGCGAAATGGAAGGCCTGCGTTTGCCGTTCGAACGCATCCGCTGATATCGCCTCGCAATTCGCGCCTTACATGACGCGAACGGCATCTAACAGTTCCGAAAGGAACGCTCCGTTACAATATATTCCCGGATCAGGTCATCGTGTGGCAACGCTTGAGCGTTGCTACACGGCATCGATCTGGTCGTCGATCACATACATGACGTCCGCAACTTTATTGCAAGGGACCAGAGTAAGTGTGCAAGCGCTAACTCCGGCCAACAAAGGAGAGTAGGTATGCAACGTTTCACCCGTGCGCTGGCAGCTTTGGCGTTGGTTTCTTCGCTGGCCGCCTGTGTGGTCAGCCCGCCGCCTCCGCCGCCTCCGCCGCCGCACCCGGATCAGCATCAGATCGCGATCCAGCGCCTCAATCAGGTCTATGGCCGTATCGATAACCTGAGCCGTCGCATCGATAATCACGTCAATCAAGGCTACTACCCGCCCCCGCAAGGTGGCGCATTGCATCATCGTCTCGACGTGATCCGCCAGGAAGCGCATGACATGGCCGCGCAACACGGCAACGGTCTGTCCGGCGACGAACAGCGCGTGCTGAACCAGGAACTGGACAACGCCGCTCACGCGATCGGCGAATAAGTCTGAAGTAAGCTGCCTTCTTGGTACAAAGCGCGGGGTTACTCCCGCGCTTTTTTTGCGTCTGAAAAAGGCCATCATGCCGAGGCGCACCTGCCTTCCGTCCCTCTGGCCTGGCCGGTTATTTTGGCGTGAAGCCGCGCGGCCTCCCGCTCAGCGCGGCTTCCTGTCCTAATTTGACAAGCCCCCGGCCCTCGCGTACATTCGCCGCACGCGTCGGGAGAGCGCGCTGGCCGCTGTTTTGAGCAGGCCGCGCCGCCGAAGGGGCATACCCGCAAACTCTCAGGCAAAAGGACCGACCGCGTCGAAAAACCCGTCGAATCAGACACCGGCTTTTCGCACTCTGGAGAGCGGCAGTAGCCACCGGTTTCGAACCACATCGAACCAGGCAGGCTGCCCACCGAAGGGGCGCGCGTTTCACCGCGGCGAATGACTCACATTGAACATTCGCACGGCAGCGCAATCTCTCAGGTATCGAGGACAGAGGGGTCATGCATCGCATCGCTCGCAGGCATTTGAGCCGCGAGGGATCAAGCCGCATGGCCTTTTTGTTTCGCTATCTGTCGAGATTTGCCTGAGGCCCCGATGACCGAACTCAAACACACCCCGCTCAACGCCACCCATCGCGCGCTGAATGCCCGCATGGTCGACTTCGGCGGCTGGGACATGCCCGTCAACTACGGCTCGCAGATCGACGAACACCGCGCGGTGCGTACCGATGCGGGCATGTTCGACGTGTCGCATATGTGCGTGGTCGACTTCCACGGCGAGCGGGTGCGCGCCTTCTTCGAATTCGCCATTGCCAACAATGTCGGCAAACTGCAAACGGCCGGCCGCGCGTTGTACTCCTGCCTGTTGAACCCGAACGGCGGCGTGATCGACGATCTGATCGTCTACTTTTTCGCGGAAGACTTTTTCCGCGTGGTGATCAACGCCGGCACCGCTGACAAGGACATTGCCTGGTTCAACAAGTTGAACGCCGAAGGCAACTATGGCCTCACCATCACGCCGCGCCGCGATCTCTCGATCGTCGCCGTGCAGGGTCCGAACGCCCGCGACAAGGTTTGGCAAGTCGCTCCGTCCAGCCGCACATCCACTGAACTGCTCAAACCGTTTAACGCCGCCATCGTCGACAGCACGCCGTTCGGCGAATTGATGATCGCGCGTACCGGCTACACCGGCGAAGACGGCTTCGAGATCGTGCTTCCCAGCGCTTCCGTCTGCGAGTTCTGGGACGCACTGCAACGCCAGGGCGTACGCCCGGCCGGTCTCGGCGCGCGCGACACGCTGCGCCTCGAAGCCGGCATGAACCTGTACGGCCAGGACATGGACGACAATGTCTCGCCGCTGGACGCCGGCCTCGCATGGACCGTCGACCTGACTTCGCCGCGCGAATTCGTCGGCAAGTCCAAGCTCGAAGCAGACGGCTCGCAAGCTTCGTTCGTCGGGCTCATCCTGCAGAAGGAAAACGGCAAGGCGGGCGGCGTGCTGCGTGCGCATCAAAAGGTCGTCACGCCGCTCGGCGAAGGTGAAATTACCAGCGGTACTTTCTCGCCGACCATGCAGGAATCGATCGCGTTCGCGCGCGTCCCGATGGGCGTCAAGGCGGGCGATATCGTCCATGTACAAATCCGTGATAAAGCCCTACCCGCGACCGTGGTAAAACTGCCGTTCGTACGCAACGGCAAAGTGCTTGCGGTTTAAGCAGCCGGCGCGTGCGTCTGTCTCTCCCATCTTTTAAGTCATCACCGAACACACCGCATAGGAGCATCCGATGAGCATCCCGGCCGATCTGAAATACACCGAATCGCACGAATGGGTCCGCACCGAAGCTGACGGCACGCTGACGGTCGGCATCACCGACCACGCGCAAGAAGCGCTCGGCGACATCGTCTTCTTCGAAGTCCAGGAACTGGGCAAGACCGTCACCGCTGGCGACACCGTCGCGGTCATCGAATCCGTGAAAGCCGCCTCCGATATTTACGCGCCGGTCTCGGGCGAAATCATCGAAGCGAACACGGCCGTGGCCGACACGCCGGATGCAGTCAACAGCACACCGTATGACAGCTGGCTGTTCAAGATCAAGCCGGCAGCGGATGCAACGCAAGACCGTTTGATCGACGCCGACGCTTATACGAAGTCCATCGGCGCCTAAATCTCTAAACCGTAAGGTGCGGCGTCCGGCAGACCCGGACGGCCGCACTGCCAGGATTACCTCATGAAGCTCGAACACCCGGATCGTCTGATGAACCGCACTCCTCTCTCGCTCGCCGCGCTCGAAGTGCATGATGCCTTCGCCGAACGGCACATCGGCCCGGATTCGGCCGATCAGCAAGCGATGCTCGAAGCCCTCGGCTTCGCGTCGCGCGCCGCGCTGATCGACGCCGTGATTCCGAAGACGATCCGCCGCAGCGAAACGCTGCCGCTTGGCCCCTTCGCGCAGCCGAAGAGCGAAGCCGAAGCGCTCGCCGCGCTGCGTGAACTCGCGGACAAGAACCAGGTGTTCCGCTCGTATATCGGGCAGGGCTATTACAACGCGCACACCCCGACGGTGATCCTGCGTAACGTGCTGGAAAATCCCGCTTGGTACACGGCTTACACGCCGTATCAACCGGAAATTTCGCAGGGCCGTCTGGAAGCGCTCTTGAACTTCCAGCAGATGGTGATCGACCTGACCGGGCTCGCCATCTCCAATGCATCGCTGCTCGACGAGGCCACCGCCGCCGCCGAAGCCATGACGCTGCTGCAACGCGTGGGCAAGCCGAAGTCGAACGTGTTTTACGTCGCCGACGACGTGCTGCCGCAAACCATCGAAGTGGTGAAGACGCGGGCGACGCCGGTTGGCATCGAAGTGAAGGTCGGTCCGGCTGCGGATGCTGCCAGTGCGAATGCTTTCGGCGTGCTGCTGCAATATCCAGGCGTGAACGGCGATGTGCGTGACTACCGCGCGCTCGCTGACGCGATCCACGCAGCGGGCGGCCACGTGGTCGCCGCCGCTGATCTGCTCGCGCTGACCGTCCTCACGC
>NZ_JBAURZ010000217.1:0-23374 GCF_049581445.1 Paraburkholderia sp. | reverse complement strand
GTTGACGCGCGGCTTTGCGGGAACGCGCTACTGGACCGGCAGCGTGTTGCGCGAAGCGCGCGGTGAGGGGCGCGTCGAACAGGTGTCGATTTTGCGCGGGCAACGGGAAGTCACGCTCGCTTGCGATCGTGTTGCTTGCGGCTATGGCCTCGTGCCGAACCTGACGCTGGCGCAGGCACTAGGCTGCACGATCAGCGAAAGTGGAGCCGTGATCGTCGGCGATACCCAACAGACTTCGGTAGAAGGCGTGCTGGCGGCGGGCGAATCTACCGGCGTGGGCGGGATGGAACTGGCGTGTGTCGAAGGGGAGATTGCAGGCTTGACGGCGAGTGGTGCAAGCGGTGACTTGAGCGCGTTGCATGCGCAACGCGCCCGCTGGCGACGTTTTGCGCGAAGCCTGGAGCGTGCGTTTGCGCTGGGTGAAGCCGCGCGCGAGATGCCGCGCGCGGATACGCTGTTGTGCCGCTGTGAAGATGTGACGGTGGGCGACGTAAGTGCCTACGCGGACTGGCGAGACGCGAAGTTGCATACGCGCTGTGGAATGGGCGCGTGCCAGGGGCGCATCTGCGGCGCCGCCGCTGAGATTTATTTCGGCTGGCCCTTGGCGCAGCCGCGTCCACCGTTCCATCCGGCGCAGATTGGGACGCTGATGACGGTCAGTGAGCGTGATTAGCCATATTTTCCCCACCCGCCGCGGCCCTATAATCAACCGCACCAGACCCCCGACGCCCGAGACCCGTAAAGATGAACACGCTGGCTGATCCGCTTGACCCGGCCGAAGCCACGCTAAGCGGCATGCTTTCGCATTTCACCTTGCTTGAGCCGGTCTTCGATGCGATGCCGGACGTCGTGTTTTTCGTCAAGGACGCGCAGGCGCGCTACGCGCTGGTCAATCGCACGCTCGCTTCGCGCTGCGGCTACAAGGAGAAGGCGGCGCTGCTCGGCAAGACCGCCGAGGACGTATTCCCACGCCGTTTTGGGCGTATCTACACCGCGCAGGACCAGGCGATCATCCATGTCGGCAACCAGATGGTCGATCAACTGGAACTGCATCTGTATCCGGGTCGTCAACCGGGCTGGTGTCTGACCTGCAAGCAACCGCTGCGCGATCCATCGGGAAGGGTGGTCGGGCTGGCCGGGATTTCGCGTGACCTGAAAGCGGATGAGGGCAGTCATCCCGCGTACAGCCGCCTTGCCGTGGTCGTGCAGTACATCCAGGACAATTACGTGGAGCCGCTCAACCTGAAGCACCTTGCAGCGATGGCGGATATGTCGGTGGCGCAACTCGAGCGGTACTTTCACAAGGTGTTTCATCTGACGCCGCGTCAGGTGCTGCTGAAGACGCGACTCGACGCCGCCACGGCGCTGCTGGTGTCGCACGACAAGGTGACTGACGTCGCCGCGCTGTGCGGCTATACCGATCACAGCGCCTTCACCCGGCAGTTCAAGGCCACCGTGGGCATCACGCCGACGGAGTACCGCATGCTGCTGCATGGAACCGCGCCCGCTTAATGGGGCGAGCGAACGTAGCGCATGGTCCGTCGTCGTCCGAGTCATCACTATTACGTCTACGTCGTCGCGTTGGCCGACACGGTCTGGAACGAGGCGCGTTTTCGCCGCGCCAATCCGGAATACCGTTTCGACCGGCCGTGCGTGTATGTGGGAATGACGGGACTGGACCCGGATCTGCGCTTCGATCGGCATAAAGCCGATATTCAGGCGAATCGCTTCGTGCGGGATTACGGACTGCGGCTGATGCCGGAGTTGTATGACGTGTTTAACCCGATGCCTTATGACGGCGCGCGCGATATGGAAGTCGAACTGGCGATTGGCTTGCGCGAGGCCGGGTACGCGGTCTGGCAGGCTTAATAATGGCCACAAGAGTGGCGACCACAGTGAGGATGAGTAACGCTTGTCACTGACCCATGACGGGCAATAAAGCTGACAAACTAGCGCTTAGCGAATGCCGAGTCCGCGCAGCACCGCGTTACCTTCCGGCGTCAGACGAATGCTCGGCGCACCGGCCTCGGTAGATACGGTTTCAACCAGACCCGCCTCATGCAGCATGGGAATCTCGGGTTTCGCGAAAGCATCAATCGGCGCGTGCAGCAACAGCAACAACGTCGCGAGTTCGTGATGGCTCAACAGACGGCGCAAAATCGTGGGCCGCTTCGCGGGCGCCGGTGCCGTCGTTTCAAGGGTGTTGCGATCTGCTTTGTTCATGCTACTCACCTCCAGTCTTTTCTTTGTGAGTGGATCATGGGGCCCAAGTCTTAAACGATTCTTAAGACTCGAGCCCGCTGTAGCAGTTCGACACACTTTCGTTCCGGTACTCGTTACCGGCGCTTACATCGGCGCGCAAATCTTGCTCGCACCCTCAATCCACAGATTGTCGATGTGCCGTTTGCCGGCATAAAAGCGGTACGTGGTCGCGCCATTGTCCGCGCGGATCTTGACGACGTTCGAATCGCCGAAATCCAGCATCTGGCCTTCAGGCAGTGGGGTGGTCTTGAAGCTGACCTTGTGTTTGGCGGCTTCCTGCGACATACAGGTCACCACATCGTTGACGGGGCGCTGTGTCGAACCGTCGATTACGGGCTCGCCGGAATCGGGGTTCTGAAAGGAGGCACACGCGCTGAGAAGCAGGGGAACTGAAAGGACAAGGGCGAATTTCTTCATGGGTCTCCAAACGGTTTCGGTTCTCGCGGCTAACCCGAATGCCGCCAGACTGGTGCTGGCGTATCGGGCCAGATCGCAACGGATGCTGCGGGTCAGCCTTCATTATATCGATGAGGAAAATGCCATCCCCGCGAGGCAGCTCTGCATACCTTCAAGAGGCGTCGCCGTTAGAACGTGATCGCGATACCCAACATGCCAACGAACTGCGCGTTCGTTGATGATGGCGTGGCGTTCTGCGAATCGCCGACCGCCGGTTAGATCGCCGGGTAAGTCGTCAGAAATTATTCGGGCCCGTCGCGGGGCGCGTTTTTTGTCAAACAATAAGGCGACTGCAAGGGAGATTCGACAAACAATGTAAATGCCTGGTGCGCTAGCTAATGTCGTGCTTGCGCAGCTTCGCCTGGGCGGCCAGCCGAACCGCCGCGTTGCCCGCGCCATAACCGTCGTAGCCGCCTTTGCGTTGCACGATTTCGAGGAAAAACCGCTGGTCTAGAGGTTCGGTATAGGCGTGGAAGAATTCGCCGCCCCGTTCGTCGCGTTCGTACAGGATGTTGCTGGCGCGCAATGCCTCAATCGTGTCGTCGGGCAGGTCGTAACGCGCAGCGAGGTCGTCGTAGTAGTTGCGAGGAATGCGCAGAATGGGCAAGCCGGCGGCGATGAACTGCGGCAGCGCCGCGAAAATGTCTTCGGCGCGGAACGCCACGTGGTTCAGTCCCGATCCGCGATAGGTGTGTAGTGCCTCAGCGACAGCGGTATGCCGGTCCACGGACGCGTTCAGTGCAATGCGCACCGAGCCGTCGCGGCTGCGCAGCGCCCGGCTGCGCACGAGGCCGTACGGGTCGGGCACCAGAAAGCCTGGCTCCGCTTCGAAGCCGAGGGCGGTGCGAAAGAACAGCACCCACGTATCGAGTGCATCCGCGGGCAGGGACAGCACGACGTGATCGATCTCGGTGAGCAGTGCAGGCTCAGCAGGCTGCGCGGTCTGATCGAGCACGAAGTCGGCTTCGAACAGCGTAGGCGTGTCCGGCGTTTCGTCGACGAAGTAGTTCAGACTGCCGTCCGGCGCCCGCACGGCCGGCAACACCCGCTCATTCGGTCCCACCTGACCTGAAAACGGCGCATAGCCGAAGCCCGCAGCGCGTTCGAAAGCAAGCTTGGCCGCGTCGACACGCAACGCCGAAGCGCACAGCGACAGGCCATGCTGCTGGAAGAACGCGCTCGCAAACGAATCGGCCTCGGCATTCAGCACAATCGATGCGCCACCTTGCTGATAAAGCGTGACGTCCTTCGAACGATGCTGGCCGGCACGATGGAAGCGCAGTTTGCCCAGCCAATCCGCGAGTTTGCTGCGCGCGGTGTCATCGACGGCGAATTCGAGAAACTGAAAGCCGATATGCGCAGGCGCCGGCGGCGGTTGATACAACTGTTTGGCCGGCTGGCCCTGCTGGGTCAGTTTCGTGCGGGTCAGTTCTTCAAGAAACAGCAGCGAGCGATGGCCGTCCGCAGTAGTCCCGGCAGTGGGAGCGGCGCGGAAACCGTCGTTAAAAATTTCCAGCGAAAGCGGACCCTGATAGCCCGTTTCCACCACGCGAGCGGTGAAGCTTGCGACATCGAAATCGCCCTGGCCAGGAAAGCAACGGTAGTGGCGGCTCCATTCGAGCACGTCCATCATCAGCTTCGGCGCATCCGCGATCTGCACGAAGGTAATGCGCTCACCCGGAATGGCGGCGATCTCGTCCACCGGATCATTGATCGACAGCGTATGGAAGCTGTCGAGCACGATGCCGAGATTCGCATGATTGACCTCGTTCACGAGCCGCCACGCATGCCGGTACGAATTGACATGGCGCCCCCACGCGAGCGCCTCATAACCGGCGATCACCCCAGCCTCCTGCGCGGCCTGCGCGAGTGCGCCGAGTTGCTCGACGATCAACGCATCGTCGCGAATCGTATCCGCCGCCACGCTACTGCACACGAGAATCCGGTCCGTACCCAGTTCATGCATCAGATCGAATTTGCGCTTCACGCGATCCAGATTGCGCGCGAGGCGTTCGGCGCTGACGCCTTCGAAATCGCGGAACGGCTGAAACAGCATGATCTTCAGACCAAGGTCGGCGGCGATGCGGCGCACGTCGGCGGGCGAACCGTCGAAATAGAGCAGGTCGTTCTCGAAGATCTCGACGCCGTCGAATCCCGCAGCCTTGATCGCCGTCAGCTTCTCTACGAGTGTTCCGCTTATTGAAACAGTGGCAATTGAACGCTGCATAAATGGCTCCTGCGGGTAAAAGAAAGTGAGGGCGGCGAACCGGCTCGATGCGAGCCCGAGAACGCGTGGATTGCTCACCGAACGGCAAATCGTGGACCGGTGTTAACCGGAAAAGTGAACCAGTTTGTTACGCAACCACTTCAAAGCCGTGCGCAACTAGCGGGTGCATGAGGCCACTCTAATCCGATTTTTGGCAAGTTTATACAAACTAACTAGATCGTACAAATTCGTGGAAACCCCAAAAGACTTGAGAGGTGATTAGGCGCACACTGGCGCTACAGTGAGGAAAGAGTGGCCCTGCAAGGCCACCTGACCTGGGCGCAAATTTACTGGAGTGGGTGTTATGAGCTTTGCATCGGTGCTGGTCCTGAACGGACCGAATCTCAACCTGCTGGGCACGCGAGAGCCGGCCATCTACGGCTCAGAAACGCTCGACGATGTCGCGCGTCTTTGCCGCGATGCAGCAGAACGGCTCGACCTCGCAGTCGATTTCTGCCAGTCGAACGCCGAGCATCAGTTGATCGACTGGCTGCACGCCGCGCGTACCAAGGTAGATGGCGTAGTGATCAATCCCGCTGCTTATACGCATACTTCGGTGGCGATTGCGGATGCGCTTTCCGCCATCGACAAGCCGGTGATCGAAGTACACATCTCGAACGTGCATCGCCGCGAAGCGTTCCGGCATCACTCTTTTGTCTCGCCCATCGCCGAAGCAGTGATCGTGGGTTGCGGCACGCAGGGCTATGTCCTCGCACTCGAACGCATGGCCACCATTCTGAAAACGAGGGCAGCAAAATGAGCGCATCAGCCAGCAACAAATCGTATCTGGTGGGACTGATCGGTTCAGGAATCGGCGGTTCGCTGACCCCGGCCATGCACGAAGAAGAGGGCAGTCAACTCGGTTTGCGCTATGTGTACCGCCGCATCGATATCGAAGCGCTCAAGCTCGACGTCGCCGCGTTGCCCGAGATACTCACCGCCGCTGAGCGCATGGGCTACAACGGCCTGAACGTCACGTATCCCTGCAAGCAGCACATCATTCCGTTGCTCGATGAGCTCTCCGATGACGCCCGCGCACTGGGCGCGGTCAACACGGTGCTCCTGAAAGACGGCAAGCGCATTGGTCACAACACGGACTGGTCGGGTTTCGCGCGTGCGTTCAAGCGCGGCCTGCCGGATGTATCGCTGGAACGCGTGGTGCAACTCGGCGCGGGCGGTGCAGGTGCGGCTGTTGCACATGCCGCATTGATGATGGGCGCGCGAACCCTCACGCTATTCGACGTCGACGCATCCCGCGCGGCCATTCTCGCCGACGAACTGCAGCAGCGCTTTCCCGCAGCAACGGTGCGGGCGGGCGACTCGTTGGCAGACGCGGTCGCGCAAGCCAACGGCCTGATCCACGCCACGCCAACCGGCATGGCCAAACTGCCCGGCATGCCGCTATCCGCAGCGCTGCTGCATCGCGACCTGTGGGTGGCCGATATCGTCTACTTCCCGATTCGCACCGCCCTGTTGGAGGCGGCTGAAGCGGTCGGATGCCGCACGCTGAGCGGCGGTGGCATGGCGGTCTATCAGGCGGTGGACGCTTTTCGCATTTTTACCGGGCTGGAACCGGATGCTGAGCGGATGTTTGTTCACTTCCAGTCGCTGTTGCAGCGCTGATCGATAAGTTACGCAACACATCCAGAAAGACATGGAGGAGACGGAGATGCCACAACCGATTCAACCAGCCCACCACGACGTCCCGAAGACACCCGCGGCCTCGGCCAACGCTGCAGGCACGACCATGCGCCGTTCCAACGCGCGTTACCGGATTCTCGCGCTGCTCGCGATCGGCACCATGATCAACTACCTTGATCGCACCGTGCTCGGCATCGCGGCGCCGCAGTTGACCAAGGAGTTGGGCATCAACGCAGCGTTGATGGGCCTGCTGTTCTCGGTGTTCTCGTGGAGCTACGTGGCCTCGCAAATTCCGGGCGGCCTGTTCCTCGATCGCTTCGGCAGCAAGGTCACCTATTTTCTGTCGATGACCTTCTGGTCGCTGTTCACTCTGGCGCAAGGGATGGTGCATGGCATCGCGCCGCTGTTTGCGTTCCGGCTAGGGCTGGGCGTCGCGGAGTCGCCGTGTTTTCCGGCCAATAGCCGTGTCGTGGCAACGTGGTTCCCGCAAAGCGAACGGGCGATGGCCACCGGCACCTACACCGTGGGCGAATACATCGGGCTGGCATTTTTCAGCCCGTTCCTGTTTGCGATGATGGGCGCGTTCGGCTGGCGTTCACTGTTTTTTGTGGTGGGCGCAGTGGGTCTCGTGTTCGGCATGATCTGGTGGATCTGCTATCGCGAACCGCGCGATCACCCGTCCGCCAATGCCGCCGAGCTGGATTACATCGAGGCCGGCGGTGGTCTCACGCACCGCAAGAAGGACGAAGGCGCGACCACGTCGGCGGGCTTCGAATGGCGCACCATTGGCCGACTGTTGAAGCACCGTCAACTGTCCGGCATTTGTCTCGGTCAGTTTGCCGGCAACTCGACGTTGGTGTTTTTCCTCACGTGGTTTCCGACCTATCTGGCCACGGAGCGTCACATGGCATGGCTGAAGATCGGCTTCTTCGCGATCCTGCCGTTTATTGCCGCTTCGATTGGCGTGATGTTCGGCGGCACGTTTTCGGACTGGCTGTTGCGGCGTGGCACTTCGGTCAACGTGGCACGCAAGCTGCCAATCATCGCCGGCCTGCTGCTCGCCTCGACCATCATTCTGGCCAACTATGTAGAGAGCAACGTAGTCGTGATCGTGATCCTCTCCGTGGCGTTCTTTGCGCAAGGCATGGCAGCGCTCGGCTGGACGCTGGTCTCGGATATCGCCCCGGACGGACTGCTCGGTGTGACCGGCGGCATCTTCAATTTCGCGGCGAATCTTGCGGGCATCATCACGCCGCTGGCGGTGGGCTTCATCGTAGCTGCCACCGGTTCGTTCGTCGGCGCGCTGGTGTTCATTGGCGTGATCGCACTGATCGGGGCGCTGTCGTACATCTTTATCGTTGGCGACATCAAGCGGATTGTCATGACTGACTAGCCATACGCGGCGTCTACGCCCTGACACCATGCAAAAAGGCCACCGGCATTCGCGTGCCGGTGGCCTTATCTTTTGAATCGCTGAGCCGCAGTCTGGCGTTAATCTTCCTTGCGCAGGAAACGCAGCACGGCATCAACGATCATCGCCCGGTGCCGCGTGCGCAGACGCGGATGCGACGGATCGCGGCCAAACGCCGTGCCAAACGTATGGCGATTGCCGATCCGGTGAAAGCACATCGAGCTGATCATCAGGTGCAGATCGATCGCGTCGACATCGTTGCGAAACTGGCCCGAAGCAACGCCGCGCGAAAGCAGATCTTCGATGGTGTGGATCGCACTGGCGTTGTTGGTCTTGAAGGTCTTCAACTGCTCGACAAACTTCGCGCCGTGAATGTTCTCAATGGTGATGAGGCGCACGAAGTCGCGATGCCGGTCGTGATAATCGAAGGTGAACTCCACGAGCTTGCGCATCCCTTCAACGGGATCGAGTTCGCTGACATGCAGGCCCTGCTCGAGCGCACGGATGTCGCCGTACACCTTCTCCAGCACGGCCTGATACAGGCCTTCCTTGCTTTCGAAGTAGTAATACAGCATGCGCTTGGTGGTATTGGTGCGCTCGGCGATGGCGTCCACGCGCGCACCCGTCAGCCCCATTGCGGAGAATTCCTGGGTGGCGACATCGAGGATATTGCGCCTTGTCTCTTCCGGGTCGTACTTGCGACGAGCGTCGGTACGGCGAGGGTCGGAGGCGGTGCCGGTGTTGGCGGACGCGGTGGCCTTGCTTACCTTTTTCATTGTGTATTTCAGCAGCTTTTCATTGGCTATTTCAGCGGCGATGACCGGCGCATTCTAGCATGTCGAAATTCGCCGCTCTTACGCTGGCGAGCATGACAGGCGGCATTTCGGACGACTCAACGCAGGGGTGACGCGCGACGCGGCGAGCCGTCATGCGCGCAGACCGCGCGACCATGCTCAGGGGCGCTGGCGACGGCGTGCCGCAAGCGCATCGCGGGTCTGCATCGCCGTGTAGGTCAACTGGGCGGCGGTGAGGCCGAGCGCGCCGAATGCGGGCGTCAAACCGAACGTGGCGAATGCCTCCGGTACGGGCCGTTCGCCGGCGATGGCGGCGGCCAGCAATTCGCCGGATACCGTCGTGGGCGCCATGCCGTGTCCGCCAAAGCCGACTGCATACCAGACGCCGTCCGCGCTTTGACCGATCTGAGGCATCTTGTGGCGCGCGTAGCTCATCAGGCCGCCCCATGCGTGTTCGATGCGCACGTCACGAAGTTGCGGATACACCTTGAGCAGGTCACGCCGCAGGAGTCGTGCGATCGCTTGCGGTTCGCGGTTCCGTACGGAGATGCGGCCACCCCACAGGATGCGCGTATCGGGCAGTGGGCGGTAATAGTCGAAGGCAAAGCGGGTGTCGTAGACCGCGGCCGCTGTGTCTAGCGCGTCTTTCAGGCGCGGGCCCAAGGGCTCGGTGGCCATCACATAGGTGGCGATGGGCAGCACCGCCCGTTCGACCTTCGGATAGACGTTGCGCACATAGCCGCCGCCAGCCATGACGACCTGCCGGGCCTCGATGCTGCCTTCGGCCGTCTCGACAATAAAGCCACCGCCTTGTCGCTGAAGCCGTGTGACCGGGGAATGCTCATAGATCTGCGCACCCGCTGCGGTTGCGGCGTCGGCGATCCCCAGCACGTATTTCAACGGATGAAAGTGGAACGCGTTGCGCTCGAAGAGACCGCCGTAATAGCGACGCGTCTTGAGTTGCCCAGCGAGCGTGGACGCGGGCACTGGCTCCCAATCGACGCCAAAGCCGTCCTTCATCAGGCGACGCTGCGTCTCAAGCCTCTCCGGTTGGTTGAACCAGTTCGCGAGGATCACGCCCGCGTCAGTCGCATCGCAGGCAATCCGGTAACGCTTGATGCGCCGCCGCATCAAATCGACGGCATCAGTAGTAAGCGCATAGAGTTCGCGGGCGCGCGCCTGACCCAGGATACGCAGCAGGTCTGCACAGTCGAGACTGTAGCCGCCGAACACAAAGCCGCCATTACGCCCGGACGCACCGAAGCCCACTTGCTGCGCTTCGAGCACGACGACATCGCGCACGCCGCGCTCAACAAGTCCAAGCGCTGTGGACAGACCCGCGAGCCCGCCGCCGACTATGCATACATTCGCCGCACGCTTGCCGGACAGGCGCGCACGTTCGGGCCGAACAACGGTGGCTTCGTAAAAGCTTTGCATGAGAGAGAGCCGGGCGTGCCGGTGCCCGCTTGCGAAGCGGGCACCGGCAGGATGGGTCAGGTTAGATTAGCGCAGGAAGCTCAGGACACCGGCAGCAGTTTGCCGCTAAACACCACCGGACCGGTCGGGCCATTCGGATTAGGCGAGCCGCCCGGCGCTTCGATCGAGATGGCGAGGGCCGCATAGCTCTCGGGTCGCTGCTGACCGGCGGTGACCTTGCCGTTGCCGCTGTCGGGCATCATGCCCAGTGCGACAGGATGGCCGCTCGCCGGAATACCCCATAGCTCCATGGCTTTGCCCGGAGGCAGGCCAACTTCGCCAAGACGGTGCAGGCTCATCGTGGCATGAGACTCGTCCCACGCGATCAGCAAGACCGGTTGCGAGTCCTTGTTGTTCAGCACGGCGACGTGCGAGACCACGGTCTCGGGTTGCTGCGCGACCGTCTGCGCCGGGGGTGGCGTGGTCGCGCCGAACGGCAGCAGCGAGCGCACGGCAACCACCACCGCGATGGCGGCAAGCGCGGTGACGCCGATTGCCCACCCACGCCAGAACGCGAGATTGTCGTACCAGTTGCGCGCCGGACGTGCGGCTTCCGGTGGGCGGCCAGCCGCCGCAGTACGGGCCGCGACAAGGCCCAGACGCTTCTCGATGGCTTCCCATACCGCCGGTGAAGGCATGCGCGCGGGCACGAGTTCGGCCATCGGTTCGAGGCGCTGTTGCCATTCTTCCAGCGAGCGCTGGATCGTGACGTCGTGTTCTGCGTACCGTTGCAGCCGGCGGCGCGCGCCGCCACGCAAAGTGCCGACCGCATATTCGGCAGCCAGCATATCGACAAGTTGAGGATAACGATGCAGATTCATCACGCACCCCCCAGGCAGCTTTTCAGCTTGCTGAGGCCGCGGCGGATCCACGACTTGACGGTGCCAAGTGGCACCGTCAGCGTTTCGGCAATTTCGCTGTGGCTTTGATCACGCAGATAGGCGAGCGCGACCGCCTGCCGTTGCGCCGGTTCCAACTGCTGCATGCACCCGTCCAGTAGCCGTGCCTGCATGCTCACGGCCGATAGCGTTTCCGGATCCGGATCCCCCGTTGCGACAAGATCGTCCAACGCATCACTCCATTCTGTTTCCTGCGTGTTGACCCGACGCAGGTGATCGAGCGCACGGTTGCGAACGATCGCCGACATCCACGTCATGGGGGCCGACAAACCGCGCCGGTAGTCGCCCGCAAAGCGCCAGATGTTGACGAAGCTGTCCTGCAAGACTTCTTCGGCCCACTCGTGCTTGCTCAATATACGGAGCGCGAGGCCAAACAGTTTCGGGGCAGCGACGTCATATAACTCCCGCAGTGCGGCAGCGTCCTCTTTGGCCACGCGTTCGAGCAGCGCGGTCAGCGTTTCCGGCGTCATTTCTCGTGTGTTTGCGGTCATGGACAGATGAGTGATGGCATCCGGGGCTATGTTACTCAATTTCCGTCTGACGTTATATGCGGTTTTTCTCTGCCCAGTGCATCTGTTCGGCGCGAGGCTGCGTATAGGGGTGAGTAGGCAGCCTTGAGCGAGCCGGCAGAGCACCATAAGAGCGGCCGCGCAAGGAAGGGAGGACGGGGTAGTTGAGGTGACCAACGCTGCTGCACGGCCGGGGATGGCCGGGCGCAACGTCCCGCCGGGCAGGACGGCAAAAGCCCGACGGGTGACAGGCAGTCTGGATGTGGCAGGGTAGGTTCATTCGGCACGAAGCTCAGGCCGGCTCGCGGATGATCGCGGCCGGCTTGAGCCGAATGGATGCCTTATTTGCTCCAGCGCAGCACCAGTGGGTCCAGACGCCGCGCGATCTTCAGCAGACCTTCACGGGTTGCGGGATGCATCGGCAACAGCGGATGGCGCACCGCCTCCGACTTGATCACGCCGCCTTCTTTCATCAGCACCTTGCAGGACGCGAGGCCGCCCTGGCGGTTTTCGTAGTTGATGAGCGGCAGCCATCGCTGGTAGTGCGCTGCGGCGAGTTCCGTATCGCCCGCGGCATAGGCGTCGACGATCAGACGAATCCCGTCTGGGTAGCCGCCTGCCGTCATCGCACCGGTTGCGCCCGCATCCAGATCGGCCATCAGCGTGATGGCTTCTTCGCCGTCCCACGGACCAACAATTGCATCGCCGCCCAGTTCGATCAACTCGCGCAACTTGTTCGCTGCCTGCGGCACTTCGATCTTGAAGTACGACACGTTGCGAAGTTCACGCGCCATGCGTGCAAGGAACGGCGCCGACATGGGCGTGCCCGCAGCCGGCGCGTCCTGGATCATGATCGGGATGTCGATTGCATCCGATACCTTGCTGTAGAACTCGTAAATCCCGCGTTCGCCCACCCGGAACGTCGCGCCGTGATACGGCGGCATGATCATGACCATTGCCGCACCAGCGTCCTGCGCGTGGCGGCTGCGCTCGGCGCACTGGCGCGAGCTGAAGTGGGTCGTAGTGACGATCACCGGAACGCGGCCGGCCACGTGGTTCAGCACCACATCGATCAGCGTGTTGCGTTCGTCGTCGGACAGGGTGAACTGCTCGGAGAAATTCGCGAGGATGCAGATGCCGTTGGAACCCGCGTCGATCATGAAATCGATGCAGCGTTTTTGACCTTCGAGGTCGAGGCCGCCTGCGTCGTCGAAAATGGTCGGTGCGACGGGGAAGACGCCTCGATAGATGGGCTGGGTGGTGGTGTCGGTCATGGCTGGATGGGCTCGGTATGCACGATGTAGGCGGCAGGGAAAAGCAGCAGGAGAGTCAGCACAGGCAGGTTTTTCGCGGGCCTGCCGCGTCCCTCTCGGCTCCTTGGCCTCGGGTCTCAGGTTAGGGCGCAGATCAGGATGATCGGCTTCCGGCAGCGGCCGTAATCGCCGCTGTTTGTCTCCGGCAATGACTATACGGCGAGGCGTTCGCGCCTGTATAGTGAATTGTTTCCATTCCGTGATCACTTTTACGACTCACATGAAGAACACGCTGAACGTGCTGCTGTCGCGTCTGCGCATGAAGCAGTTGCAACTGCTGATCGCACTCGACGACCACAAGTCGATGCACAAGGCGGCGGGCGCGATGGCGATGACGCAGTCGGCGGCGAGCAAGGCGCTGCAGGAACTGGAGTCGATGCTGGAGGCGCCGCTTTTCGAGCGCTCGAAAAACGGCATGATCGCGAATCAGTTCGGCCATTGCGTGATCCGCTATGCGCGGCTGGTGGCGACCGATCTGAGCGCGCTGTGCGACGATATGGCCGAACTGCGCTCGGGGGGCGGCGGGCGTCTGGCGATCGGCGCGATCATGGGCGCGATTCCGGGCATGGTGGTGCCGGTGTTGAACGAAATGCATGCGAGCCAGCCGAACCTGTCGATTGAGATTATCGAAGACACCAGCGCACGCATGCTTCAGCAACTTGATGAAGGTCGTCTCGATCTGGTGATTGGGCGCTCGGCCGTCAGCGCGGATCCAACCCGCTACCGTTATCAGGCGCTAGGCGATGAGCCGCTTTCTGTGGTGGTGGGCAGCGCCCACCCACCCTTGTCGCGCAAGGCGGTCACGCTGCGCGACCTGGCGGGACATCGTTGGGTAACCTATCCAAGTCATATGCCGTTGCATGCACTGCTGGAACGCGAGATGGATCTGGCCGGGATGAGCATGCCGGTCAGCCCTATCTCGACCGCTTCGACCTTCGTCACGGTGGCGTTGTTGCAGCAGGCGGCGGATCTGGTGTCGGTCTTGCCCACCGGCATTGCCGAGCTGTTCGTGAAGCACAAGATGCTGCGGATCTTGCCTGTGAAGCTCAAGTCGCAATCGCAGACGTTTGGCATCGTCTCGCGCAAGGGCGGGGTGCTGTCACCACCGGCGGAGCAGTTCATCAGCTTGTTAAGGGAGCAGAAGCTGGCGGCGTGAGCGAGACGTGCGGGCTGTGCCACCCGCCTTCCGCAGCTTGCGCCGCCCGCGCATAAATCACCAATATCTCATGCGCGCTCGTGCGCTGCGCTATCTGGTGCAGCGGTAGTGTTGCTGCGCTGAGACTGTCGGGTAAGTCCCGAGTCGGTGGATTTTCCCGAACCGCGCTACACTCATTCGAATACAGGTTGCATCGCAGCCTGGCGCCTGCGAGGGACACGCCGCCATGAATCGGCCACTCGTTCGGTTTTCGCTTCGCGCAGCCGGGGGTAGGCCGCTGTGGAAGTGGATCAAATGGTCGCTGCTCGCCGCTGTTCTGGTGGCGCTAGCGATTCTGGCGAGGCTTTGCCAGATCGAAATTCAAACCTCCCGTCTGCAGGCACACTATCTGTCCGAGCTGACCCGCGATGTCGGCTTTTCGCTCGACAATGGCGCCAGCCCGGATATCCGCTTCCCCACGAACGGGCCCTATGACGAACGCCTCGGCTATGCGCTGCTGCCGTCGTTCGAGCAACGTCTGACGGCGCACGGTTTCGTGATCGCCTCGCAGGCTCGCGATTCCGAGCGCATGCTTGCCCTGGCCGACGATGGACTGTTCCTGCCTTACCAGGAAAAAGACCAGGCGGGTCTGCAACTATTCGACGGAATGGGCAGGCCGCTGTTCGACGCGAGTTATCCGCAGCGGATCTACGACAGCTTCGACGCGATCCCGCCACTGGTCGTCAACTCTCTGCTATTTATTGAAGACCGCGAGCTGCTGGACCCGGATCAGCCCAACCGGAATCCTGCGATCGACTGGACACGCTTCGGTCACGCGCTGCTTGACCAGGGCGCGCGCCTGCTCAACCGGCATCAATTGCAGCCGGGCGGTAGCACGCTTGCCACCCAGATCGAGAAATTCCGCCACTCGCCAGACGGCCGCACGGCGAGCCCGCCGGAAAAGCTGCGGCAGATAGCGTCCGCCTCGGTGCGTGCGTATCTGAACGGACCGCAGACGATGCCGGCGCGGCGCGAAATCGTGGTGCAGTATCTGAACTCGGTGCCGTTGTCGGCGCAGCCGGGGGTGGGCGAGATCAATGGCATGGGCGATGGTCTCGCCGCATGGTATGGGCGCGATTTTACCGACGTCAACGCCATTCTCAAGGCGCCGCCTTCCGCAGACAACCTCGATGCGCAGGGGCTCGCCTTCAGGCAGGTCTTGTCGTTGATGATCGCGCAGCGTGCGCCGTCGTATTTTCTGCATCTCGGCTACGGTCAACTCGAGCGTATGACCGACGGCTATCTGCGTCTGCTCGCCAGCGGTGGCGTGATTTCAATACCGCTGCGCGACGCCGCGCTCACCGCCCATGTCGAACTGAGTCCGGCATTCGTGAGGAGCGCAGATCAATCGTTTGTCAGCCGCAAGGCGGTGACGTCGATGCGTGCGCATCTGCTGGCGGCGCTCGGGCTGAAGAACTTCTATGCACTCGACCGGCTCGATCTGCAGGCGAGCGGCACACTCGATGAGGCTGTCCAGCAGGCGGTGAGCCAGCGCCTCGCGGCGGCCGCGACCAAAGACGGCGCGCAGACGGCCGGCCTGTTTGGATTCGAAATGCTGCGTCCGGGCGATGACCCGTCGAAGATCGCCTACAGTTTCACGCTCTACGAACGGCGCAACGGCGCGAACCTCGTACGTGTGCAAACCGACAGCGTCAACGAGCCATTCGATATCAACCAGGGAGCGCGGCTGAATCTGGGCTCCACGGCGAAACTGCGCACCATCATCACGTATCTGCAGATCGTGACCGATCTGCATGACCGCTATGCGTCGATGAACGCGGCCGAGCTCAAGCGGGTCCAGCCTGACCCGCAGGATACGCTAACGCGCTGGGCGCTCGACTACCTTGCGCATACGCGCGACCGTTCGCTGCAAGCCATGCTCGACGCTGCGGTCGAACGGAAATATTCCGCCAACGCAGGCGAAACCTTCTATACCGGCGGTGGTGCCCAGACCTTCACCAATTTCGAATCGAGTGACAACAGCCAGATTCTGACGGTGGAGCGTGCATTCCAGCATTCGGTGAATCTGGTCTTCGTACGACTGATGCGGGACATCGTGCGCTACGAGATGATCCAGACCTCGGGGCCGTCGTCGCAGTGGCTCGACGATCCGGCAGCGCGTAAGCAGTACCTCGACCGCTTTGCGGATCAGGAAAGCCGCGTATACGTCAAACGGTTTTACACGAAGTATTCCGGCCAGACACCCGGCGAAGCCCTCTCGCTCATGCTGCGTACCGTGCGCAAGTCGCCGCCGAAAATCGCTACCGTATTGCGCAGCGTGGCGCCCGACGGCTCACAGGGATGGTTCGAAGCCCAGATGCGGGCGCAGTTGAAGGGCACGCCGGCCCAGTGGTTGACGGATGACGATCTTGCGCAGCTCTACACGAAGTACAGTATTGACCGCTTCAATCTGAACGACCGCGGTTACATTGCCAGTGTGCATCCGCTGGAACTATGGACTGCGAATTATCTGCGGGAGCACCCGGATGCGACGCTGGATCAGGTCGAGCAGGCAAGCCGCGATGTTCGCAAGACGGCCTATGCGTGGCTCTTCAAGACCCGCTATCACGCTACCCAGGACCGGCGCATCCGGCACATGGTCGAACTGCGCGCCTACGATGCCATCGGAAAATCGTGGCAGGCGCTGGGGTATCCGTTCGCCAATCTGACGCCTTCTTATGCAGCGGCCATTGGCGCGTCAGGCGACCGGCCTGCCGCGCTCGCGCAACTGATCGGTGTGATTGCCAACGGCGGCAACAAGGTGCCGACCGAAACCATCGCGCAGCTCGATTTCGCCAAAGACACGCCTTACGAGACGCATTTCGTGCGCGCCTCGGTCGCGCCCCAGACCCAGCTTTCGCCGGAGATCGTCAATGTCGTGCATCGGGTGTTGGGCGAAGTCGTGCAAGGCGGGACGGCAAAGCGGCTGGCCGGGGGCATGACCTTCCCCGACGGCAAGACGCTCGACGTGTACGGTAAAACCGGTACTGGCGACCAGCGCTTCGAGGTGTTCGCGAAAGGCGGCCGGCTGATCGAATCACGTAAGGTCAATCGCACGGCGACCTTCGTGTTTATCATGGGAGATCGCTTCTATGGCACGTTGACCGCATACGTCCACGAGCCGTACGCGGCGCGTTACGACTTCACCAGCGCGATGTCGGTGCAGTTGCTCAAGTCGCTCGCGCCAGTTTTGCAACCGTTGCTCAATAAACCAACGGCGCCTGCCTTGCCCGGCAGCGTGCGTCCGGCAAAGAGAAGCTAATACCCCCTCGATCGCCGAAGAGAAGCTAATATCCCCCCTCGGCCGCCGGCTTGAGAAAGAGTTCATGAACCGGCGCGAAGTGTGCATAGAGCGGCAGAATGGCGCCGCCCATCGCCCGCGCGTCGGCGCCAATGGTGCCCTCCAGCAATTGCGGACGCACCATGCCTTCCCATTCGAAGCCATCCAGCACACGTTCTGTACGCCGAATGATTTCGCGCACCAGTTGCCGGTCGACTTCGCCGTCGATCACCACCGCCTCCAGATCGAGAAGTGCGGTCGCATTGGTCAATGCACCGGCGATTGCCGGGCAGGCGGTGTCGAGCCATTGCTCGGTCACGCGCCACCACTCCGGCGCCAACGCGCGATGGTCGTGCGCGGCAGCGGCGGGCGCACCCGCGTCGGCGAGCATCCGTTCTAGCACGAAGCCGGATGCGGCATGGAGCAATTGCCGCGCAGGTTTGCGGGTGCGGCCACCGGCGAGTGGAATAGAGCCGACCGCGCCAGCGTTATCGTGAGGTCCGCCGTGCAGGCGTCCGTCGATCACGAGTCCGCCGCCAATGAACGTGCCCACGAACAGGTACAGAAAATTGTGGATGCCGCGTCCCTGGCCCATCACCAGTTCGGCGGCACAAGCTGCGGTCGTGTCCTTGGCGAACTCGACCGGCAGTCCGGTCATGCCCGCAATGCGCGTGCGGATGTCGATGTCTGTCCACGCTTCGAGCGCGTCGGGCGGCGCGCCGAGAAAGTCACGCCATCCCCCGAGCCACAACGGCGCCGCCACGCCGACGCCGACCACTTTTCCTGCCCGCGCGCCGAGCATTTCGTTGACGCGAGCGAGTTTGTTTTCAAGCGCGGGAAACAGCACACGTGGGTCCGGATACGCGTACTCCAGCACATCGCGGCTGCAGACGTTGCCGACGAAATCCATCGCCAGCACGTCGAGACTGCGGCGTCCGACCTTGATACCGATCGTGTACGCCCCTTCGGCGCGTAACGCAATCGGTACCGACGGCTGTCCAATGCGCCCGCGCACGCGTGGCTGGCGCGCGAGCAGGCCGTCGTCGATCAGACGGTCGACGATCATCGAGACCGTCTGCATCGACAGCCGTGTGAGGCGGCCGACATCCGCTTTCGGCAACGGGCCGTGCAAGCGGATCGCCTGCAGGACGATCCGCTCGTTGAACTGTCGCATGCCGACCTGATTCGAGCCGACCGTGCGCTTGAGGGGCGAGCGGGTGCCGGGACTATCCATCGTCGGCCGCCCGTCAGCAGGGTGCGTGCATCATGCGATCGCCTTGACGTCCGCTTCCTTAGCGCCGGTCATGATGGCGACGGCCTCGGACATATGGATGTCCTTGGTGTTCACCAGCGCAGCGCGACGACCGAGCCGCTGGATATGGATGCGGTCGGCAACCTCGAACACGTGCGGCATGTTGTGGCTGATCAGGATGACCGGCAAGCCGCGCTCGCGCACGCGCCGGATCAGTTCGAGCACCATGTTGCCTTCCTTCACGCCGAGTGCGGCGGTCGGCTCATCGAGAATCACGACGTGTCGCGCGAACGCCGCGCTGCGTGCCACCGCCACGCCCTGACGTTGACCGCCGGAGAGCGTTTCGACGGCCTGACGCATCGAACGGATGCCAATTTGCAGACCCTTCATGTGCGCGGTTGCTTCTTCCA
This sequence comes from Paraburkholderia sp., assembly GCF_049581445.1. Classification (GTDB taxonomy): domain Bacteria; phylum Pseudomonadota; class Gammaproteobacteria; order Burkholderiales; family Burkholderiaceae; genus Paraburkholderia. The sequence continues at coordinate 4,210 of NZ_JBAURZ010000217.1, read as the reverse complement.
GCATGCGGCGCTTGTCGATCATCTTGAAGATCGAGCCGCGCCAGCCGGGTTTGACCAGTTCTCGGGCGAGAAACAGGTTCTCGGCGATGCTCATGGCGGGCGCGACCGCGAGGTCCTGATACACGGTTTCGATACCTTGCTCGCGGGCATCGAGCGGGCTGCGGAATTTGACCGGCTTGCCGTCGAGCAGAATCTCGCCTTCATCCGGCACGGTCGCGCCGGAGAGCGCCTTGATCAGCGACGACTTGCCCGCGCCGTTATCGCCGATCACGGCCATGATTTCGCCGGGCATGACTTCGAAGTCGCAACCGTCGAGCGCGGTGACGTGGCCATAGCGCTTGATGAGTCCGCGTGCCTGCAGAACGGGTGTGCCAGCAGCAGTAGATTGGGGTGTGGACATGACAGACTCCTGAATCAACGAGCGCCGCGGTGGGAAAGTTTGTCGGCAGCGACGGCGAGAATCACCAGCATGCCGGTGATCAACACCTGATACACCGACGACACGCCGATCAAGGTCAGGCCATTGCGGAACACACCAACGATCAGTGCCCCAAGCAACGTTCCCACGATTGATCCTCGTCCGCCAAAGAGGCTCGTCCCGCCGAGCACAACCGCCGTAATACTGTCGAGGTTTTCCGTTTGCCCAGCCTGTGGATCGCCGACCCCTGTACGCGAAACCGACAGCAGCGCGGCAATCCCGTAGATGGCGCCGGCCAGCGTGTAGACGGTAAGCAGGATGCGTTGTGACGACAGACCCATCAGCCGCGCGGCTTCTGCGTTATTGCCGAGCGCATAGAGATGCCGGCCAGGCACTGTGTCGCGCAGCACGAACCAGGTGGCCAGATACATGAGCAGCGTGAGCACCGTGCCATAGGTCACTTCGGCTGGACCGATCTTGAAGGTGTTGCCGAGGAACATGATCGCGTCAGGCAGGTTCGACACGCTTTCCGCGTTCGAATAGATCTGCGTGAGCGCGAAGGCGATGTTCAGTGTACCGAGCGTAACGATGAACGCGGGCAGTTTGATGCGGGTGATCAGCACGCCATTGAGCGCGCCGAACAGGGCACTTGCGCCAACGCCGCAGACAATCGCAAGAATCGGCGGCACGCCGAGATTGACCGCGAACTTGGTCATGACAATCGAACCGAATGCCATCACCATGCCGCATGAAAGGTCGATGCCACCCGTCAGGACAATCAGAGTCTGGCCAATGGCAATGACCGCGACAACCATGGTCTGCTGCAGGATCAGCGACCAGTTCTGGAACGACAGGAAGCGGTCGCTCTGCGAAATAAAGAATGCGCAGGCGAGTACCAGGGCGATAAGTGGACCGATTTCGGCGAGCGAAGGCAAGCGGTCGGCGAGGCGGCGCGGGGCGCCGGCCGGCGCGGAGGGAGTCGACATGATGAATTTCCTCGATGCTGAAGCGTGACGCAGCGGACACGCGGCAAATCTGCGGGAGACCCTGATCAGACCTGTGACAGGCCCTTGCCAGACTTGCGTCAGGCGTGGATCGTGGGTCTCCCTTTGGCCAAAGGCGGCTTATTGCCCCCAGCAGTTCTCAAGACCGAACTTCGTATCCTTGCTGTCGACGCCGCTCATCGGCTTGTCGGTGATCAGCGTGACACCCGTGTCGTGATAGCCCGAGACCTTCTTGCCGGTCTTGGCGTATTCCACACCGGCTTCCACGCCGAGGCCTGCCATCTTCAACGGATACTGCTGCGACGTCGCGGCGATCGCGCCAGCCTTGACGTTGCGCACACCTTCACAGCCGCCGTCGATCGACACGATCATCACGCTCTTGTCCTTGCCTGCTGCCTTAAGCGCGCGATAAGCGCCCGCTGCAGCCGGTTCGTTGATCGTGTAGACCACGTTGATATCCGGATTCTTCTGCAAACAGTTTTCCATCGCCGTCTGACCCTTGGCCTGATCGCCGCGCGTGTCCTGGCTGCAAACGATCGACGGGTCGCCTTCCTTCACGCCAAAGCCCTGCAGGAAGCCGTTATGACGCAGCACACCCACGGAGACACCTGGCGCGAGATCGAGCGTAGCGATCTTCGCCGGCTTGCCGTTCATGCTTGCCTTCGCGTACTGACCAATCAGCACGCCCGCCTTGAAGTTGTCGGTGGCGAAGAGGGCGTCGGTCGCGTCCTGCGGCTCGGTCGGTGTGTCGAGCGCGATCACCATCACGCCTGCAGCGCGCGCTTTCTTGATACTCGGCACGATGGCCTTGGTGTCGCTGGGGGTAATCAGGATCGCCTTGGCACCGGCGGTCATCATGTTTTCGATCGCGGTGACCTGGCTCGCGTTATCGCCGTCGAATTTGCCGGCGGCGGTCAGCAACTTGGCGCCGTCCTTTTGCGCCGCGGCTTCAGCGCCTTGTTTCATTTTCACGAAGAACGGGTTGGTGTCGGTCTTCGTGATGAGGCCAACGACGGGTTGGTCAGCCATCGCCAGCGTGGCGCTCGCGCACCACACGGCGGAAGCGGCCACACCCAGCATGGCGAGACGCCGGACGACGGGATGCCTGCGGGAATTCTGATTCATGGGAATGCTCCTCCGGGTTATTGACAACGATGTTTGTGGACTTCGGTCGATCTGAGGGCGAGTGGGGCGCTGTTCCGCCGCTTGCGTTCGCGCCGCCTGCTTCGCACGGTTCGCCAGCCTCGCTGCTCGTTTGATTAAATCACTTTGTTTTATTTAGTACAGCAGTGCGGGGGACAAGAGTCAAGAAAGGGGATTTGGTGCGATGCGGCTGAACGGGGTGGCATCAATGTGGTGCAAAAGCTTGACCAGACGGCGATTGATGCCTATTGGTGCGGCGCGGTATGGCAGGCTATGGATTGGGGTAAATCTGGAGACAAGCGAGTGGCCTTTTGCTCTTTCGAAAGCTTTTCGAAGCCTTGCCAGCTTGTAAGTGAAGGCTTATCGGACGTTAGCGAGCGTCGATTTATATTGACTTGTTGCGGCGCCGCAAGACTGGCTTATAATAGGGTTATTACCTAGGTAGTTAACCCTAGATCGCAAAGGAGTTTGCCATGAGTCACATCACCACCACGTCCGTACCGGCTTCTACCAGCTTGCTGGCCCGTCTTGTCGCAGTTGCAAAGCGCGCGCTGCAACTGCATTTGCAGACCTGCGCTGTGGTTGCTGAAGCGCATCGCCGTCCGCACTAAATGCCTGAGGCGTCGTCGGCGGCCTGCGCGTGCCGCCCGCCAAGGGTAAGGTTAGAACGAAGTCCCGATCTGGAACTGGAATTTCTGGTACTGATCGCCGGCGTGCTTGACGATCGGCAGACCGAAATCGAGCTTCAGTGGACCAATCGGCGAGATCCATTCGAGGCCCGCGCCGTAGCTGTAACGTAAGCCGTTCGCCCCAACGCTGTTACCTTCCGTGCCCCAGACATTACCGCCGTCGACGAAGGTAAAGACGCGCAGCGTGCGGTCGTAGCCGGTGCCCGGCAGCGGGAACGTCAGTTCGATGTTGCCGACCAGCAGCTTCGAACCGCCGATCGGATCGCCCGTCGTGGCATCGCGCGGACCCAGCGAGCTTGGTTCATAGCCCCGCACCGAACCGATACCCCCTGCGTAGTAGTTCTTGAAAATCGGGTACGGCTCGCCACCAAGGCCATTACCGTAACCGCCCTGGAAGTTAAGGCCGAGCACGAAGCCACGCGCAAACGAGTAGTAGTACTGGGCTTGCAGATCCGCCTTGTAGTAGTTGGTACGGGCGATTGGCGTGCCATATTCGGCGTTGAACTGCGTGAAGTAACCGCGACTTGGCACCAATGCGCTATCGCGGTTATCGCGCGACCACCCTACCGTCACCGGGATGTTGTTCGACACGCGGCCGAACGAGTTCACATAGTCGATATAGCTTTGCGGCGTGGTCGAGTCGACGTCCAGACGGTTCTGCTCGATACCCGTGCCGAAGTAGACCATGTCCGATTCGGAGAACGGGATACCGAATTTAAGGTCGGCGCCTAGCGTGATAATGCGGAAGCTTGTATCGGTTACGTTCGAGTAGTACAGCGGCTCGCTTGTCCGATAGTAGACGTCGGTAATCCGCTTGATGCCGTCCACTGTGAAGTACGGGTCAACCTGCGTCACCGTCAAGGTACGGAAGGTCGTGGCGGTATTCACGTTCACCGCGAGGCTCGTGCCCGAACCGAACACGTTGTCCTGCGACACGCCCGCCGAAATGATCGGAC
>NZ_JBAURZ010000216.1:0-3719 GCF_049581445.1 Paraburkholderia sp. | reverse complement strand
TGCTTCGCCTGCCGGACGTGCCGGCTTGTGCAGCGTGCCCTTGGCTTCGGCGGCCTTGACGGGTTCTGCAGGCTTCGCCGCCGGCGCCGGTTCCGGCGCCTTGACCTGAGCCTTGCGCGGCGTGCTCATCATCTCGCGAATCGCGCGCGCTTCGGCTTCTGCCTTTGCACGGCGCTTGCTGATTTCTTCCTGCTCGGCGCGCGTTTTCTCGGCGGCCTGACGCGCTGCGTCTTCCGCTTTCTTCGCCGCTTCGCGTTGCGCAGCACGTTCTGCTGCCGCACGCTCGTCGTCCTGCTCGCTTGCAGCCGGCGCAGCGGGCGCAGCAGCCTGTTCGGCTTGCACCGCCTGCTCAGCCTTCTCCGCCTTCTTCTGGGCCACGGCTTCCGCTGCCACAGCAACGCGCTTCTTCGCCGCTTCTTCTTCAGCGCGGCGACGCTCGGCTTCAGCAGCCTGTTCGCGCGCCTGACGCTCGGATTCTTCGCGCTCCAGTTGCTCCTGGCGCGCCTTCAGTTCCTGCGCCTGCTTCTCGAGCAACTCGGCTTCGTGACGTGCTTCTTCTTCGCGACGCTGAAGTTCGAGGTCGTCCGTATCGTTCTCGGCCTCGGCCACATGATTCGATGCATCACCGCCTTCGCCGCCCGCTTCATCACGGCGGACGAACGTGCGCTTCTTGCGCACCTCGACCTGAATGGTTCGAGCCTTACCCGTCGAATCAGATTGCTTGATCTCCGACGTATGCCGTTTCGTCAGCGTGATCTTGCGCTTGTCCGCATCAGTCGAGCCGTGAGACTTGCGCAAGTGGTCGAGCAGACGCGCCTTGTCCGTTTCGGACAGGGTATCGTCTTCGCTCGCTTTGGTGACGCCTGCCGCCTGCAGCTGCTCAAGCAGCACGCCTGCAGGCATTTTCAGTTCCGCGGCAAATTGGGCTACGTTGTTACTCGCCATTCATTCCTCTTAATGCAAGGACCGATTCCTTGCGGTTAGCATCGGGTCATGCGGCCTGACGACCGCGTTCAATTTAGTGCGCCATGGTCATTTCTCACTGGAACCAGTGTTCACGTGCTTTCATGATCAACGCCTTAGCGGCATCCTCTTCCATTCCGGTCATTTCGACCAATTCATCCACAGCCAGCTCAGCCAGTTCGTCCCGCGTGTGAATCTGCTGTTCTGCCAGCTTTGCGAGCAGGTCGGCGTCAATGCCGTCCAGGCTCTTCAGGTCGAGGGCAACATTCTCGACCTTTTCTTCATTCGCGATCGCCATCGTCAACAACGCATCGCGTGAGCGATTGCGCAGTTCGTGAACGGTGTCTTCATCGAACGCTTCGATCTCGAGCATCTCGTTGAGCGGCACATATGCGATCTCTTCGAGGCTCGTGAAGCCTTCGTCGATCAGGATGTCGGCGACTTCTTCGTCGACATCGAGACGCGCCATGAACAGGTCACGCAGTACACCGCGTTCCTGATTCTGCTTTTGCGCAGATTCGTCCGGCGTCATGATGTTGATCTGCCAGCCGGTGAGTTCGCTGGCAAGACGCACGTTCTGGCCGCTACGGCCGATTGCGACCGCCAGTTCGTTCTCGTCGACGACGACGTCCATCGAATGCTTTTCTTCATCGACGACGATCGACTGCACGGCTGCCGGCGCGAGCGCGCCGATCACAAACTGGGCGGGATCTTCCGACCATAGCACGATGTCGACGTTTTCGCCACCGAGCTCGTTGCGCACAGCCTGCACGCGCGAGCCGCGAATACCGACGCAAGTGCCGATCGGATCGATACGCTTGTCATAAGCGATCACGCCGATCTTGGCACGCACGCCCGGATCGCGCGCCGCTGCCTTGATTTCGAGCAGACCCTGCTCGATTTCCGGCACTTCCATTTCGAACAGCTTCATCAGGAACTCGGGCGCCGTACGCGAGAGTTCGATCTGCGGGCCACGCGCGGTGCGGTCCACCTTGGCGATGTAAGCGCGCACGCGGTCACCCACGCGCAGGTTTTCCTTCGGAATCAGCTGGTCGCGGCGCAACAGCGCTTCGACGCGGCCCGATTCGACGATGAAGTTACCCTTGTCGAGGCGCTTGACCGTGCCGGTCATGATGTTTTCGCCGCGCTCCAGGAAGTCGTTGAGGATCTGCTCGCGTTCCGCGTCGCGCACCTTCTGCAGGATCACCTGCTTGGCGGCCTGCGCGCCGATACGGCCGAACTCAATGGACGGCACCGGTTCTTCGATGAACTCGTCGAGCTGGATTTCAGGCTTTTGCTCACGTGCTTCGAACAGCAGGATTTCCTGATCCGGCTCTTGCAGACCGGCTTCGTCCGGCACCACTTTCCAACGGCGAAACGTTTCGTGCTCGCCGCTTTCACGGTCGATCTGAACGCGGATGTCCGCGTCTTCTTCGAAGAGTTTCTTGGAGGCCGAAGCGAGAGCCGCTTCGAGCGCGGCAAATACCACGTCTTTGTCGACGTTCTTCTCGCGTGCCAGCGCATCCACCAGCATCAACACTTCGCGACTCATTGTTTGCGGCTCCTAAAGTCAAACTTCGGAACGAGGCGTGCTTTATCGATGTCCGCGAGCGTGAAATCGAGCATCGCGGCGCCTTCCTTCCCTTCAAATTCCAGACCGATCGTCTCGTCTTGCGGAGCATGCAGGATGCCCCGGTACGATTTCCGTCCGTCCAATGGCTTTTTCAATGTGATTACCACTTCGCTGCCTGCGAAGCGTTCAAAATCCGCCAGTTTCTTCAGCGGGCGGTCGAGCCCCGGCGACGATACTTCGAGCCGCTCATAATCGATATTTTCGACCGTCAAAACGTGCTGGAGCTGACGTGTGACTTTCTCGCAGTCTTCGATCGCGATGCCGGCCGGCTGGTCGATAAAAATACACAACATGCCGCGCCCGGTGCGCTCGATGTCGACGAGCTCGTAGCCGAGTCCCACTACCGTGGTTTCAATCAGTTCCGTCAGTTGCACAGTGCCCTCTTAGATGTTCGCGCAGCGAGCCTGCCGCCTGTTTTGCAAACAACCAATGCGGGCCGCGCGCCAAGCCGGCGCACGTTCGTGCTACCCGAGATGCCGAACCACAAACTGAAGCGACAAAAAAAAATGGGCGAAACGCCCATCATCTTATTGCCGGTGGTCGCACCTGAGCCGCACATAAAAAGCCGCACGCCCAGCGACTCTGCGATTGTAGCCATTTTTCACGACAAACGCAAACCGCAGACGGCGCCGAGACGCGCATTTCCGCTTGATTTCACTGCAATCTTTCTTGCAAATGAGGGCGGGTGATACTTTGCGCAAGGGCTGCGCCAGGACTGGTGTGTGGCCGACGGGGCGCGATCAGGTTCGCCCGCAGTTAGCATCGGGCACCGATTTTTTGTGCACGCTATACGGCAGTGCCGAGCTCACGCTCATAGACCGCAAGATTCACTCGATCCTGCAAAATCCCGCGAGCTAACCGGGCGCAATGTGCCGTTGCTCGTGCAGGGTAACGACTCGTCGCAGCTCCGCGCTTGGGATTGCAGCCTTGCGACACCCGGCTCATCACGCATTAACGCGTGACCGAGCCGAGCCCAGTGAGATAAGGCGCAACCTAGCGACCGCGCGAACGCCCGCGTGGACCTGCACCACCGCGGTTGGCTCCAGCATTGGGGTTGCCGCCGCCCGAACGGGTGGCGTTGCCGCCACGATTGCCGCCCGGCCCACGACCACCGCCGCTACCC
>NZ_JBAURZ010000215.1:0-19245 GCF_049581445.1 Paraburkholderia sp. | reverse complement strand
GCGTTCATCCTGCGCGGCGGCGCCGATGTCACGATGACCGGCACCACCTGGCTCGCCGCAAGCGCGCCATTCATATTCACGCGGGTCAGTCCTGCCGCAGAGGGCGGATTGCTCGGCGCCGTCGAGATCCAGTGCGGCGTGGCCGGAGCCGCTGACTCACCGGTGCCCGGAATCACAATCGCGCCGACGGCGTTGGCGAGCGCGCTAAAGCGATCGGTCACAGCCGGGGTTGATGGCGCCACCGCCGTCAGTGCGGGCGCATTCGCCTGATTCGCCGGACGCGCGCCAAGGCGGCTCGTCGAGGTGGCCATCTCCTTCATTCTGGCGAGATCGGCCGGATTCTGTTCACCAGGACCGGGAATCACGATCGGGCCGCCAGCGTCCTCGGCCAATACGGGAGCCGTCCACAATGCGCCCGCTACGGCGCACGCCAGCCAGGCGGCAGCGCGGCGCGCAACGATGCGGCGCAACGTGCGCGGCACATCGAAAGTGGCTCGGACCATCGTGAATCTCCAGCTTGAGGCAAGGGTACGAAATGCATTCTAGAGATCAGTCCCGTACGGCAAACGTTGAATAGAGGCGACCTTCCCCGGTTATTCCGACGATTGCCCCTTGCACTGCGCGCCTAAGATCCTTCTCATGCAAAAAGGCCTTTTGGGGCGCCGCAGGATATGTGCACGGTGAGCGCATGTCAGACGCGGGAACGTTTTCCGGAGATTTCCATGCTCGACAAACTCGATGCTGAATTCGCTTTTGGCCGTCAGGCGCTCGATGTCCGCTCGTACCGGCAAGAACTGCTGTCATCGAACATCGCGAACGCCGACACGCCTGGCTATAAGGCACGCGATGTCGATTTCGCTTCGTCGCTGGCCGGTGCGCTGAGGAAGTCCGGCGGCACGACGCTCAGTACGGATAGCGCGGACAGCAGCGGCGTCAGCGTCAATGTCGGCACCGGCGCATCGAACAACTCGACGCTGGCGATGACGCAATCCGCCAACGTCACCAGCGGTATGACGATGGCTTCGACGCAGCCTGGCCACATGGCCGGCAAGGCGACGCTCATCCCGACCGGCGGCCCGAGCGACGACTACGGCCAGCTGGCGTACCGCATTCCGACGCAGCCGGCGCTGGACGGCAATACGGTGGACCTGGACGCCGAGCGCGTGCAGTTCGCCGACAACTCGCTGCACTTCGAGTCGACCATGACCGAGGTCTCGAATCAGATCAAATCGATGCTGTCGGCGATCACGTCCGGCTCCTGATGGAGTTGTGACGGGACGACCCACGCACCCTGGATAGAACCGCTAAAAACCACGCAAACGGGAATCAACCACGCCGGGCTCATCCGGCAGGAGAGGTCAGAGAAGCCATGCCATCCCTGATGAACATATTCACGGTCGCCGGTTCAGCCATGTCGGCTGAGTCGCAGCGGCTCAACGTGACGGCGTCGAACCTGGCGAACGCCGACAGTACGACGGGCCCCGACGGTCAACCGTACAAGGCCAAGCAGGTCGTCTTCGCGGTCAATCCGCTGGGCGGCTCGCGCTCCGCGTCCGGCCAGCAGGTGGGCGGCGTGCAGGTGACCGGCGTGGTGGACGATCCGTCGCCGATGAAGACCACCTACGACCCGGGCAACCCCGCGGCCGACGCGAACGGCTACGTGACGATGCCGAACGTCGATCCGGTGGAAGAAATGGTGAACATGATCTCGGCGTCGCGCGCGTATCAGGCGAACGTCGAAACGCTGAACACAGCCAAGCAGCTGATGCTGAAAACACTAACGATCGGAACCTAGGGAGCACTCCTTGACCAGCTCAACCACTATCGGCAGCGGCGGTACGACCGTTTCGCAGACGCTGCTCGACACCATGAACGGCACCAGTTCGGCGACCAGCGCGACTTCGAGCAGCGCGTCGAGCTCGACCGGCGCCGGTCTGCAAAGCACCTTCCTGCAATTGCTGGTGACGCAGTTGCAGAACCAGGATCCGACCAACCCGATGGACAGCTCGCAGATGACCTCGCAGCTCGCGGAGATCAATACCGTGACGGGCATCAGCCAGTTGAACACGTCGCTGGCGTCGCTGTCCACGCAGCTCAACGCGGGCCAGACCTCGCAGGCCGCGCTGCTGATCGGTCAGAGCGTGCTTGCTCCGGGCAACTCGATCACCGTGACGACCGGCAAGGAGAACGCGTTCGGCGTGACGATCCCGGCGGCCGCATCGGACATGAAGATCAACGTGATCAACTCGTCAGGTCAAATCGTCAACACGATCGATCTGGGCGCGCAAAATGCCGGCACAGTGCCCGTGGCCTGGACGCCGGTCGATACGGCTGGCAATGCGCTGCCGGCCGGCACCTACACGATTACCGCGACAGGCACGATCAACGGCGCCGCCGGCACCGGCACGACGCTGACCCCGGGCACCGTGGAGAGCGTCGTGCAAGGCACGGGCGGCGCGCCGAGCCTCGTGCTTTCGAATGGCACCACGACTCCCCTGACCTCGGTCGCGGCAATCCTGTAAGCAACAGTCAAGCAAACACAGTTCAACCAGTTTAGACATTTCCGGAACGGAGACCGTCATGGGTTATCAGCAAGGTTTGAGCGGCCTGTCGGCCGCATCGAGCGATCTCGACGTGATTGGCAACAACATCGCCAACGCGAACACGGTCGGCTTCAAGAGCGGCACTGCAGTGTTCGCCGATTTGTACGCGAACTCGGTGGCGACCGCCGTCAACAATCAGATCGGTATCGGCACGCAGCTCGCCGCCGTGCAGCAGCAGTTCTCGCAGGGCACGCTGGATACGACAGGTCAGGCACTGAACGTGGCCATCAACGGCAACGGTTTCTTCCAGATGTCGAACAACGGCACGCTGACCTATTCGCGCAACGGCGTGTTCCAGTTGAACAGCAGCGGCCAGATCGTGAATTCGGAAGGGCTGCAACTGATGGGCTATGCGGCCAACTCCAGCGGCGTGATCAATACCGCGCAGACGGTGCCGCTGACGGTACCGACCACCAACATTGCACCGACGGAAACCACCTCGATTACGGCGCAGCTCAACCTGAACGCGCAGGATGCGCTGACGCTGGGCACGCCGACGGTGGATATGACTGGCGCCCCCACCTTGACGAGCGGCGGCGCGACGATCACGACCGCATCGGCGGGCACGAACAACGATCAGTACACGGTCAACTTCTCGAGCGCGACGCAGTACACGGTGACCGACGTGACCGCTAACACGACCACGGCAGCGCAAACCTACACGGCGGGCTCCGCGATCACGCTGGGCAACGGCCAGTCCGTCACGCTGTCGGGCACGCCGACAGGCACTTCTGTCGTGGCCATCAACCCGACCCCGACCGCGTTCAGTGCGAGCGATTCGAGCTCTTATACCTATCCGACTTCGGTTCAGGTGTACGACTCGCTCGGCGGCTCGCAAACGGTCAACATGTATTTCGCGAAGACGGCTTCGGGTACGTGGAATGTGTACGCAGGTGTCTCAGGAGGAACGGCTCAGGCGATCGGCCAGGCGACGTTCTCGTCGAATGGCACGCTGCAGAACTTCCAGCAGGCCACCACCAATCCCGTCACGGGCGCGGTGACTTATGGCCCGGCGACTTCGCCAGGCACAGTGACCTTCACGATCCCGAATACGGATGGTTCGGGCACGCCGCAGCAGTTGTCGCTGGATATCACCGGCACGACGCAGTACGGCAGCGCCGACGGCGTCAACAACCTGTCGCAAAACGGCTTTGCAGCAGGCCAGTTGACCAACTTCTCGGTCGGCACCAACGGCGTGCTGACCGGCAACTATTCGAACGGCCAGACCGCGGCTCTCGGCCAGGTCGTGCTCGCCAACTTCAACGATCCGAATGGCCTGATCGATCTCGGCAACAACGAGTATGAAGAGACGGCAGCCTCGGGCGTCGCACAGATTTCCACGCCGGGCAGCACCAACCACGGCACGCTGCAAGGCGGCGCGGTGGAAGAGTCGAACGTGGATCTGACCAACGAACTGGTCAACCTGATCACTGCACAGCGCAACTATCAGGCGAATGCGCAGACGATCAAGACCCAGCAAACAGTCGATCAGACACTGATCAACCTGTAAGCGCCGCCGGAGCCGAACGCATGACCGACCGTCTGATTTATACCGCGATGTCGGGCGCCACCCAGGCGCTCGAACAGCAGGCTATCGTCGCGAACAATCTCGCGAACACCTCGACCACCGGGTTTCGCGCCCAGCTCGAAACGTTCCGCGCGGTACCCATGTCGTTCGGCGATGGCAGCACAGTCAACGACGACACCACGCGAACCTTCGTGCTGTCGTCGACACCGGGCGCGGATGAAACGCCCGGACCGATTCAGCAGACCGGCAATCCGCTCGATGTCGCCGTGCAAGGCGACGGCTGGTTGTCGGTGCAGACCGCCGACGGCGGCGAGGCGTACACGCGCGCCGGCAATCTGCACGTCAGCCAGGATGGTCAACTGGTGAACGCCACCAATCTGCCGGTGCTCGGCACGGGTGGTCCGATCTCGATCCCGCCTGGCGCGCAGATCACGATCGGCAAGGACGGCACGGTCTCGGCGCTCGCACCGGGAGATCCGGCGTCCGCGATTGCGGTGGTCGATCAGCTCAAGCTGGTGAAGCCGGCGGCCGGCTCGCTCAAGCGTGGCGACGACGGCATGTTTCGCACCGCCGACGGCAATCCCGCCGATGCCGATCCGACGGTGACGCTCGCAACCCAGTCGCTCGAAGGCAGCAATGTGAATCCGGTGAACGCGATGGTCTCGATGATCACCAATGCGCGGCAGTTCCAGATGCAGACCAAGATGATCGAAAGCGCCGATCAGAACGACCAGACCGCCAACCAGTTGCTCAGTTTCAGCTAACGGGCCCGACGCCCGCGTCGACCCAGGAGAACACACACCGTGAATCGCTCACTCTATATCGCTGCGACCGGCATGAACGCGCAGCAGTCGCAGATGGATGTCATCTCGAACAACCTCGCCAACGTCAGCACCAATGGTTTCAAGGGCTCGCGCGCCGTGTTCGAAGACCTGCTGTATCAGACCGTGCGCCAGCCTGGCGCCGACTCGACGCAGCAGACCCAGGTGCCCTCAGGTATCCAGCTCGGTACCGGTGTGCAACAGGTGGCGACCGAGCGTCTGTACACCCAGGGCAACCTGCAGCAGACCGGCAATTCGAAGGACGTGGCGATCAACGGCAGCGGTTTCTTCCAGGTGCAGATGCCGGACGGCACCACCGCCTATACGCGTGACGGTTCGTTTCAGACCAATGCGCAGGGCCAGTTGGTGACTTCGAGCGGCTACCAGATCATTCCGTCGATCACGATACCGGTGAACGCGACGTCCCTGACGATCGCCAGCGACGGCGCAGTATCGATTACGCAGCCCGGCTCGACCAACTCGAACCAGATCGGCTCGCTGCAGATCGCCACCTTCATCAACCCGGCCGGCCTCGACGCACAGGGCGAAAACCTGTTCTCGGAAACCAGCTCGTCGGGCACGCCGAACGTCACTGCACCGGGTTCGAACGGCTCGGGGTCGCTGCAACAAAACTACGTCGAGACCTCGAACGTGAACGTCGTGCAGGAACTGGTCAACATGATCCAGACCCAGCGCGCGTATGAAATCAACAGCAAGGCCGTGACGACGTCCGACCAGATGTTGCAGACCCTGTCGCAGATGTCGGTTTAAGGGTGCGGACTGGAGGCGGTAGGTGAACACGATGTCGCAAATCAATCTCAATCTGCTCAAGGGCGACGCGCTCAACGCGAAGCTGCTTGCGACGGTCAGCGTGCTCGCACTGGCGCTGGGCGGTTGCGCGCTGATCCCGAAGCAGCCCATCGTGCAGCAGCCGATGACCGCCGTTCCGCCCGCGCCGCCTCACGACCAGTCGCCAGGCTCGATCTTCAACCCGGGCTATGCGGGTCGGCCGCTTTTCGAAGACCAGCGGCCGCGCAATATCGGCGACATCCTGACGATCGTCATTCAGGAAAACATCAACGCAACCAAATCGTCGGGCGCGAACACCAATCGCAGTTCGGCGACCTCGTTCTCTACTACGAGCGCAGGCTTTCTGAGTGGTCTGTTCGGCAAGGCAAACCTCAACTCCCAGGGCTCCAATGCGTTCCAGGGAACCGGCGGCGCGAATGCGTCTAACACCTTTAACGGTGTGATCACCGTCACGGTGACGAACGTGCTGCCCAACGGCAATCTGCTGGTGAGCGGCGAAAAGCAGATGCTCATCAACCAGGGTAACGAATTCGTGCGTTTCTCGGGTGTGGTCAATCCGAACACGATTTCCGGCTTGAACGCCGTGTACTCGACCCAGGTGGCCGACGCCAAGATCGAATACTCCGCGAAGGGCTACATAGACGAGGCAGAGACCATGAGTTGGCTACAGCGCTTCTTCCTTAACGTGTCGCCGTGGTGATCATGAGCATCGCATCTCTTCGTCGCTTCGTGCGGCTCGACCGCTTCGGCCTCGCCTCGCTGATGTTCGCGATGGCCTCGGCCATTCTGCCGGCTGCCATGCCCACCGCTCACGCCGAGCGCCTGAAGGATCTGGTTGCGATTCAAGGCGTGCGGGACAACCCGCTGATCGGCTACGGCCTCGTCGTGGGTCTCGACGGCACGGGCGACCAGACCACGCAAACGCCGTTCACGACGCAAACGCTCGCGAACATGCTGGCGAACCTGGGCATCTCGATCAACAACCAGTCGGCCGGTTCGTCGAATAGTGGTACGTCGGCGCTGACCAGCATCCAGTTGAAGAACGTCGCCGCCGTAATGGTGACGGCGACGCTGCCGCCGTTTGCGCGTCCGGGCGAAGCGCTCGACGTCACCGTGTCGTCGCTTGGTAACGCCAAGAGCCTGCGCGGCGGCACATTGCTGCTCACGCCGCTCAAGGGCGCGGACGGCGCAGTCTATGCGCTCGCCCAGGGGAACATGGCGGTGGGCGGCGCGGGTGCGAGCGCCAATGGCAGCAAAGTGCAGGTCAACCAGTTGGCCGCGGGACGTATTACCAGCGGCGCGATCGTCGAACGCGCGGTGCAGACCAGCATCACGCAAAACGGCACGATGCAACTCGAACTCAATGACATGGACTACGACACGACGCAACGCATCGTGTCCGCGGTCAACAACGCGTTTGGCTTCGGCACGGCCATGCCGCTCGACGGCCGCACGATCCAGTTGCGCGCGCCGGCCGATCCGGCCCAGCAGGTGCAGTTTCTCGCGCAACTCGAAGATCTCGACGTGAAGCCCGCACCTGGCGCCGCCAAGATCGTGCTGAATGCACGTACCGGCTCGATCGTGATGAACCAGATGGTGACGCTGGATACCTGCGCGGTTGCGCACGGCAATCTTTCGGTGGTGGTCAACACGCAGCCGGTGGTCAGCCAGCCGGGCGCGTTTTCGAATGGGCGGACCGTGGTCGCCCAACAATCCCAGATTCAGTTGAAGCAGGATGACGGCAACGTGAAGTACGTGCATGCCGGCGCGAATCTGGCCGAAGTCGTGAAAGCGCTCAACGCGCTTGGCGCGACGCCTGCCGATCTGATGTCGATCCTGCAGGCGATGAAGGCAGCAGGCGCCTTGCGCGCTGACCTCGAAATCATCTAAGGAAGAACCGCGATGACAATCGATTCCACTTCAGGCTCGAGTGATCTGACACAGCGCTTTGCGCTCGATGTGCAGGGTTTCGACAGCCTGCGCGCCAAGGTTGCCGCTTCGCCCCAGCAGGGCGTGAAGATGGCCGCCAAGCAGTTCGACGCGAGCTTCATCACGATGATGCTCAAGAGCATGCGCGATGCGACGCCGCAGGACGGCCCGCTCGATTCGCGCGACGGCGAGCAGTTCACCTCGATGTTGGACGAGCAGATGGCGCAGCAGATGTCGTCGAAAGGCATTGGCGTTGCCGATGCCATGCTCAAGCAGTTGATGAACAACGCCGGCATGCAAACCGGCGGAGCGAATGCCGGCAACAATGCCGCACTCAACGCACTGGCCAAGGCGTACGCCAATCCTCAGGCCAATGGCGCGCTCGCGTCCGGCACGGGCTACTCTCGCAACAGCGCGCTCACGCCGCCGTTGCACGGCGACGGTTCGACACATGTCGATGCATTCGTCGACAAGCTGGCGGCCTCCGCCCAGGCCGCGAGCGAAACGACCGGTGTGCCGGCGCGTTTCATCATCGGCCAGGCGGCGCTCGAATCGGGTTGGGGCAAGCGTGAAATCATGAAGACCAACGGCGAAACCAGCCACAACGTGTTCGGCATCAAGGCCACCAAGGACTGGACCGGCAAGACCGTGTCGACGGTGACCACCGAGTACCACAACGGCAAGCCGCAACGCGTGGTGGAAAAATTCCGCGCGTACGATTCGTACAATGACGCGATGGCCGACTACGCGCAGATGCTGAAGAACAATCCGCGCTATGCCCAGGTGCTGAACAGCTCGCACGACGCTGCGGGCTTCGCGACGGGCATGCAACGCGCGGGCTACGCCACCGATCCGCATTACGCGAAAAAGCTGATGTCGATCATGAGCCGGATGAGCTGACGCGAGGCACGCCGTCTCGCTTCGCGTTGTGTCGCTTTTTCCGCAAGACCTCGAGGCCCAAGCCTCAAACGCCTGAAAACGCGCCGAAGACGGCGCGTCAAGGCGCCCGGATCGCGTCTCAAACTCCCTTCAAACGCCCTACGGACAAAGCCTCTGTTCTGCACGCCGGAGCGGTGGTTTAACGTTTGCGTCAAATATTTCGCCGGATTACCCTAAACTTTGGGTACAGACTGCCGCTATTCAGTCAGACCTTAGCACCGGGAGGGACCACTTCCCGGTCAGATGCGCGTGTCACGGGCCCTTGGCGCTGAACCTCGGACACGGGCCCGCAAGAACATGCATACCGGCAAGCCCATGGATACCACTGAGACGAATGGCCAGACGGACGGCTCTTCTGAAACCGGCAACGACTTCGGTCGCCGAAACCCGCTGGAAATCGGTGTCCAGTTGCGCAATCTCGTAAACCGCGGCGATTTTCTGACGGCGCAGTACAAGGGAGGCCAACTCGTCACCCGTATTCTCGATGTCGACGTGCGAGAGCGTACGTTTACCTTCGACTGGGGCGCGCTCGCCGAGCAGAATCAAGGCCTGATCGCCGCACAGCGCTGCACCTTTCACGCGCAGCCCGACGGCGTGAAGGTCGAATTCGCGACCGGCGCGCCGCGCGAAACCCGCTACGAAGGGCGGCCCGCGTTCGAAGCGGACTTCCCCGAAGTGCTGTTCTACGTGCAGCGCCGCGAGTTCTTCCGCGTCGATGCGCCGGTGATCGATCCGTATATTTGCACCGGGCACCTGCCCGACGGCGGGCGGTTCCGATTCGAACTGCACGACCTGTCGCTGGGCGGCGTTGGCATGCGCACCACGGATCCTCGTGTGGCGAATCTGCCGATGGGCTGCGTACTGCAAGACTGCGAGTTGACGCTGGGCGCGCCCGGTACGATTTCGCTCGATCTGCAGTTGGTCTCGATGCGCGCCGTGGAAATGCCCAACGGTACGCAGCGTTATCAGCTTGGCCTGCGCTTCGTGATGCTGCCCGGCAACGCGGAAAACACCTTGCAGCGCTTGATCACGCAACTCGAAATGAAGCGCCGTTCGCTAGCGCGCAACTAAACCGTCACATGACGCAGCGAGGCACGCTGCATCATGTGTATAAATGCGGTTTGTCCCCTCAATATTCTCGCTGCACAGCCGTTATACAGAAAGTCTTGGCAACTCGGTGGGCGCGTTGCCAGCCCTTCAGGATGACGCATGTCCAGCAACCTCATCAATATCGGTCTCAGCGGACTCAACGCAGCCCAGTGGGGGCTGACGACGACCAGCGAGAACATCGCCAATTCGACCACGGCCGGCTATGACGTTGAAAACCCGGTCTATTCGGAGAGCCCCGGCCAGTACACCGGCTCCGGCTATCTCCCGCAAGGCGTGTCCACGACCACGATTCAGCGCTCGTACAGCCAGTATCTGACCTCCGAGCTGAACGCTGCGCAGACGCAGAGTGGTTCGCTCAGCACGAATTACACGATGCTGGCGCAGCTGAACAACATGGTGGGCAGTCCGACCACGGGTATCTCCAGCTCCATCACCGCCTATTTCAGCGGTTTGCAGAACGTGGCAAACGGCGCTTCGAGCCTCTCCACGCGGCAGACGGCGATGAGCGACGCGCAGTCGCTCGCGTCCCAGTTGAACTCGATGGGCTCGGATTACGATCAGTTGGGCCAGAGCGTCAACACGCAGTTGACCGACACGGTGTCGTCGATCAACACGTACACCGCACAGATCGCATCGCTGAACCAGCAGATCAACGCCGCCAGCTCGCAGGGCCAGCCGCCCAACCAGTTGCTCGATCAACGCGATGCGGCGATCTCCAGCCTCTCGCAACTGGTCGGCGTGCAGGTGGTGCCGAGTTCGACCGGCGACAGCGTGTTTCTGGCGAGCGGCCAGACCCTGGTGCAAGGCTCGACGAGCTACAACCTCGGCACCGCTCCTTCTCCGTCCAACCCGACTGAAGATTCGGTCACCTATCTGGGCGCTGCGGGCACCACGCCGACTGCGGCGACGACGACGTACCTCTCCGACAGCTCGGTCTCGAATACAGGCGGCCAGCTCGGCGGCCTGATGACGTTCCGCACGCAATCGCTCGACCCGGCAGAAGCACAACTGGGCGCGATCGCCACCAGCTTCGCTGCACAGGTCAACAACCAGAACGAACTCGGTCTCGATCTGAACGGTAATCCCGGCGCCGCGCTGTTCTCGGTTGCCCCGCCCGCGACCATCGCCAATGCGAACAACACCGGCACGGGCGTACTGAGCGCGTCGTTTGTCAACGCGACGCAGCCCACCACTGGCAATTACACGCTGTCGTACAACGGCAGCAGCTACACGCTGACTGATAACGCTAGCGGCAGCGTGGTCGGCACGGCGTCGAATCTGTCGCAACCGATCGACGGCCTGAATTTCTCATTGACCGGCACCATGAACGCCGGCGATTCGTTCAACGTCTCGCCGACAAGCGGTGCGCTCGACAGCTTCGGTCTCACCACCACCAACGGCTCGGCGATCGCGGCGGCTGCGCCGGTATATGCCGTGGTCGGCGGGAACAACAGCGGCACGGCGACCATTTCCGAAGGCACGGTGACCGCGGGCTATTCGTTGCCCAGCTCCACGACCACGCTGACCTATAACTCGGCCTCGGGCGGCTTCACTGGCTTCCCGGTCGGCTCGGTGGTGACGATTGGCGGGACCAGCACGTCCATTACGTCAGCCTCGACCGTGGTGCCGTACTCGCCCGCGAGCGGCGCGACGATGACGATCAACACGACGCCGGTTACCGCTGGCTCGATGAACGGCATTACCGTGACCCTGAGCGG
Organism: Paraburkholderia sp.; assembly: GCF_049581445.1. GTDB lineage: Bacteria > Pseudomonadota > Gammaproteobacteria > Burkholderiales > Burkholderiaceae > Paraburkholderia. Next base: position 7,787 of record NZ_JBAURZ010000215.1, on the reverse strand, counting down.
CACGCCCGCGAACGGCGACACGTTCACGATCGCCCCGAACACCGGCGCGCAGAGCGACGGCCGCAATGCGACCGCGATGGCGGATATTGTCAGCGCCCAGACGCTGGCAGGGGGCACGGCTACGCTCACCACCGCGTACGCGAACTACGTCAATACGATCGGCAATACGACCAACGAAGTCGACGCGTCGAATACGACGCAGACCGCGCTGGTGACGCAGATCACCTCGGCGCAGCAGTCGGTCTCCGGCGTGAACATTAACGAAGAAGCAGCGAACCTGTTGCAGTACCAGCAACTGTACCAGGCCAACAGCAAGGTCATTCAGACCGCTGACACGCTTTTCCAGACAATTCTCGGCATATTCTCGTGAGGCCTTGAGCTATGCGTATTTCTACATCTGAATTTCTCAGCATGAATGTCCAGACCATGGACAATCAGCAAAGCCAGCTGAGCCAGTATTACGCCGAAATTTCGAGTGGCACGAGCCTGACGACGCCCTCCGACAATCCGCTGGGCGCAGCACAGGCTGTGCAACTGAGCATGCAGGGCGCGACCCTGTCGCAGTACTCGACCAACCAGAGCTCGGCGCTGACCCAACTGCAGGCGGAAGACTCGACGCTGTCGACCGTCACCTCGACGCTGCAAAGCATGAATACCGAGTTGCTGCAAGCGGGCGATGCGACGCTGAGCGATGGGGACCGCAGTTCGATCGCCGCGAAGCTCCAGGCGCTGAGCACTTCGCTGATGACCGCGGCGAACACCAAATCGCCGTCGGGCGACTACCTGTTCGGTGGCTTTCAGGTCGCTTCGCAACCGTTCACGCAGAATTCGGCCGGCGCGGTGGTGTACAACGGCGACAGCGGGGTGTCGAGCACGCAGATTTCGGACACGACGTCGGTTGCCACCGGCGACAGCGGTGCCTCGGTGTTCTTGAGCGTGTCGCCGGAGACGGCCAGTACGGTCGCTTACGCTGCCTCGGCAAATAGTGGCACGGCAGTGGCCGGTGCGGTCAGCACCACGAACTCGTCGGCCGCAGCGAACGGCGACACATACGGGATTACGTTCTCCGTGACGGGTGGCGTGACGACGTACACGGTTTCGGATACCAACAGCTCGGGTACGACGACCTCGGCGGCGCAGCCTTATACGGCGGGGTCGGCGATTACGTTGGGCACGAGCGGCCAGAGTGTGTCGATCAGCGGTACGCCGGCCAACGGCGATTCATTCACCGTGCAGCCCGCCACCCAGGTGCCGGCTGCGCAAGGCGGCACCAACATCTTCACGACGATCCAGAACATGATCACCGCGTTGCAGGCGCCAGCGGATACGCCGGCTTCAGCGGCGGCGCTGCAGAATACGTTGAACACGGGGATGACGCAGCTGGCGAACACGCTGTCAAACGTGACGACAGTGCAGGCGGACGTGGGTGGCCGTGAGAACGAGATTACGGCGATGCAGACGGTGAACCAGAATCAGTCGCTGCAAAACACGAATTCGCTGGCGGATCTGACGTCGACGAATATGGCTGCGACCATCAGCAAGTACACGCAGACGCAGTACTCGTTGCAGGCTTCGGAGCAGGCGTTTGTGCAGGTTCAGCAGATGTCGTTGTTCCAGTACCTGAATCAGTAAGCAGTAGGCAGTAAGCGAAGGGGTTGTGCAAGGGGGGGCGAGGGGCAGCTTAGGCTGCCCTTTGTTTTTGATGCTTTGCTCTTTGGCATAGGGCGATAAGGGCGGTCATTGGGCTATTTCTGCGGAGAGCGCCCCTCAATGCAACCCCGCCGCCACCACCCCCATCCGCTCAATCCCGCTATCAAACAGCCGCGCGAAGAACGGAATCATATTCGGCACCATCAACTGCAACAGCAGCATGCCGACCAGCATCGTCAGCGGGAAGCCAATCTGGAACACGCCAATTTGCGGTGCGGCGCGGTTGAGAATGCCGAGCGCGAGGTTAGCAATCAGCAGCGCCGCGACCACCGGCAGCGACAGCAACAACCCCGCTGAAAATATCGTACTGCCCCAGTTGACGAACGAACGCCAACCCGGCGCGCCGAGCAGATCGCTTGAGATCGGCGCCGACTGGAACGTCGCGATGAGTGCGCTGATCATCTGCAGATGTCCATCCAGCACGAGAAACACGAGCATCGCAAAGACGTTCATATAGCTCGACAGCACGGCACTCGAGCCGCTCGCCTGCTGATCGAAGAAGGTCGCAAAACCCAGACCCATGCCAAGCCCGACGAATTCGCCAGTTGCCTGGATGGCGGTAAAGACGATCTGCATCGTCAGACCGAGCGCAGCCCCGATCAGGAACTGGTTCACCATGATCCATATCCCCGCCGCCGAAAACACGGTTGCTTGCGGCATGGCGCCGAGCGTCGGCGCGACGATGATCGTGATGAACGCGGACAACCCGATCTTCACCGTCGTCTGCACCGACATATTGCCAAATACCGGCGCTGTCGCCACCAGCGCCAGAATCCGCACGAACGGCCACAGAAACGCGGTCATCCACGTGTTCAGTTGGGCGTAAGTGACGGAAAACATGGCAGGAGCGGGCGCTAGCGAGCGAGCTTTAGTTGGCGAGCGTAGGGATGTTGGTGAGCATCTGACGCATATAGTCGAGTTCAGTCGTCAGCATCCACGGGCCGGCGATCACCAGCGTGACGGCAATGGCCAGCAATTTCGGAATGAACGATAACGTGGCTTCGTTGATCTGCGTGGCGGCCTGAAACAGACTCACCACCAGACCGACGACCAGTGCGACGAGCAACAGCGGCGCGGCGAGCAGCAAGGCGACGTACATCGCCTGGTGCGCCATTGCCATGACGGATTCGGGTGTCATGTTGAATTGGCCGGAAGCAGTGAGCGTTAAACGGATTAAGCGAACTAAACGAACTAAGCGAACTAAACGAAGCTTTGCGCAAGCGAGCCGATCAGCAACTGCCAGCCGTCGACCATCACGAACAGCATTAGCTTGAACGGCAAGGAAATCGTCGCGGGTGACACCATCATCATACCCATCGACATCAGCACGCTCGCCACCACCATATCGATGATCAGGAACGGAATAAAGATCGTAAAGCCAATCTGGAAACCGGTTTTCAGCTCGCTGGTGACAAAGGCCGGTACCAGCAGGGGCAACGGCACGTCTTCCGGTCCCTGCATGGGCGGTGCGTGCGAAATGCGGGCGAACAGCGCCAGATCGGTTTCGCGGGTTTGCCGCAGCATGAAGGTCTTGAACGGCGCGAGACCGCGCGTGACGGCCTGGTCCATCGGCATCGAACCGTCAGAGAAAGGCTTGTAACCATCGTTATACGCCTTGTCCAGCACCGGCGACATCACGAAGAGCGTGAGAAATAGCGCGAGTCCGAGCAGCACCTGATTGGGCGGCGTGGTGCTCGTACCGAGCGCCTGGCGCAGCAGCGACAACACGATGATGATGCGCGTGAAGCTCGTCATCATCAAGACCATCGCCGGCAGGAACGACAGCATCGTGAGCAGCAGCATCGTCTGCACGCTCAGCGAATAAGTGGTGCCGCCGTTCGGTCCCGGACTGGTGTTGAATGCGGGCAGCCCGGCCGCCTGCGCAAATGACAGCGAAGGCATCGCCATCAGCAGCACCGGCAGGGCCGGCAAGGCGAGTGAAGCGAACTTCGCTACGCGCCGCAACGTCGCGGACACACCGGAATGACGCGGCGAGACGGCGTGCGCATCCTGTTCATCGCGCGTGATGCGCGCGGTTTGATGACTGAACTGCATTTACTGATCCCCGCCATTTGGCCGGTTGAAACGTTTGCCCACTTCCCCTTTGAGCGCCTCGCGAAAGCGTTGGCCAAAGCTGCCGGGCAAAGCGGTGCCGGTGACGCGGTCTTGCGAGAGCGGCCCGTTTGATGAGGTGTCGCTGCTGGTTGAACCTGCCGCCGGCATGGTGTGCAGCAGACGTACGCTGCCGGGAGCCGCGCCGAGCACGAGCCACGTATCGCCGATCTCGACGACGGTGACGCGCTCCTTGCCGCCAAGCGATGCACCGCCCACAGTCTTGATCAGACCGCCGCGGCTGCCGCCGGGCTGCAGGCCGAAGCGGCGCGCGAGCCATGCGCATGCAAATACCAGGCCGATCACGACCACCAGGCCGAAGACGGTTTGCAACACCGCACCCACACCGAGTGCCGGTACCGCTGTCCCTGCGCCGACGGTGGATGCCATCTGCGCAGCGTGATTGACGGCATTCATATCGGCTGCGCGGGCACTCATCGGGCTGAAACCCAGCGTCAATGTCGACGCCAGTGCAAGCGGTGCGGCGATCGCGGCGCTGGCTGCGCGCCCGGCAAAGCGTTTCATCGATTCAGCTTCCGGATCCGCTCGGACGGCGTGATGATGTCGGTCAGGCGAATGCCGAACTTGTCGTTGACGACGACGACTTCACCTTGCGCGATCAGGCAACCGTTGACCAGCACATCCATCGGCTCGCCGGCGAGGCCGTCGAGCTCCACCACCGAACCCTGCGCCAGTTGCAGCAGGTTGCGGATGGCGATTTTGGTGCGGCCGAGTTCGACTGTCATCTGGACCGGAATGTCCAGAATCATGTCGATGTCGTTGCGCGTCGAATTCGGTTCGACCTTCGAGAGCGGCTGGAACACGCCAGCGGTCGTCGCACTGACGGCGCTGTTGTCGTTCTGTTCGGCGAGCGCGCTTGCCCAGTCGTCGAGCGAGGCTTCGTCGGACCCCGCATCGAGGGCCGCCATTTGCGCTGCGCCTGCCGGCAGTTCCGCCTCGGGCGTTGCATTCAGCTCAGTCATATCCACCTTCCTTCATCGTGTCCGCTGCGCTGATCATTTTCTGGACCCGCAACGCATATTGACCATTGAAAATACCGTAGCCGCATTCCATCACCGGCACGCCGTCCACCTTTGCGGTGATGTGTTCCGGGATGTTGATGGGCAGCACATCGCCCTTGCGCATGTTCAGAATCTGTTCGAACGTGATCGGGATCTGCGCGAGATCGGCGCTCAGTTCGACTTCCGCGGACTGCACCTGTTGCGACAGCACCCGCACCCAGCGCCGGTCGACGTCCGCCGCCTCACCCTGAATGGGTGAAGAGAGGATGTCGCGGATCGGTTCGATCATCGAATACGGCATGCAGATATGCAGCGTGCCGCCGGTCGAGCCGAATTCGATCGAGAACTGCGTGACGATGACAATTTCGTTCGGCGTCGCGACGTTGGCGAACTGCGTGTGCATTTCCGATCGGACGTACTCGAACTGCAACGGACGCACGCTTTTCCACGACGTCGAGTAGTGCTCGAACACGAGGTTGAGCAGCTTGCCGATGATGCGCTGTTCGGTGGTCGTGAAGTCACGGCCTTCGACGCGGGTATGGAAACGACCATCGCCGCCGAACAGGTTGTCGACCACGAAGAACACCAGATTCGGGTCGAACACGAACAGCGACGTACCGCGCAACGGCTTCACGTGGACCAGGTTCAGATTGGTCGGGATCGGCAGGTTGCGGGTGAACTCGCTGTACTTCTGCACCTTCACTGGGCCGACGGAGATTTCCGCGGTGCGCCGCATGAAGTTGAAGAGGCCGATGCGCAACAGGCGCGCGAAGCGGTCGTTGATGATTTCGAGGCCGGGCATCCGGCCGCGGACGATGCGTTCCTGCGTGGCGATGTTGTACGGCCGGACACCGGAGCGGTCTGATTGCTCCGCTTCCGAGTCGGACTCGCCGGTAACGCCCTTGAGGAGGGCATCGACCTCCTCCTGGGACATGAACTCTTCGTGGCCCATTCCTATTCCTCGTGCGTCCCTTGGCGGTTAATGAAGGCAGCAGCTTTAAGCGGCGTCACTGCACGACGAATTCGGTGAACAGCACATCTTCGACCTGGACGGGTGATGCGCCCTTGTCGGTGGGTTGTTCGATCAATGTCTTGAGTTCGGTGGCGAGCGCGCGCTTGCCGTCGAGCGGGGCGAGGTCGTCCGGGTGTTTGTTCGACAGTGCGAGCAGGATACGGCTGCGCACTTCCGGCATGTGATCGGTGAGCTCCTGCTGAACCTTCGGGTCGTTGAGCTTGAGCGTGAGACCGATACGCAGATAGTGCTGCTGGCCGTCATCGGACTGCAGGTTGACGGTCATGGGTTCGAGCGGGAAGAACACCGGCAGCGCAAGCGGCGCGGGCATTGCGGCTTGCGCGGCTGCGGGCGCTGGCGCATGCCGGGACATGAAGAACCAGACGCCGGCGCCGGCTGCGCCTGCGGCAATCAGGGCGATCAGCACGATCAGGAGAATGCGTTTCATCGGGCCTGGAGTGGCCGGCTGAACGGTGGCTTGCTGGTTTGCGGTCGTCGATGCCATGGATTCTTGCTTGCCTCAGTGCTGGTAGGTTGAATTGTTGTTTAATTGCGGTTCGCGTGATGGGTCGAAAAGAAGGGGGTTTGGGGGGTATCTCTTCTGTTTGGGGTTTGGCCGACAGTGGGTTTGGGTTTTGCCTGCGGCGCGGTGCCTTCTGTTGGGGTTCTGTTGGGTTTGGGCTTTTGGTGTTTTTTTGATTTCTTGTCGGTCTGTTTGCGTTGGCTTTTCGCTGCTTGCCTTCGGGCGTTGACCTTCCTTGCATTTCTATTGGTTTATTAGCGTTGCCCCTGTGCGGGGCAGCACTCACTTTCTTTGCGGCCGCAAAGAAAGTAAGCAAAGAAAGCGGCTCACACCGCCAGCCTGTAGGTGTCCGTCTCGGCACGCCAGCCGGAGCGGTCCGAGACGAGATCGTCCCTTGCACCACTCACGTTAGTGACAAAGCACTCATCCGCTCCAGCGTCGCGCTTCGCGCCCCGCCGTCAGGCATAACCTGACCCGGCGCCCATCGCCGCGGGTACGGAAGTCTCCGTGCACCACATCCAGTGCACTCCGCCGCGACGCACGCAGTGCGGAGTGGGATGGATGAGTGCTGTGTCACTACCGCATGGTGTGCAAGGGCAGGTCTCGTCTCGGACCACTTCCTGATCGCGGGGGTGGTGGACACCTACAAGCTGGCGGTTTGAGCCGCTTTCTTTGCTTACTTTCTTTGCGGCCGCAAAGAAAGTGAGTGCCGCCCCGCACAGGGGCATCGCTAATAAACCGATAACAAAACAAGGAAAGGCCAACGCCCAAAGGCAACCAGCAAAAAGCCAACGCAAGCAGACCAATAGAAATGCAAGGCAACGCCAACGCCGGAAGGCAACCACCAAAAAGCCAACGCAACCAGACCGACAAGAAATCAAGGAAACGCCAAAACCCCAATCAAACAGCCCTAGGGGCAAGCAAACAGACCAACAACCCAAAAAACAAGCCCCACGTCCGCAGGACAAAAACGATTATGCAAACGTATCCACCAACCCCACACTCTGCCGAACGGCAACACTAGCCACCGTAGAATCCGCCTCAGCATCATCCCCGCCGGAGGCAAAACCAGACCCCCGCCGAGACCCAGACGACGCCTGCCCCTGTTGCCCAGCCTGTCCACCAAACCCATCACTCACACTGGCGCTGCCAAGCCCAATCCCATTCGCTTCCATTTGTTCGCGCAATTTCGGCAGCGCCGCCTCGACCGCCTCCCGAACCTGCGGATGCTGCGAAACAAACAACGCATGTGCATGGTTATCGGCAACCTGAAGGACCACCTGTAGCGGTCCAAGATCCTTCGGGTTCAAGGTCAACTCGGCACTCTGCTGATTCGCATTCGACAGGAACACCACCTTCTGCCCCAATGCATCTTCCCAGTCAGACGTGCCCACCGTCGGCGCCAACG
>NZ_JBAURZ010000214.1:0-10772 GCF_049581445.1 Paraburkholderia sp. | reverse complement strand
GCGTTTGCCTCGTCCTGCGTCCAGGCATCCCAGCCGGTTGCCTCACCCGTAACCGGCACCATGGCGATGCAATCCACCGGACACGGCGGCACGCACAGGTCGCAGCCAGTGCACAGCGCTTCGATCACCGTGTGCATCTGCTTCGGTGCGCCAATGATCGCGTCGACTGGACACGCCTGCATACACAGCGTGCAACCGATACACAGATTCTCGTCGATTACCGCCAACGGGCGCGGGCGTTCGACACCGTTGGCGGGATTAAGCGGGATCAGCGGTTTGCCGAGCAGGTCGGCCAGTCGTGCGACACCCTCAGCGCCGCCTGGCGGGCATTGATTGTAGTTCGCTGTGCCAACTGCTACGGCTTCGGCGTACGGCCGGCATCCGGCGTATCCGCATTTCGTGCATTGGGTCTGGGGCAGCAGATCTTCGATGCGGTCTGCGAGTGTTATGGAATCGGTCACGGTCACGACGGTGAGGCTTGCCAAAGGGCGGCCGAAGGGCGACCCAGGGCGCTCAACGGCAGACGGAAGCGAGGCGAAATGGCCCGCTCCATCAGGCATAGGGGAAATAGCGCATTATCGCCGATTTCCCCGATTGCCATTACCAAACCATGTGCCATAATCAAAGCGCTTTTCCGAAAGACCGCAGAAGGGTGTCCCCCAACCAGCCCGTTCAGTGCTGTCGGTGCAAGGCCCGAGGAGAGGCCGGCGGCACGATCCGGATAACGCGGCTCACGAACATGCCACCATGAATCAGCCGAAAATCAAAAGAGATCCTGAAGGCACCCGGCGCCGTATTCTGCTCGCGGCGGCTGAGGAATTTGCAAATGGTGGGTTGTTCGGCGCGCGCGTCGACCAGATTGCCCGCCGCGCGGAAACCAATGAACGAATGCTCTATTACTACTTCGGTAGCAAGGAGCAGCTTTTCACGGCTGTACTGGAGCACGCTTTCGGCGCGCTCACTGAAGCTGAACGCACGCTTGACCTGAACGGCATTGCACCCGTCGAGGCCGTGACGCGGCTTGCGCATTTTGTGTGGGACTACTATCGCGATCATCCCGAACTGCTGCGTCTCGTGAATAACGAGAACCTGCACGAGGCGCGCTATATGCAGAAGTCCACACGTATTCGCGAAATGATCTCGCCGATCGTTGCAACGTTGGCCAGTATTCTCGAACGCGGCCAGCGCGCCGGACTGTTTCGCACCAATGTCGATCCGCTGCGCTTTTACGTCACGCTGTCGGGTATGGGCTATTACATCGTGTCGAACCGCTTCACGCTGGAAGCAACGCTGGGTCGCGATTTCAGCACGCCGGCCGAACGCAGCGAAGTGGTGCAGATGAACACGGAGTTGTTGCTGGCGTATCTGCTGAGGCGTTAAACATCACGCGCCGTCGCATGCCTCAGCGTGCCACGTTCTTCCGCGAGCGGTGCTTCGCTCGTTGCGAAGCATTGCTCACTGCGCGGGGAACATAGGAATTCGAAACAATTCCGACCAGTGTGTACGCTTGCTCAAAAACGAAAAACGGCCCTTGCAGGGGCCGTTTTTCGTTTCGTTTGATGCAGACACAATCTTTAGCATGGCAACCCGTTGACGCTGGGCTACCTGCTTGCGCGCATCTTACGCTTCAACTTTTTCCGCAGCGGACTTCGTGCTCTTGTTGTGCTCGAGGATAAAGTCGCGCAGTTGCGGATAAATGATGGTGCGCCAGCGGCGGCCCGAGAAAATGCCATAGTGGCCGCACTTTTCCGCGGTGAAATGCTGCTTGTCCTTGGCGGGAATCCCACTGCACAAATCGTGTGCAGCGCGCGTTTGCCCGTCGCCGGAGATATCGTCGAGTTCGCCTTCGATGGTGAAGAGGGCGGTCTTCTTGATGTCCTGCGGCCGTACGCGTTCTCCCGACACATCCCAGGTGCCTTCAGCCAGGCGGAATTCCTGGAAGACGACGCGGATCGTGTCGAGGTAGTAGTCGGCGTCCATGTCGAGCACGGCGTTGTACTCGTCGTAGAAACGGCGATGAGCTTCAGCGTCATCTTCGTCGCCAGCCAGCAGGCTCTGGTAGTAGTCCCAGTGCGATGCAGCGTGACGCTCCGGATTCATCGCCACGAAACCGGTGTGCTGCAGGAAGCCCGGATAGACCTTGCGGCCCACGCCCGGATAGTTCGGCGGCACCGTGTAGATCACGTTGTTGTCGAACCATTCGAACGAATGCTGCGTGGCCAGTGAATTCACCGAGGTCGGGCTCTTACGTGCGTCGATCGGGCCGCCCATCATCGTCATGGTGCGCGGCGTGTCTTCGCCACGGCTCGCCAGCAGCGAAATGGCGGCGAGTACCGGCACGGTAGGCTGGCACACGGAGATGACGTGCAGGTTCTTCGCGCCGATATGGCGAATGAACTCCTGGATGTAAGCAACGTAATCGTCCAGGTGGAACCTGCCTTCTTCAAGCGGGACCATGCGTGCGTCGAGCCAGTCGGTGATGTACACCTTGTGGTCTTGCAGCAGGGTGCGCACGGTGTCGCGCAGCAGCGTGGCGTGGTGGCCGGACAACGGCGCGCACACCAGCACGACCGGTTCATCTTTCAGTTGGCTAACGGCGCCGCTATCGTCAGCGAAGCGCTTGAAGCGCAACAGACGGCAAAACGGCTTCTCGATGATCGTTTGCTCGATGATCGGAATGTTGTGGCCGTCTTTGACGATCTGATGGATGTTGAATTCAGGCTTTTCGTAATCTTTGCCGAGCCGGTAGAGCAATTCGTAACCCGCGGAAAGACGGGTTGCGCCCGGAACATAGGCAAAAGGGCTAGCCGGATTCGCGAAAGATTTCGACGCGGCCTGAGCCCAGGCGGTAAGCGGGCTTAACAGCGCCCGTTGGAATTCGTGCAGTTGATAGAGCATGGGTGCTCCAGCGTTGGGGCGGTTTGCATGGGGCTTCGCAAACTCGCGAGTCGCGTAGCGGCGGGCCGTATTGGTTGTGAACGCTTGATTATCGGCCAAGAGTTGCAGTTGATCATATCGGACTGAACGAATTTGTGCAACGCAGCAACTTTTGACCTAAACGTTGCTAAAACGTCATTAGATCATGGTAGGGCCGAAATTGCTGCGGTGCTATACGGGGTTCCCGCAGGGTCAAGTTTTGGCGCTCGGCTGCCGTTATGCCCAGGCGCCTGGTTAGAGGTTTGCCCCTAGCCGGTCGCACGTAGCGTGCCCGCTGCAATTTAGCCGCTGCACATTGCGTCTATTGCGCCGGTTGTTCGAACATCTCGTCGTCCTGCGCGTTGCCGTCATGGGGCGGCTGCCCGGTGGCTTTCGCCATCTCCTGCTCGTGCTTCATCAGATTCAGTCCGGTGTGCACCAGCGCCACATGCGAAAACGCCTGCGGGAAGTTGCCGACCAGCCGCTTCGCGGCCGGGTCGTACTCCTCGGCTAGCAATCCGACGTCGTTGGCGAGCGCGAGCAGGCGTTCGTACATCGTCTCGGCTTCCTCAACCCGGCCTTGCATGGCGAGGTTATCGACCATCCAGAAGCTGCACGCGAGGAAGGTGCCTTCGCCGGGTGGCAGCCCATCGTCGAATTCCGTAGTACGGTAGCGCATCACGAAACCGTCGCGCAAAAGATACTTTTCGGTGGCGGCGAGCGTGCCGATCACGCGCGGATCGGACGGCGGCAGAAAGCCCACTTGCGGCAACAGCAGGACGCTCGCGTCGAGTTCGTCGCCGCCGTAGATCTGGGTGAATGCGTTGAGCCTGGCGTTCCAGCTCTTCTCGCAGACCTGGGCGTGAATCTGATCGCGAATCGCGCGCCAGTGATCGAGTGGTGCGGGGAGATTGAACGATTCGGCGGATTTGACCGCGCGGTCAAACGCCACCCATGCCATCACCTTCGAGAACGTGAAATGTTGCCGGCCGCCGCGGGTCTCCCAGATGCCTTCGTCAGGATCCTGCCAGATCGTTTCGAGGTGCTCGAGCATCTCGCACTGCACATTCCAGGTCGTGTCGTCATTCTGCAACCCGCCTACGCGCGCCAGATGCAGGGCGTTCATCACTTCGCCGTACACGTCGAGCTGCAACTGTCCCGCCGCATTGTTGCCGATGCGCACCGGCGCTGCGTCCTGGTAGCCTGGTAACCAGCCCACCTCCCACTCCGGCAGGCGCCTCTCGCCGGCAATGCCATACATGATCTGCAACTGTTCCGGCGCGCCTGCCATGACGCGGGCGAGCCAGCTCCGCCAGGCGCGGGCTTCGTCGAAGTAGCCCCCGCGCATCATGGCGAGCAGCGTAATGGTGGCGTCGCGCAACCAGCAGTAGCGGTAGTCCCAGTTGCGCGTGCCGCCCAATTGTTCGGGCAACGACGTGGTGGGCGCTGCAACAATGCCGCCGGTCGGTTCGTAGGCCAGCGCCTTCAGCGTGATGAGAGAGCGGCGGATCGGTTCTGCATATTTGCCTTCGACGGTGCTGCGCGCTGACCAGTCGCGCCAGTGGTTCTCGGTGCGGGCGAGCGACGTGTGCGGGTCGCGTGCGGGCGGAATACGCAGGTGCGACGGCGAGTAGGCGAGCGAGAACGGCACGCGCTCGCCGGCTGTGACGGTGAACTCGGCCACGGTTTGCATGTTTTCGCCGCGCAGGTCGACAGGCGTGCGCAATATCGCGGTATCCGGCCCGACGATGGCCTTGATGCCGCTATCGTGCTTGAGGCGGCTCACCCACGGAATGGAAAAGCCGTAATCGAAGCGCAGAACCAGTTCCATCTTCATGCGAACCGTGCCGCGCCGGCCCACCACGATCCGGACCAGTTCCGACCAGCCATTGCCCGGCGGCATGAAATCGATCACCGTGACCGCGCCATCGGCGGTTTCGATATCGGTTTCGAGAATCAAGGTTTCGCCACGATAGCGGCGCTTGAACACCGGAGGCGTGTCGGATTCTTTCAGGTCCGGCGCAATCAGCCAGCGGCCATTCTTTTCGGTGCCGAGCAGGGCGGCGAAGCAGGCGCCGGAGTCGAAACGCGGCCAGCAGAGCCAATCGACGGAACCGTCACGGGAGATCAGCGCGGCTGTGTGGCCGTCGCCGACGAGGGCATAGTCTTCAATGAGTGCGGGCATAAGTGACCGATTTAAGTGATCGACATCAGCGTATGTGTAAGGACTGCGCCCGGTACACGCTGGGCTGCTGTTATTACCGGACCCGTCGCATACGTTTTGGTTCAGCCCGTGTAATGGGCGGCAACCCGCATTGTCATTCCGGCGCGGCGCTGCTTAAAATCAGAGCTTTGGTAGAAGGGTGGGGACCTGCCTGAGATGTCGCGGCGTGGTCGGTCCATCGCACGCAAACGCTGTTTTCGAGGACGAAAGCCATGCTGAACCCGTCGAAATCCGATTGCATCAAGATACTCTCCGCCGCCAGCGAACTTGCTGGCGATTCCATGTTGCCACTCGACCCGCGAAGCCTGGGTCTGTCCCGCAACGGGATGCAGACTGCGATGGCCTTCCTGACCGAGCGGGCCTGCTTCAAGCAATATCGAAAGGGCGACGGTCATTATGCCGTCGGCGGCCTGTCGCTGCAGGGACGCCTGCGGCTCGACCAGTTAGCTAACGGATAGCTTGCGAAATCAGTGGGTGTGAGGCGGACCTTTGGCGTGTGTGCCGACGGCCCGCGATACCGCTCGCCATCAGCCATGAGCCGTTGGCCGCCCACGGCGGTCAGCGTCGTGCCGCCCGCAACGGATTAGAGATGTGACGCTGCGACGCCAAAGATGCCGATCACGCCGATGATGATCAGGTAGAGCGCGACGATGTAGGCCAGGAGGCGCGGCATCACGAGGATGAGGATGCCGGCGATCAGGGAAACCACCGGGCCCAGGCTTAGGGTGATGTTCATGGAGACTCCGAGTAGCACTACGGGTGTAAGAGAGGGTTTGCGCCCGACAGGCCGTCAGGCGGCTCGTCGGCACCGGGCCGCCTTCACAGGCACGGGCGTTCCGGCTCATCGTTTTGCTTCTATCTTCTATACTTGCGCCGATAACAAAAAACGCTCGACACCGCGTGGTAGACCAGTGACAGCTAAACCGAATAACCCGATGTCCAGGAGGTCCATATGCATCTTCGCGACCGAGTTGCTCCGCGCGCCGCTTCGCTGTTCTCCCGTCAATCCCGATCCGTAAGCGAGGGCGTTTGCGCCTCGCCAACGCCATCACACCGGTCCGCCCGCACGATAATAAGAGGTTTACTCCTTATGGTCTCGATTGTTGCTTCGCCCGCGTTTGCCCAGGATGCCGGGCCGGCCCCCGCAGATGGCATCTACGACATGATCGTCGGCACCTACACGGGCGGCAAGAGCGAAGGCATCTACGTCTACCGATTCGACACGAAGACCGGCGAAGCGACCCGCGTGTCGGTCGCGCAGACGGTCAACCCGTCGTACGTGGTGGTCAGCAGCGACCGCCGTCACGTGTACTCGGTCAACGAACTCCCCGGCGATAACGGTCCGGCCTCTCAACGCGGCGGCATCAGCGCGTTTGGCTTCGATCCGGCAAGCGGCCAGTTGACGTTTCTCAACAAGGTGTCCTCGGAGGGCAATGACCCGTGCTATCTGAAGATCTCACCGGACGGCAAATACTTGTTGACGGCGAATTACTCAGTGGCGGCTGATCCGGGCGGCAGCTTCGCGGTGTTTCCGCTGCAGGCCGACGGCCAGGTTGGACAAGCGGTGCTGACGGTGCATCACGAAGGGGGTGGCCCGGTAAAAGGACGCCAGGACAACTCGCATGTGCATTCGACGGTGTTCTCGCCGGACGGCAAGTACCTGTTCGCGCAGGACCTTGGTGCCGACAAGCTCTACTCGTACCTCTATACGCCGGACGGTAGCCGCGGCTTGTTCGGCCCGACCGAATGGCGCTATACGGACGTGAAGGCGGGCTCCGGTCCGCGTCACCTGGTGTTTGGCCCGGATGGCAAATACGCGTATTTGACGAGCGAACTGGCGGCGACCGTCAGCACGTTCCGTTATGACGACGGCAGGCTCACGCTGCTGCAGGTCTCGCCAATTACGGAACCCCACTTCAAGGGGCAGGTGGGGGCGGCTGCGATCCATCTGTCGCCGGACGGACGTTTCCTTTATGCCACCAACCGTGGTGACGCCAACGAGATCGTGATCTTCGCGGTCGATCAGGCGAACGGCCATCTGAAACTGGTGGGCCGGCAATCGAGCCTTGGCAAGTCGCCGCGTGAGTTCGCGATCGATCCGACCGGCAACTGGCTGATCGTCGGCAATCAGAACAGCGACACCGCGTATGTCTTCAAACGCGACCAGCAGACCGGCTTGCTCGAAGCGAATCCGAAGCGGATCGATATCGGCTCGCCGGTGGATTTCAAGCTGGTATCGCCGTCGTAAGCGTCAGGCCGACGCGTCGCGTTCGAGCACAGTCAGGCGCCTTTAAAGCGGCATAAAACGAAACGGGCCTGCAGGCGGATATGCCTGCGAGGCCCGTTTGTTTTGCTTGCATCGACGCAAGCCGGTGACGGCGGCTGCTTATTCAGCCGGTCCAGGCGCCAGCACTTCGCGGCTGCCGTTGATACCCATCGCCGAGACGAGTCCTGCTGTTTCCATCTGTTCGACGAGGCGCGCCGCACGGTTATAGCCGATGCGCAATTGACGCTGCACCGATGAGATCGACGCGCGCCGGGTGCGCACCACGAAGGCCACGGCTTCGTCGTAGAGCGGGTCCGCTTCGGCTTCGGGCGTGTCGCCGAAGAGGTCCTGCGTGGCGCCGTCGCTTACGGGCCCGTCGAGGATGCCTTCCTCGTATTGCGGCTCGCCGAACTGCTTCAGATACTCGACGATCCGGTGCACTTCCTCGTCGGCCACAAACGCGCCGTGCACGCGCTGCGGATAACCGGTGCCAGGCGGCAGGAATAGCATGTCGCCCTGACCAAGCAGCGATTCGGCGCCCATCTGGTCGAGAATCGTGCGCGAGTCGATCTTCGACGACACCTGAAAGGCGACGCGCGTCGGAATGTTGGCCTTGATGAGACCGGTAATCACATCAACAGACGGCCGCTGCGTTGCCAGTATCAGGTGGATGCCGGCGGCCCGCGCTTTCTGCGCGAGACGTGCGATCAGCTCTTCGATCTTCTTGCCGGCCACCATCATCAGGTCGGCCAGTTCGTCGATTACCACGACGATCAGCGGCAAGGCGGCGAGCGGCTCAGGCGCTTCGGGCGTCAGCGAGAATGGGTTGCCCAGTTTCTTGCCGGCGGCTTCGGCGTCGCGGATTTTCTGGTTGAAGCCCGCAAGGTTACGTACGCCCACCGCCGACATCAGCCGGTAGCGTTTTTCCATTTCGCCCACGCACCAGTTGAGCGCGTTGGCGGCGAGTTTCATGTCCGTCACGACCGGTGCGAGCAGATGCGGGATACCTTCGTAGACCGACAATTCCAGCATCTTCGGGTCGATCATGATGAGGCGCACTTCTTCGGGCGTGGCCTTGTACAGCAGCGACACGATCATGGCGTTGATCGCCACCGACTTGCCCGACCCCGTGGTGCCTGCCACGAGCATGTGGGGCGCCTTCGCCAGATCGGCGACCACTGGATGGCCCGTGATGTCCTTGCCCATCGCGAGCGTGAGCATGGAGTGCGAGTGCTGGTAGACATTTGCTTCGAGGATCTCTGACAGGCGGATGGTTTGCCGTTTGGCGTTCGGCAGTTCGAGGCCCATGCAGGTCTTGCCGGGGATCGTTTCGACCACGCGGATCGACGTGAGGCCGAGTCCGCGCGACAGGTCTTTCATCAGGCCGACGATCTGGCTGCCGCGCACGCCGAGCGCGGGCTCGACTTCGAAACGCGTGATCACCGGACCCGCCGAGGCCCCGACCACCGTCACCGGCACCTTGAATTCCTGCAGGCGCTGCTCGATCAACTGGCCGGTTTCGGCGAGGTGCTCCTCGGAGACCGGCTCGACATCGGTGTCGGCGCGGGCGAGCAGATCGAGCGTGGGCAGTTCGACCATCGATGCCGCCGGCGCGCGGAACTCAAACACGGTGGGAGCATGGCCGCGCACAGGAGGGCGGGGCGCCACGGGTTCGTTGGCCGGCTCGTGGCGCGTGATGGGGAACGGCGCGGCGTGCATGCCGGGGGTCACCGGGGCGGCGCTGTCGTCGTCGTAGGCTACTTCGTCGGGCGCTTCGGCTTCGTTGGCTTCGTCGGCTTTGTCGGTTTCGTCCACGGTGGTGGTGTCATCCGCGCGGACGTAGCGCGAGGCGGCGGACGTGTGGTGCGTGACTGGGCTTTCTTCGCGTGGAGGCTCGGCGGCGTCAAATGTCGTGGATTCGGCGTGAACAACGGCGCTCGCAGCGAAGCCGGGAAAGCGCACCACGTTCGAAAGCGATGGACTCTGCGGCAGCGCGGGTTCGACGTTGGACCGCTCTACGTGCGCTGGTTCGGCGTTCGGTAGCGTGAACGGTTCTGCTTCGGGCCGCCCTTCGCCTTGTGCTTCGTCCTGCGCCGCGAGCGTGGCTAACTCCGCGCGCTCGATGGTTATCGCGTTTTCAGGGCGGGGCAGGGGGGCTTCGATCGGCGCGTCGAAGGTGTGCCATTGATCGCCATTCGACGAGTCTTCAGCCGGGACGCTCGCTGCGGGGATGCCTGCGCTGGTGGTCTGCGCTGGCGAGGCGTCGGCTTCGAGGCCTGCATGTTGCGCCAAGGCTGTGTCGACCTCGGGGCCCAAGCCTGGTTCAGGACTTGAGTCGGCTTCATTGCTCGCCACTTGTACTGGCGCGGCGGACTCTTCCGCGACAGGCGCCATCGCGGCAGCGTCTTCGGTGAGCGTCACGACTGCAGGGTCACCGGCCGTAGGAGGCACGTCCGACGTGCTCGCGGGTTCGGGAGGTAGCTCGCTTTCGGATTGCACGTGGGCAGCAGATGCCGCAGTGCTATTTTGCATGCCGCTGGCCGCATCGGCATTGGACGCTGTCGCGGATCGGGCGCGGCCATCGTCCGTGGTCGTGTCGTCCGTTGGTGTAGATGCTGACGGATCGGTCGTGTATCTGACGACCTCAGGATGGTCTCGACGAGCGAGGCTCGCGCCTGCGATGGTCGTCCAGCGCGCGGCATTCTCTTCGATGGTGCGCAGCGTTTCCTGCACGCTGGCGGGCGGGGTAACTTGCTGGGTAGCGGCGGGCGGGCGCGAAAAATTGGGAGCCCGCGTGCTCGAGCTGACGTGACCAAGGGGTGCCTGAGTGCCGCGAGCGGCATTAAGACTGGACTGCTGCGGTGCTCCGCCAGGTGTCGACGCCGCACTGCTTTCCGTCGAGGGCAGCGGCGCGTTGGTGCGCATCGGTTGCGCGGTCCTTTGGACTGAAGCAGGCGTGGGCTGCGCGTGGATAGAGCTTCCAGGGGTGCCCAAAGTGTTGACCGGCGTCGCCGCGCTGGCTGCGAACGTCTTCGAGCCGTCGGCTGCGGCGCTTACACCAGCACCGGCCACTGCTGCACCCAATGGGCTGGGCCGAGCGATCGGACGGGATGAGGCGCTACGGGAGGGAACGCCGGCACCGGCTCCAGGACCGCCTGCATCATCAGCACCAGCACGAGTAGCACTCGCGTGAGCGCCAACCCCGCCAGCACCAGTGCCACTTTGCTCCGGCCCATTTCTGCGCGCCGCCGTCGCCGGCTCGCGCAGCCACCCATCTGGTGCGACCGGTTCAGCCGGCATCCAAGGCGCGGGCCGATCAGCCTCGGTACGGCCGCGCGCGCCCTGCGCCTGAGCGCTGCCTTGCCC
>NZ_JBAURZ010000213.1:0-21153 GCF_049581445.1 Paraburkholderia sp. | reverse complement strand
GGAACCAGGTGCGGATACCGTCGACTGGTTTGGCGTCGCGCCATTGCCCGGCGAGCGCACGAGTACGGGTGGCGTGATGGCGCAACGCCCGCACCACGTGACGGCGGGCGGGACGCGCTGCCTTGAGGGCGGCGCGGGTCAAGCGGGTGCTCAGGAGAGTGTGCATGGCTTCAAAGGTAGGCAGCGGATCGCAGGGCGGATGTGCTGCAAAAATATGCAGCAAACATGCCAGCGGTATCGATGGGCACGCCTGAAAACTCATTGGGAGTGGCGGCATGGGCCGGAGTGGGCCGCGCGCCAAGGGAAAGAACTGCAAATACATTCAACATGCCGGGAGGCTACACGTGAAACGTGACGCAAGGAAGTCCGTGTTACCCCGACCTTCTACGGGTTTTTACGGGGTCAGCTGGCAGACGATGCAGCCCGGATCGCGCCCTTTGTGTCCAATTGACGTGCACCTCTGCCCTTACCAGGTGCAGCAGATGCGCCACGGCGCTGCGGCCCGATGAGCGCGACTGGAGCGCAACTGCAGTACGCGACTCATCCCGTTCACTCGCCGCGCAGCCGCTGACATGGCGATGCGCTCCCCCGGATCGCCACGCAGGAAAGCGCCGCACGCCGATCGCGCCCGTTTTACAATCGAGCATCGGCTAGTGGAAGGTATCGGAACACCCATGTCATTTCATTCGAAAAAAGAACAGGTTCAGAGGTTGCGCGAGCAGGGCTTTGTCGTCGTGCCGGGATTGGTGGCGCCCGAGCGCTGCGACGAACTGAAGCAGATCGCGCAGCAACAGTTGGAGGAAGCGGCGGCCCCGATCGAGTTCGAAGCGGACTTGCGCTATCCGGGCGCGCCGGAGTCCAGGCATGCACCCGGCGGCCATACCGTGCGCCGCCTGCTCGACGCCTATTCGCGCCACGCGCGTTTTGCGCAATGGGCCACAGCTCCGGACGTTCGCGGCTGGATGGAACTGTATTTCGGTGAAGAGCCGCGTCTGTCGCGCGCGCATCACAACTGCATGATGACCAAGCATCCTGCGTACGGCAGCCTGACCGGCTGGCATCGGGACGCGCGCTATTGGTCGTTCGAGCGGGACGATCTGGTGTCCACGTGGCTGGCGCTGGGATCGGAGACCGTGGATAACGGTGGCCTGTGGTTCGTGCCGCAATCGCATAACGCGACTTTCACGTCGGATCGTTTCGATCAAGCGAAATTTTTCCGTTCCGATCTGCCCGAGAACGTCGCGCAGATTCGCACGGCTGTGTCGCCGGAACTGAACAAGGGCGACGTCGTGTTCTTCCACTGCAATACGCTGCACTCGGCCGGCAAGAACCTCAGCGATGCGGTGAAATTCTCGCTGGTGTACACGTACCACGGAGCGAGCAATGTTCCGCTGCCGGGGTCTCGTTCGGCTTCCAAACCGGAAGTTGCATTCTGATTGCGGTTGGCCGGGGCTGTCCCGTGCGGGCCGGCCCGTGAATCAAAGGGGCGATCCGCCGCGTAAGCGAATCGCACTGCCTGTTTTCAGCGCCTGCCGCTCGACGTAGCGATCCCGATCAGACCCGCTAGCGATGCCACCACACCGCCGGCAATCAGGAAGATGGCCTTGTTGGTCGGCGAACCGGTGAACACGCGCGACACATCGCTGCTCAGCGAATGGAATGCCTGGCCGCCGAAATACAGTAACACCACGCCGCCGACAAGCAGGGCAATCGAAATCGCTTTGGTCATGAACTTCCTCCAATAAAAGGGTCGTCGAAGTTTAGGGGAGCAGCGCGGCCGCGTCCATGTGCGTCCCGCATAATGGGTCCCTGCACCAGGCGCGGCGATTGGCTAAGATATTGGCCTCGCCTCACCTGCAATGAACCGCGCAAGCCCGCGCGAAACAACAATGACCGGCAGCGCGCCGGGTCGGCCCTCTTTCCTTTCGCTTTCATCAAGGACTCAAGCAATGGCTTACGAAGCAGCTTCAGCACGCTATTCGGACATGCAATACCGCGTTTGCGGCAAATCGGGCCTCAAACTGCCGGCGCTGTCGCTTGGCCTGTGGCACAACTTCGGCGATACCACGCCGATCTCGACGCAGCGCGAGATTCTGCGTACCTCGTTCGATCTCGGCATCACGCACTTCGATCTGGCGAACAACTATGGCCCTCCGTATGGCAGCGCCGAAACCAATTTTGGCCGTCTGTTCAAGGACGACTTCAAGCCGTACCGCGATGAACTGCTGATCTCGTCGAAGGCTGGCTGGGATATGTGGCCAGGTCCGTACGGTCAGGGCGGCGGTTCGCGCAAATATATCCTCGCGAGTCTGGATCAGAGCCTGCAGCGCATGGGGCTCGATTACGTGGATATTTTCTATTCGCATCGCTTCGATGCTGACACCCCGCTCGAAGAAACCGCTGGTGCGCTGGCGAGCATCGTGCAGCAGGGCAAAGCGCTGTACGTGGGTATTTCGTCGTACTCGGCCGCCAAGACTCGCGAGATGGCCAAGCTGCTCGCCGAGTACAAGGTGCCGCTGCTGATTCATCAACCGGCTTACAACATGCTGAACCGTTGGGTCGAAGAAGAACTGCTCGATACGCTCGACGAACTGGGTACGGGCAGCATTGCTTTTACGCCGCTCGCGCAAGGGCTTCTGACCGGCAAGTATCTGAACGGCGTGCCTCAGGATGCACGTGTCAACAAGCCGGGTGGCGGCTCGTTGAAGCAGGATCATCTGAACCCGCAAAACCTCGGGCACATCCGCAAGCTCAACGATATCGCGCAACGACGCGGTCAAAGCCTCGCGCAAATGGCGCTTGCATGGACGCTGCGCGGTGGACGAGTCACGTCGGCGCTGATCGGCGCGAGCAAGCCCGAACAGGTGATCGAAAACGCTGGCGCGCTGAAGAACCTCGAGTTCTCGAAAGAGGAGTTGGCCGAGATTGACCGATTTGCGATCGAGGGTGGCGTGAACCTGTGGGAAAAGCCGTCCACGGATCAGGCGGTTTAAACGTCGCACGAGGCAACGTAGGTGTTGCTCCGGAAATGGTTTTGAAAGCCGCCGTAAGGCGGCTTTTTCTCTATGGGTGTGGGTGTTCAGACGCGACGTCCTGCGACTCCAACGCCATTCTTCCCGCTGTCATACAGCGCTGCTATGGTCGCCTCCGATCACGACTCGACGGAGGAAAGATGGACCGAAGTGCGGCCGCTCAAGCTGGATCGACGACACCAACCGCGGGACAAGCGCGGCGCACGCCGCGACGCGCCACGATTGATGTGCGCGCCAATCTCGCGTGGCTGATTGCGGTGACGCTAGCGCTGGCGCTACAACTCTTCGGGCTGCCGTTTTTGCTACGTGACTGGGGTACACCAGCGTTGCTGCTGATCGTGCCGCTGGTCATATCGACGCCCACGCACTGGGGATTGATCCACGAGGCAATTCACGGGCAACTGTTTGCCCGGCGACATCTGAACGAGAACGTTGCGCGCGCTCTGGCGATTGCCTTCGCGCTTCCGTTCGACGCCGTGCGTTTCGGACACCTGATGCATCATCGCTTTACCCGCGAACCGTTCGATCGCCCGGACGTCGTGGACCCAACGCGGCCTCTGTGGCACACCCGACTCAGCTATTACGCGCGCTTGCTGGGCGGCCTGTACGTGGGGGAACTTGTGTTGCCAGTGCTCGCTTTTTTACCCGCGAACATGGCGCGTTCGATGGTGACTCATGCAATTGGCGCAGAAGGGCCGGTGGGTGCCGACGTGCAACGTCTCTTTGGCGGCTTCGCGGCTGATCCCGCGCGGCGTGCTCGAATCCGGCGTGACGCGTTGCTGGCGCTCGCGCTCTTTGCGACGGCTTTTTACTTCTACGGGATGTGGTGGCCGGTGCTGGCCGTGATGATGTATCTGCGAGGTGGCTGGCTATCGCTCGCCGACAACCTGCCGCATCATGGTGTTGGACCCGACGAGCCCGGACGTGCGCGCAATTTCCGCGTTCCGCGTATATGGCAAGGTGTGCTGATGAATCATCATCTGCATCGATTGCATCATCAGCAGCCGACGTTGCCGTGGACCGCCCTGCCCGCACTTGCGCATGAAGTCCGCAGTGAATCAGACGAATGGACTCAACCCGCCTATTTCAGCAGCGCACTACGTCAGTTCAAAGGTCCGGGCGCACTCGACGCCACAGTGCCTTCGAACGAGCCCGGGTCCCGCACCTGCTAAACCAGCGCGGGTAGTCCTTCCACGAGCAGAACCGCGACTCCGACACCGAGAAGCGCGCCAAGCACGCGGAAGACGTTGTGCCTTAACTCCGTCTTGCAGGGCAGCGCGCCGACAAACAACGCGCCGGCTAGCGCCATCGGAATGACCAGGATGAAATCGCCGATTGTGAAGTAGGTCATGCTTGTCTCCTTATGATGTCCTCGCGGCGTCAGCAGCTATTTCTAGAGTAATTTGGCTGTCACGCTTGATTTGAGTATAGGCCAGAGTTTGACCGGTGTGGAGACAGGTTGCGGCGCTGCAGCGAGCTTGTGCAGCGCATCGAAACCTTGCCAGGCGGGGCTGTGCAGCGATGCACAGGCCGCCGTTTGTGCACGTAGATGTGAAGCGTACGCTTACAATGGCCTTTCCGACGGGGCTTGTAGTCAGGCGGCGCCGACCCGTTCGCGTCTGCGCAGCCAGAGCGAAACGGCTATGCCCAGCGCCAGCAGCATGCCGACTAATCCCGCAACGCCATTCCAGCCGTGTGCCGTCCAGAAGCGCCCCCCATACGAACCGACAATGCTCGACCCCAGGTAATAGGCCAGCAGATACAGCGCGGCCGCTTGTCCCTTGGCTTCCTTCGCTAGCCGTCCAACCCAGCCGCTAGCTACCGCGTGGCTGGCGAAAAAGCCAAACGTGACGCAGGCAATGCCCGCGGCGATGGCCGGGATCGACTGCAGCATCGTCAATCCGAGCCCGATCAGCATGATCACGACGCCGCCCGTCAGCACGCGAGCGCGGCCAAAGGTATCGGCCATCCGGCCCGACCATGGCGAGGCGACCACGCCGGTCAGATAGACGACGAAGATACCGCCAATCGCCGTTTGGCTCAGGTGATAGGGCGGCGCGAGCAAGCGGTAACCTATGTAGTTGTAGAGCGTAACGAAGCTGCCCATCAAAACGAACGCCATCAGAAACAGGGCCGGCAGGCTAGCCTGCGTGAACTGTCGCGCCAGCGCCAGGCGATGATGTGTAAAGCCAAGTCCCCGGCGCGGCACGAAGTGACGCGAGGGTGGCAGGAGGGAGCGAAACGCAAGCATCGAGAGGACGCCGAGTACGCCAATCGTGCCAATCGCGACGCGCCAGGAAAACAGATCGGCGACCACGCCGGTGATCACCCGCCCCGCCATGCCGCCGATCGCGGTGCCGCCAACGTAAAGTCCCATCGCCAGGCCGAGCCCATCCGGATGAACCTCCTCAGCGAGATACGCCATCGCGACGGCCGGCACGCCGCCGAGCGCAAGCCCTTCAAGTGCGCGCAATACCAGCAACTGGTGCCACTGCGGCGCGATGGAAACGCCTAACGTGAGAAGCGCGGAGACGCTCAACGAAAGCGTCATCAACCGGTGACGGCTCCAGCCTTCCGAAACGAAGCCGGCAACGAACACCGCGAGCGCAAGCGCGGCCGTCGTCACCGAAAGCGACAGACTGCTTTGAGCAGGGCTCACACCGAAAGCGCTCGAGAACGCGGGCAGCAAAGGTTGCACACAGTAGAGCAACGAGAAGGTCGCGTAGCCTGCGAATAAAAGCGCCAGGCTCGCACGCCAGTAAGCAGGTGTGCCGCGTTCCAGATAGGGCACGGCGGAGGGCGACGTGGAGGAAGCAGCGTGAGACGGTGGAACAGCTGAAGAAGCAGTCCGGTGGGGTTCCGGCGATGCGGTCACGAATGGATCTCCTTGCGCCATGGCAAAGGACTCAACGATACCCCGATTGCGCGCATAGCGCCTTCCAGCCCGGCAACGAGAGCGGTTGGTGAATCACTCGGGTCCGTCCCACGCGGATGTTCAGATGGCCAAAGGGTCACGACAAGCGTGGTCGCAAGTGTGACCTGAGGCGCGAGATTTGGATACAGCGGCGCGGCAGGGTTTATGATGGCTCATCGGCATGCGGTACAGTGAGGTCATCTGCATCAGTGAACTCGATTACCGCCGCGCCCGACGCGGAGAGAATCAGGTGCGTTTGCAACGTTATCGGCGAAGCGGCGCTTTTTATCATCACATCGACCGGCACGATTTCCATAAAGCCGGCAATGGGAGAACGGGGAAATATCATGCAAGTCGGTTCTATTGTCCGCTCCGTGCATATCGCCGTACCACAAGGTGCGCGCGGGATAGTCATGCGTATTCTCGGCGACATGGCGATGGTGGCGTGGTACGCCGGTGAGCCCGGCACTTCGCAGCATCTCAACACTGAACCCTTTTTCCTCGAAGACCTGATCGATACGGGCGAACTCGTCCGCCCGTCCAGCGCGCAGATACACTAAACGCGGCTCGTGCTCGCAGGTGTCGCTGCGGCGCTCGTCTTTGACGGCGGCGCGGCGCACAATGCGGGCATGAACGACGAAACCCATGATCTGCAGGACGGTGTCTCCGGTGCCGTGCCTTTTGCCCGGCTAAAGCCGGAATGTGTGCTCGATGCTATCGACAGCGTCTTGAGCACCGTCGGCGTGCGCACCGATGGGCGCATGCTGCCTCTGAACAGCTACGAAAACCGCGTCTACCAGATTGGTGTCGAGGACGGGCCGCCTGTCGTCGCGAAGTTTTACCGGCCCGAACGCTGGACGGACGAGGCGATTCTCGAAGAACACGCGTTTGTTGCCGAACTCGCCGCGCGCGAGATTCCGGCGGTACCGGCGCGCGTCTTCGAAGGCCGCACGCTGCATACATTTGATGGATTTCGCTTCTCGATCTTCGAGCGGCGCGGCGGTCGCGCGCCTGATCTGGACCGGCGCGATACGCTCGAATGGCTCGGCCGCTTTATTGGCCGCATCCATGCGGTGGGGCAAACGCAAAACTACGCGGCGCGCCCCACACTCGATATTCAGACGTTTGGCTACGAACCGCGCGATTTTCTGCTCGCCCAACGTTTTGTACCGGACGATGTGCGCACCGCATGGGAAACCGTCGTCAATCTCGCGCTCGAAGGCGTGGAACAGGCGTTTGAGCGGGCGGGTGAAGTGCGCGCTATACGCATGCACGGCGACTGTCATCCGAGCAATGTGTTGTGGACCGATGCCGGCCCGCACTTCGTAGACTTCGACGACAGTCGCATGGGACCGGCCGTGCAGGATCTGTGGCTGCTTCTGCCGGGCGAGCGCGCCGAAGCATCGCTCGCCCTCACCGACCTGCTGGCCGGATACGAGGACTTCTGCGAGTTCGAGCCGCGCGAACTGTATCTGATCGAAGCGTTGCGCACGCTGCGGCTGATTCACTACCAGGCGTGGCTCGCGCGACGCTGGGACGATCCCGCGTTTCCGGCGGCGTTTCCGTGGTTCAACACACAGCGCTATTGGGAAGACCGTATTCTCGAAATGCGCGAGCAACTGGGCGCGATGCAGGAAGGACCGCTCTGGCCGGTTTAACGCTTGCTAAGCGGCGTTACTACTTCTCGCGCAGCACGCTACGCACACATTGCGGCCTTACGGGCCGAACGGCGAAGACGGTGCGCTTGGTGAACCCGGCGCGAACGACGCGACATGCGACGTTTCGACGAGCGTCGACTTGACGATCACCTCGGCACGCACGTCACGCCCCAAGGCCTCGATGGCGGGACGCATCTGGGTGAAGTCGTCGGGCGTGCAGACATCGCTGGGGAAATGCGTGCTGCCGTCGCGCGTCATAGTCACGATGTTGGTTTGTGGATCGAATGTGTAGTGTGAATGGAAGTCGAGGTAGCGATCCTGCGTTTGCAGTGCCTCCGGCATGTCGAGCACGCGGAAATTGGCCGGCAGCGCAATCCGCGCGTGTTCATGCATTTCAAGGTTGTGGCAGACGAAAGGTTGTGTGCGCTCGCGTTCGCCCAGCCAGTACTGCGCATCCGCACTGAAACCGCCGGCCAGGCTCGTCAGCGCCGGAATGGAGGCGGCGGTGCCGGGTACCACCAGACTTTCCAGCGTGCCTTTCATCGTGATCGTTAGCGGACCGTCAGTTGCGGTGAGGTCGCTGGTGGACAGCGTGGCCGTGCCGTTCAGGTTCGCGCTGTGCAACTCGGCTTGAATAGACTCTTCACGTTGTGCAGGCGTCTGCATGCGCAACATCGCGCGGCCCTGTTCGGCTGACCAGCCGGACGCTTCGAGCTGGTAGACGAAGCTCGCGGAGCCATCGGGCGCGACTGTGATCGACAGATCGGTACGGTGCGCCATCGCGGCGGTCGGGGGCGTCTGCGCCAGCGTGCCTTCGTTGACGAGGATCGCGGGCCGGTTCATATCCGACGACGGCAGAAAGCCAAATTCCACGTAGGACGCGGTCGAGTCGGCGTACATCTGCAAGTCGGGCAACCAGGTAATGACGTGATTGATCACGCCGTAGCCCGGCACGCTCGGCAGGGTGTAGATCGTGCCGTTGCTGATCAGCGCCGGTTCATTGCGGATGCCCACGGCATCGAGCAACGCGCCGTAAAGTGCGACGTGGTCCTTGCAGTCGCCGTAGCGGTCCGCGAGGATCGCGCTGGCCCGATGCGGTTCGACCGCGCCGCGTCCAACGTTGATCGCGACATAACGCACGTTGCGGCGGACCCAGTCGTAGAGCGTCTTGGCCTTTACGCGCGGCGACGGGTCGTGCGCCGTAAGTGAGCGTGCAAGCTGCACGAGCGCAGCGTCGTGCGCGCTCGGGTCGGCCGCCGACGCGCGGTAAGTTGCTGCGAACGCGGCATAGTCCGTGAAGGTGGAAACCATCAGCCGGTCGCCGTACGACACGTAAGCCACTGAGCCGTGTTCCAGACGGCTGAAATGCGCCCGGTCGTAGCGGAATTCGTAACGGGTGCGACCTTCGTGCGTCACCGGCGGTTCGACCGTAAATCCGCGTGCATCGGCGTAGAGCGGCTTGTTTGCGGGCAGGTCGTAAATTAGACGGAAGTTGTGCGTCGGTGCGAGATCCGGCGGGGTGAAGTCGCTGAATTGACCTGCGACGATCGGCACCCTCTGTGTCTTGCGGTAGGTGAGATGCACACGAGAGCCAGGTTCGACCGCGGGAAAGACGATGACCTTTTCCTGGATATCCTGGAACATCGGCGCGTCGAATGAGCGCGCTTCCTGCACGTCGCGGATCTGATCGGGCTGAACGTCGTGTCGCGCACCGTCCGCACCAGTCGTGTAGGCCTCGATGACCTGGACATCCGCCATGTTGCGATTGAACCAGATGTACTGCTGCGCCGCCCGCGCCACGCCGGCCTCGCTGTTTACGCGTAGCGTCATGCTGTCGAGCTTGGTGTACGAGCCGTCCGGGTTGACGGTGTAGGTCTGGGTTTCGCCCTCGTTCGTATAGGGGTCATCCGGTTTGCTGGACATGCCGGTGCTGGCGGCGCACGCGCTCGCGAGCCAGCCGGCAAGGGCAATGCAGACAAGGCTTACGTGGCGCATGGCAGGTTCAGGCATCCGAACGATCATGTTGGTGACGTGCACCGCTCAGAGTCGGTTGACAGAAGGTAGTTGTCAAGCGGCTGCCGCGCATAAAACTGCGCCCACCGGCTACGGTTGCGACGGCTCTTTGCACGCACCGGGCCGCGCCGAACGAGTGCCAACTGGCCATTGCGAAAGGCGTCTGTCAGGCCAACCTGTCCGTACCCGTGCCCATCGCGCCCAGCGCGCTGATCTTCACGTCGCCCTCGGGGAAACGCGCAAACATGACCAGTTCGCCGCCTAACGCGTGAATGTGATCACGCAGCGTCGAGATATACATGTCCGTTCGCTGCTCGAGTTTGGCGATGCTCGGCTGCTTCACGTTCAACAAGCCCGCGAGTTCCTCCTGCGAGAATCCACGCGCGCGGCGCATTTCGGAGAGCGCCATTTCGGCCAGCGTTTCTTTCGCTTTTTGCTCCGAGCGGGCCTGTGCTGCTGGCGACATCTTCGCCCGCAATTCTGAGAATTTTTTTGCCATCGTTAGCTACCTCAAGTTCTAGCTGCGCCAGGTGATCACGATATAAAGCATCCGCGCGAGGGATATTCTGCGCATACCACCGATCGTTGCCGGTCTTGGTTCCACCGAGTAGCAAGATGGCAGTTCGACGCGAGTCGAGCGCATAGAGCATACGGTACGGTTTACCCGCGTGCTGAATCCGCAATTCACGCATGTGGTTGTATCTTGAACCCTTGATCTGACTGGAGTGCGGATAAGGCAATTCCGGTCCGACCTGCTCTAGTAAACGGACTCCATGGTCGACCGACTCCTGCTCCTCTTCCGTCAAACCATCCCACCATTCACCGAACGGGTCGGTGTATTCAACTTCCCACGTCATGGATAAATATAACCTCAAAGGAATATTCCGTCAAAGGAATAATTGTAGTGACGTGCTCACGAATCATGGACGCCGGAACCGAAATCACAAGTGCCATGCGTGAGCGTGCCGCGCGGCTTCGAGTGAGCCGTGCATGAGGTCATGCTATGGATTTGGGAAAGTGCTGCCAGTCAGCCAGATGGCTAACGTTGAAGAGGAATGCGAACGAAGAGAGGGGCAGTCAGACAATGCAAAGGGTGACGTCAGTCGACGTCACCCTTCATCCTGCAATGCGTTGCAACGGGCCAAATAACGACTACACGCTGCAAGCCGCGCCACCGCTCGCGGCAATTTCCCGAGCCGCCTTCGCGCCTTCGACCTGCAGCAGCGTGGGCAGCGACACGCCGTTTTTTGCCGCCGTCACTTCCGCGAGAATCGACACAGCGATTTCAGGCGGCGTCCTGCTGCCGATATAGATGCCCACCGGCCCGTGCAGTCGCGCCAGTTCGGTATCATTCAGGTCGAACTCCTTGAGCCGCTCGCGCCGCGCGGCGTTGTTGCGCCGCGATCCGAGCGCGCCGACATAGAACGCGGGCGTCTTGAGCGCCTCCATCAGCGCGAGGTCGTCGAGCTTCGGATCGTGCGTCAGCGCAATGACCGCGCAGCGCTCGTCGAGCTTCATCTCGAGCACGGTATCGTCCGGCATCGTGCGGACGATCTTTGTGCCGGGCACGTCCCATTCGTCGGTGTACTCTTCACGCGGATCGCAGACCGTCACCTGATAGTCGAGGCCCACGGCGATATGGCACAGGTAGCGCGACAACTGCCCCGCGCCAATAACGAGCATGCGGTAGCGCGGACCGTGGATCGTCAGCAACCGTTCGCCATCAAAGTCAACACCGTCGGTAGCCTGAGCGGGGCCGAGATGCACCGCGCCCGTGGCCATGTCGACGCGCCGTGCGATCAGGCTGCCGTCCTCCACCGCCTCGCATAACCTGGCGATACCGCTTTCCTGACCTAGCGGTTCGAGCACCAACTGGATCGTGCCGCCGCAGGGCAGCCCGAAGCGGTGCGCCTCTTCCGCCGTGATACCGTACTTGACTGCTTCGGGCCGCGTCTGCTCGATGCCGCGTTGCCGGACCCGTTCGATCAGATCGTCTTCGATACAGCCGCCCGACACCGAGCCCACCACGAGCCCGTCGTCACGCACGGCCAGCATGGCGCCTTCGGGACGCGGCGACGAGCCCCACGTCTTGACCACCGTCACCAATAGCGCGCGATGTCCCTGTTCGAGCCAGCGTGCGCTTGACTTCAGGACTTCGAGATCCACGCTTTCCATGATTTCTTCCTTTTTGCTTGGTCCGGATCATCAGTCTGACCTGTTTGGGCGCCGCCGGATTCGGAATCCGCTGCGCCGGTCGCCGAAGCTTCCGTAGACGTATCCGTGTCCGCTTCCTCTGCAACCGCGCCAGCGCCTTCACCGGTCACCTGAGCGGTGAAGCGTTTGAAAAATTCGCCGGCTAGCTTGCGCGCGGCACCGTCGACCAGCCGTGAGCCGATCTGCGCGAGCTTGCCGCCGACCTGCGCGCTCGCCGTATAGGTGAGCCTGGTTGCCTCGGCGCCTTCCGGTTCGAGCGTCACCTGGGTCTCGCCCTTGCCGAAACCGGCCACGCCGCCTTGACCTTCAAAGACGATCGTATAGGTATGCGGTGCGTCAATGTTAGTCAGCAGCATACGGCCCTTGAAGCGTGCCTTGACTGGCCCGACCGCCGCGCTCATCGACAGCGCGTAGGCATTTTCGCCGTCTGCCTCGATACTCTCGCAACCGGGAATGGATGCACGAAGGATGGCGGTATCGTTCAACGCTTCCCATGTACGTTGCTGCGATGCGGGCAGCGTATAACTTTCGGTCAATTCCATCGCGGTGCTCCTGTTGTCCCCTGCGAAGCCGTCTCATGCTTGCTAATCGTGGCGGCTGCGGCGATGCGCGGCGCACGCGTCAGTTGCGCGAGATCACGGCCGAACGCAGTCAGACAGTCAAGATTATGAACCGGCCGGTGCGCGTCCACATGTGGCAGGATCGCCTGCACGCCGCGCGCCTTGGGTGAGAAGCCGCTGTAGCGCAGCAGCGGGTTGAGCCAGATGATGCGGTGGGCGAAGCGGCGCAGGCGCGCCATTTCGGTATCAAGCACAGGAATGGCTTCGTGATCGAGACCGTCGGTGACGAGCAGGACGGTTGCCCGGCCGGTCAGCACGCGGCGAGCCCAACGGCGGTTGAATTCGGCGAGCGTCGCACCAATGCGCGTGCCGCCGGACCAGTCCACCACCTGATCGGCGAGCATGCTGATTGCCACGTCCGGGTCGCGTTCGCGCAGCGCGCGAGTCGCATTGGTGAGGCGCGTGCCGAACAGGAACACCTGGAGACGTTCGCGCGATTGCAGCAACGCGTGGCAGAAATACAGCACGGCGCGCGAATAGGCGCTCATCGAGCCTGAGATGTCGAGCAGCAGCACGAGCGGTGGCTTGCGTTCCGTCACGGCGCGGTACTTCCACACGGTCCAGTCGCCACCCGCCCGTACCGCGTAACGGGCGCTGGCGCGCAGGTCCGCGTGGGTGCCGCGCGAGGCGGCCTTGAGGCGGCGCGTCGGTTCCGTGGCAAGCGGCAGGCGCTGGCCGCGTATCACGTGACGTAGCGTGCGCCATTCGTCCGCGGTGAGCGTGTCGAAGTCACGATGACGCAGGCGTTCTTCCGCGCTGAAGGTAACGTGCGCGTGCAGTTCGTGCTGCTCGGTTTCAGGCGCGGCGTGGGCTCCGCGTGTGAGGGGCTGCCGGGCGGCGAGGGCATCGGCGAGGCGGTTGTTGCGTTTTGGCGGAGGCAGGCCGTTGCGCACCTTGGGCAACAGTAGCGCGCGTAGCTTGCCTTCCCAGTCGGGATCGCGCCAGAACAAATTGAAAGCGGCATTGAAGATATCGTGTTCGTCCGGCGCGGACACCAGCAGCGCGGCAAGCGCGGAGCGCACGTCGTCGCGGCGTCCGAGGTCGATCCATTGCAAGGCGGCGATGGCGTCCACTGCCTGCGCAGGCGACATGGGCAGACCGGCGCCACGCAACACCCGAACGAAATGCACGACGTTGTGCGCGAGGGTGGGCGCCAGTTCGTCACTGGAGGGAGCGTTCATCGCCATCATTGCGCCGTGGACAGACATTGGGCGATCTGCGCAGCGTCGATGCGCGCGAGGTCGTCCTGATACTTGAGCAGGACGCCGAGCGTGTTCTGCACCGATTGTGGATCGAGTTCGGTGACGCTCAATGCCGCCAGCGCGCGGCACCAGTCGATTGTTTCGGCAATGCCTGGCGCCTTGAACAGATCCATGCCGCGCAACTGATGCACGAAATCCACAGCGCGCCGCTGCAATGCCGCGCTGGTCTGTGGTGCGCGTGCCGCGACGATGGCCAGTTCCCGGTCGCGTTCGGGATAGCCGATCCATTGGTACAGACAGCGTCGCTTAAGCGCGTCATGAACCTCGCGCGTACGGTTGGAGGTCATCACCACAAGCGGCGGCTGATCCGCGCGCACCGTGCCGTATTCAGGAATCGATACCTGGAAGTCCGATAGCAGTTCCAGCAGGAAAGCTTCGAACGGTTCGTCGGCGCGGTCGATCTCATCGATCAACAGCACCCGTCGCGCCCCCGGATGCTTTTCGTCAGGCATCAGGGCTTGCAGCAACGGGCGTTTGAGCAGGAATTCGCTGCGGTAGAGCGTGTCGTTGCCGGGACGCTCACCGGCCGCTTCCGCGAGCCTAAGCGCCATGATCTGGCGCGGGTAGTCCCATTCGTAGAGCGCGCTCGCGGTGTCGAGACCTTCGTAGCATTGCAGCCGCAGCAGCGAGGTGCCGAGCAGACCGGCAGCCGCTTTGGCCAGTTCGGTCTTGCCCACGCCCGGCTCGCCCTCGACGAACAGCGGCCGCTCCATGCGCAAGGCGAGGAACAGCGCGGTCGCCAGTTCCCGATTGGCGAAATAGTCCTGGGCGGCGAGTTGGGCGAGCGTGTCGTCGATTGAAACGGGCTGCATGTAGCTCCTCACCGCGCCTCGCGCTACCCGTTCGCCGTCGTCACTGCGCGCGCAGCCAGCACTGGAATCAGATGCGCCCGATACTCGGCGCTCGCGTGCATATCCGCGTTCAGGTCATCCGCAGAGACGGTGACCGCTCGCGCGGCTGCCGGCGTGAAATCCGACGATAACGCGCTTTCCAGTTCCGCCGCACGAAACACTGAGGCCGCCGCGCCCGTCACCGCCACCCGTACACCGCCTGCGTGCTTTGCGACGAACACGCCCACTAGCGCAAAGTGCGAGGCAGGATTACGGAATTTTTCGTAGCCGCTGCGTTCGACGACCGGAAACTCGACCGCGGTGATCAGCTCGTCGGGTGCGAGCGCGGTTTCGTACATGCCGACGAAGAAGTCGTCGGCGGCGATGCGGCGCCGGTCCGTCACGACCGTCCCACCCAGCGCCAGCACGGCAGCGGGATAACAGGCGGCGGGATCGTTATTGGCGAGCGAGCCGCCGATGGTGCCCAGCGCCCGCACCTGGCGGTCACCGATATGCCCCGCCAGACTGGCAAGCCCCGGCAGCACGCGGCGGATCTCGGCATGCTCGGCCACATCCGCGTGGCAGACGGCAGCGCCGACCGTAACCGTGTTTGCGTCGACGCGAATCTCCTTGAGCGCGGCGATACGTGTCACGTCGATCAGCTTCGAGGGTTGCGCCAGACGCAGGCGCATGGTCGGCAACAGGCTCTGACCGCCTGCGAGAAATTTGGCGTCGCTGTCACCGGCGAGCGCGGCGACTGCCGCTTTCGGGTCGGCCGCACGTTGATAGTCGAATGCGTACATGTCGGCTGCTCCATTCAGGGTTGTTGGGCGGCGCGGATCGCGGACCACACGCGATGCGGCGTAGCCGGCATCTGCAGATCCTTCACGCCGAGCGGCGCCAGCGCATCGAGAATCGCGTTGATCACCGCTGGCGGCGAGCCGATCGCGCCGGCTTCGCCGCAGCCTTTCACGCCCAGCGGGTTATGGGTGCACGGCGTGCCCTTGGCGGTTTCGACGGTGAAGCTCGGCAGATCGGAAGCCCGTGGCATGGCGTAATCCATGTACGAGCCGGATAGCAGCTGACCGCTCTCGAAGTCGTACACACAGCGTTCGAGCATCGCCTGCCCGATCCCTTGGCCTAGGCCGCCATGCACCTGTCCTTCGACGATCATCGGATTGATCACGTTGCCGAAATCGTCGACTGCGGTGAATTGCTGGATGCGGCATTCGCCGGTTTCTGGGTCTACCTCCACTTCGCAAATGTAGGCACCTGCCGGATAAGTGAAGTTCGTCGGATCGTAGAAGGCGCTTTCGTCGAGGCCGGGTTCGAGCTTGTCGAGCGGATAGTTATGCGGCACGTATGCCGCGAGCGAGATATCCGCGAACGCCTTGGTGCGATCGGTGCCGGCGACGCGGAACACGCCGTCTTTAAACTCGATGTCTTCCGCCGCAGCCTCGAGCAGATGCGCGGCGATTTTCTTGGCCTTTGCTTCGATCTTGTCGAGTGCCTTCATGATGGCCGAGCCGCCCACTGCGATCGAACGCGAGCCGTACGTGCCCATGCCGAACGGAATGCGCCCGGTATCGCCGTGCACGATCTCGACGTTGGCGAGCGGAATGCCCAGCCGGTCTGCGACAACCTGAGCGAAGGTCGTCTCATGTCCCTGGCCGTGGCTATGCGAGCCGGTGAACACGGTGACGGAGCCGGTCGGATGGACCCGCACTTCGCCGGCTTCGAACAAACCCGCTCGCGCGCCTAACGCACCGGCAATGTTCGACGGCGCCAGGCCGCACGCTTCGATGTAGCATGAGTAGCCAAGCCCGCGCCGCTTGCCGTTTTGCTCCGACGCCTGCCTGCGGGCCGCAAAGCCTTTCACGTCCGCGAGTTCCAGCGCGCGTGCCAGACACGTTTCGTAATCCCCAGTGTCGTAGGTGAGGCCCACTGGCGTCGCATACGGGAAGCTGCGAATAAAGTTGCGGCGGCGTATCTCCGCGGGGTCCAGGTTCATCTCGCGCGCAGCGGTTTCAACCAGGCGCTCGACGACGTAGGTAGCCTCCGGCCGCCCCGCGCCACGATAGGCATCGACGGGGACTGTGTTGGTGAAGACCGCCTTCACTTCGGCATAAATGGCCGGGGTCGCGTATTGGCCCGCCAGTAGCGTCGCGTAGAGGATGGTCGGTACGCTCGAGGCGAAGGTCGACAGGTACGCGCCCATGTTGGCAATGGTGTGCACGCGCATCGCGAGGAACTTGCCGTCGGCGTCCATCGCCAGTTCGGCTTTTGTCACATGGTCGCGGCCGTGTGCGTCGGAGATGAAGGCCTCCGAACGTTCAGCAGTCCATTTCACCGGCCGGCGGATTTTTTTCGACGCCCAGGTCAGCGCGACATCTTCCGCATACAGAAAGATCTTCGAACCGAAGCCGCCACCCACGTCCGGCGCGATCACGCGCAGCTTCGATTCAGGCAGCGACAACACGAACGCCGCCATCAGCAGACGCTCGACGTGCGGATTCTGGTTCGCCACATACACCGTGTAGCTATCGTCCTGCGGCGACCAGCTCGCATTCACCGCGCGCGGTTCAATGGCGTTCGGGATCAGACGGTTGTTGACGATATCGAGCGTCGTGACATGCGCGGCTTTGGCGAAGGCGGCGTCGGTGGCCGCTTTGTCGCCGTGGCCCCACGTGTAGCAGGTGTTATCGGGCACTTCGTCGTGGACGGCAGGCTGGCCAGGATCGGCTGCATGAGCTGGGTCCACGGTAGCGGGCAGCACGTCGTAATCCACTTCAATCAGCTCGGCGGCGTCCTTTGCGGCCTTGATCGAATCGGCAATCACCAGCGCCACCTGGTCGCCGACGTGGCGCGCTTTGGTATGCGCCATCACCGGATGCGGTGGCTCGTTCATGGGCTTGCCGTCGACGCTGTGAATCAGCCAGCCACACGGTAGTCCGCCGACGTTTTCGGCCGCCATATCTGCGCCGGTGAATACGGCAACGACACCAGGCGACTGCTTCGCCGCGGCCGTGTCGATGCTCTTGATCCGCGCGTGCGCGTACGGGGAGCGCAGAAATACGGCATAGGTTTGCTGGGGCAGGACGATATCGTCGGTGTACTGACCGTTGCCGGTCAGGAAGCGATAGTCTTCTTTGCGCTGAACTGAGGCGCCAATCAGCGGATGCGGGTCGGGTGCGTTCATCGTCGTCTCCTCAGGCGGTGACTTTGGCGTCGGCTTGGGTTTCGGCTTGCCTGGGCGCGCCGGCCTTCATGCCGGCAGCGCCTTCAAGCACGGCCTTGACGATGTTGTGATACCCCGTACAGCGGCACAGGTTGCCGTCGAGCTGGGCTCGTACGTCCGCTTCGGTCAGATCAGGCTGGCGTCGGGCGAGCGAAGTCGCGCTCATCACCATGCCCGGTGTGCAGAAGCCGCACTGCAGACCGTGACAGGCACGAAACGCCGCCTGCATGGGATGCAACTCACCGTCTTTGGCGAGACCTTCGATGGTGGTAATGCTGGCGCCTTCCGCCTGCACCGCGAGGATGTTGCACGATTTGACCGCGCGCCCATCCAGATCAACCGTACATGCGCCGCATTGAGCGGTATCGCAGCCGATATGCGTGCCGGTTAGCCGGAGTTGATCGCGTAGAAACTGGACAAGCAGGGTGTGGGGTTCAATTTCGGCGGTAACGGGTGCGCCGTTCACCGTCAGACTGATGCTGATCGCCATGAACTGTCTCCTTTGTCGACCGGAGTTAGCGCTTCAGCGCTTACTCCGGTCCCATGCAACATGGTTGCCAGGGGAATTCGAGACCGGCGCGGCCCACATCCACTACCTTCCGCCTGCCTGCTGTGAGGGCTCGCTTCGGTTTGTGCTTTTTATGGTTCCACCGAAAAGTAAAGCACAAATCGCTCGGGGGTGCTATCGGGGGAAATCGTCCGGCTTACGGGTATGACGGGCGCGGCGGCCCCGGCCGGGCAAAAAAAACGGCACGCTGCGTAGGCAGGCGTGCCGTTTTGCTGGAGGGTGAGCGCCGGTGGGCGGCGTTCAGTTCAGCAGAACTTTCACGTTAGTGATGTTGCACGCCCTGCGCGAGCTTTGAATGCCGGCGTGAGTAGCTGAAGTAAATCACCATGCCGATCAACAACCAGATCACGAAGGCGATCCACGTGATCAGTTGCAGGTTCACCATCAGGAACAGGCACGACGCCACTGCGAGCACCGGCACGACCGGGACGCCGGAGCAGCGGAAGGCGCGCGGCAGATCCGGGTGAGTCTTGCGCAAGACCAGCACGGCGATCGAAACCATCGAAAATGCCGCCAGCGTGCCGATATTGATCAGTTCCGCGAGAACATTGAGCGGTACCAGCGCGCCGATCAGACCAAAGAAGATACCGACGAGCCACGTGGTCAGGAACGGCGTCGCAAAACGCGGATGCACACGCGAGAGTTTGGCGGGCAGCAGTCCGTCGCGCGACATCGCGAAGATCACCCGCGTCTGGCCGTAGGCCATCACGAGGATCACGGTCAGCATGCCGAGCACGGCGCCGAGATCGATAAAGCCTGCGACCCACTTTTCGCCCGCGACCTGCAATGCGTAGGACACCGGATGGGAAATGTTGGCGAACTGCGCCGACGGCACGATACCCGTGACCACCGCAGCGACGGCCACGTACAGCACCGCGCACACGCCCAACGACGCGATGATGCCTATCGGCAGATCGCGTTTGGGATTCTTCACCTCTTCAGCAGCAGACGATACCGAATCGAAACCGATAAACGCGAAGAACATCACCGCGGCCGCGCCGAACACGCCGTTCCACCCGTTTGGCATGAACGGGTGCCAGTTGGCGGGTGTCACGTGAAATACACCGACGCCGATCACCAGCAGCACCACGATCACCTTGATGGCCACCATGACGTTGTTGATGCGCGCGGACTCGCGAATGCCCACGGACAGGAGCGCGGTGATGGCCATCATCACGAGGAAGGCGGGCAGGTTGAACAAGGTTTCGTGACCGGGCACGGCGCCCGGGGCAGCCGTCAACGCGACCGGCAGCGAAACGCCGAAGCCCGACAGCAGCGATTGCAGATACCCCGACCAGCCCACTGATACCGCGGAAGTCGCCAGCCCATATTCGAGCATGAGATCCCAGCCGATGATCCACGCCGCCAGTTCACCGAGCGTGGCATACGAGTAGGTGTAGATCGACCCGGCGACCGGAATCGTCGAGGCGAACTCGGCGTAGGCCAGCGCGGCAAAGCCGCAGGCGATCGCGGCAAAGATGAACGACACCATCAGGGCCGGGCCGGCCTGCACGGCGCCCGTGCCTGTCAGCACGAAAATGCCGGTGCCGATAATGGCGCCGACACCTAGAAAGGTGAGGTCAAGCGCGCCGAGGGCCTTTTTCAGGCCGGCGCCGGCAGCGCTGGCCGCGATCATGTGCTCGACGCTTTTCTTGCGAAACAGGGACATTGGCGAGGGTCTCCGGTAGTGCACGCATCTTGCGCGCCGAATGTCGGGAAACCCTCAATTTTAGCGGATATGGGATCAGACACCTTTTTGGGACGATACGCCGGCCTCCGTGGTTGGGGGCGGAATATGGCCGTAATGTCGGGATTTCGGCGCTAACCTTGCGGTTGCCCAGAAGGCACGGCAAGGCTTTTTCGCGACAAGGCGTGACTAAGGCGTGAATCGCCTAACGGTTCGAGGTGTCCGGCGGCGGCGACGGCTACCGGATTGATACGCGGTGCCCGAATCAACCGGCCATTGCCGGGTTCAGGTCGACGAGCCGGTTGCTCATTACGTAGAAGGTAAGTTCGGCGTTGTTGCGCAGCTTCATCTTTTCGAGCAACCGTGTCCGGTACACGCTGACGGTCTTGACCGACAGGGACAGTGTGAGGGCGATATCCGTCAGGCGTTTGCCCGACGCCAGCATGCACAGCGTCTGATATTCGCGGTCGGAGAGCTTTTCGTGCGGCATCTGCTCGCCGTCGAACGAGACGTAATCCGCCAACGCCTCGGCCATGGCCGGGCTGACGTATTTGCGGCCCGCCGCGACCTGCTGGATCGCGCCGATCATCTGGGCGGCGTCGACCGTCTTCGACAGATAGCCGGCGGCGCCGGCTTTCAACGCCCGGACTGCGTACTGGTCTTCGCGGTACATCGAAAACATCAGCACGGCCGCGCGCGGCGCCTTGCGCTTGAGGCGCTTGAGCACTTCGACGCCGTTCATGTCGGGCAGCGAGATGTCGAGCAGCACCACGTCATATACGTGTTTGGAGACGGCGGCGAGCGCGTCCGCGCCTGTTTCAGCCTCGGCGACTTCAACCGCGACACCCCGGTCGAGTAGCAATTGACGCACGCCTTGGCGGACCACGGCGTGATCGTCGGCGATCAGGATGCGCAAACTCATGACCGCGCGCTCACGAGAACTGGACGCGGCGTTCGGCGCACGCGTCCCCCGCGAGCATCGCGTCCCAGGCGAAGCGGGCGCGTACGGTGGTACCACGCATCTGGGCGCCCTCGTGGTCGCGGCCTCGGGCGCTAATCTGCACAGTGCCATCGAAGGCCGCGCAGCGTGCGCGCATGCCGGCGAGGCCAAAGTGAC
>NZ_JBAURZ010000212.1:0-28132 GCF_049581445.1 Paraburkholderia sp. | reverse complement strand
CGCCACCGCTGTCAAGCGGCGTCGCCCCGAACGATGCGGGACCTCCTGCAATCGGCTCCAGATGCGCCGCGTGACCGCCCGCCGTGGTCTCCGGCGATGCCCCGGCATGCCGCGCCAGCGCACGTTGCACAGCATGGAAGACGAACTGGTGAATCGAGCGCGAATCGCGGAACCGCACCTCGATTTTCGACGGATGCACATTCACATCGACGCCTTCAGGCGGCAGATCAAGAAACAGCACATACGACGGATAGCGCTCGCCGTGCAGCACGTCTTCATAGGCGGCGCGCACGGCATGGGTCAGCAGCTTGTCGCGCACGAAACGGCCATTGACGAAAAAATACTGCTGATCGGCGCGGCCCCGGCTCGCGGTCGGCAGACCGGCGCAGCCATAGACGGCTAGCGGGCCAGCGGCTTCGTTGAGCGGCAGATGGGCCGTAGCGAACGTCTCGCCCAAAATTTTGGCGACACGCGTGGCCGGATCGGTGGCGTTCCAGTGCTCCACCGCGCGGCCGTTGTGCAGCACCGAAATCGCCACGTCAGGCCTTGCCAGCGCGGCGCGGCGGATCATTTCCAGGCAATGGCCGAGTTCAGTCTGCTCGCTCTTGAGGAATTTACGGCGCGCGGGGGTATTGAAGTACAGTTCGCGCACTTCGATGGTCGTACCCTGAGTGCCCGCTGCAGGACTCAACACGCCGGTTTGGGCTTCGATGCGCATGGCGTGCGCGGCGTCGGCGGTACGGCTTGTGATCAACATTTCCGACACCGACGCAATCGACGCCAGCGCCTCGCCGCGAAACCCGAGCGTGCCGACCGCTTCAAGTTCGGCAAGCGAGCGGATCTTGCTGGTAGCGTGGCGCATCAGCGCGAGCGTGAGCTCGGACTCGGGGATGCCGCAGCCGTCGTCGGTGATCGAGATGCGTTTGACGCCGCCTTCGTCCAGCAGGATGCGCAGTGTCTGCGCGCCGGCGTCGAGCGCATTCTCCAGCAACTCCTTGACGACCGAGGCTGGCCGCTCGACCACCTCGCCAGCGGCAATCTGGCTGATCAGCAGATCAGGCAGCGGCGCGATGGCTCGCAACGGGCGTAGGACGGGAGCCGTGGCCTTGGCGGCGGCGTCGACGGGCGTTTCGGAAAATTCGGACATGGCGAAATTATAGCGATTCGCCGCGCGCGGACGGCTTGCTCGCCGCGCGGGACACATCGAGGGGCGAGAGCGGCCGTCGAACTGGCCGTCGGTGTGCGTTCGGCCACGCAGTTTTTTTATCACGCCGGGGCACTTTCGGTATCATGGCGCGGTCAATTTGCTCGCTTGCGGGCCTCGCTTCTCTATTCATTTCAAACGCCATGACGGTCCGCCGCATGGGTCGTTCACGCTATTTTGCTTAATAAGGGACGCTTTTGGACACGCTGCTGCAGTTTGTGAATCTTGTGTTGCACATCGACAAGTTTCTCGGAGTTTTCATCAACCAGTACGGCACATGGGTGTATGTGGTGCTGTTCCTGATTGTGTTTTGCGAAACCGGGCTCGTTGTGCTGCCGTTTCTGCCGGGCGATTCGCTGTTGTTCATCGGTGGCGCGTTCTGCGCGAGCGGAGAGATGAACCTCGCGGGGCTGATCCTGATGCTGCTCGTGGCAGCGGTAGGCGGCAACACGGTCAACTATCTGATCGGCAGGGCAATCGGGCCGAAGGTGTTCAATTCACATATCCCGCTACTTGAGCGCTTCCTCGACCGCGCCGCGCTGCAGAAGACCCACAATTTCTATGAGAAGCACGGCGGCAAGACCATCGTGCTCGCGCGTTTCGTTCCGGTCGTGCGTACCTTCGCGCCGTTCGTAGCAGGCGCGTCGCAGATGACCTTGAGCCGTTTCCAGTTCTTCAATGTGGTCGGGGCGCTCTTTTGGGTGCTTTTGCTGGTGTTGCTCGGCTTCTTCTTCGGCAACATTCCGTTCATCCGCCAGTATCTGAACGTAATCGTGCTGGTGGGTGCGGGTGCGGCAATCGTGCCCGTGGTGTTGGGGGCACTCTGGAAGGTGATGCGCAAACCGGCGGTGAAGCCCGGTAGTCGTTGATCGGTCGTTTTGTAGGGGGGCTGCATTGACGCGCTTGCGTCCATGTTGCCGCGAGCAAAACGGATCGAACCTGTCTGTCCCGGTGGAAATTGCATCAAATGAAAAAGGCGTCGCGAAGCTCGCGGCGCCTTTTTTTTGCCCCTGAGGGCTGACGATGTGTGCTTTGCGCCTCGGCGCCGCTGCGTGCTGCGGCGAAGGCGGGGCGCTGCATGGCTGAACCGTTTAACCGCGGTGGACGTGACGCGCGCGACAAAAGAGACCAAAGCACAGCCACGGCCGGATGTCCGGCCACACGCGTTGGTGGGCCGCTCGATGGAGGCGGGTGGGGTCTTAGCCGGCCGTGCGTCGCACGAGTGGCGTTTCGGGGGTCGGATAGCCCGCTCCACGGAACGTCTCGATGATGGCGCGGTTGGTGTCGAAATAGACCTGCCAGTAGTGATCGGTGTGGGTATAAGGCCGCACGCACAGCAGCGGCCCCTCTGGCGTGAACGACAGCACCTCGATATCCGGCGGCGGAGTTTCGGCGACGTTGGCAATCTTCGTGACGGCGTCCCTAAGGCGATTAGCCGCATCAATCGGATCCACGCCGTTGGCAATTTTCGCCGTCAACTCGACGCGACGCACGGGAAGCGTGCTGTAGTTCGAAATGGTGTCGGAGAAGATCTTGTTATTGCCGACGATGGTTGTGACGTTATCGGGCGTGATGAGCGTCGTGCCGAACAGGCCCAATTCCTGGACGGTGCCCGTGACACCGCCGGCCATGACGAAGTCGCCCACCTTGAACGGTCGCAAGACCTGCATGAAGATGCCGGCCGCGAAGTGAGCCAGCAAGCCGCCCCAAGCCGTGCCGATTGCGAGCCCCAGGCCCGCCAGCAGTGCCGCGAACGAAGTGGTCTGGACGCCGAATACCTGCAGGATCGCGAGGATCAACAGCAGATTCAGCAGTGCGCCGAGGATCGAGCCGAGGTAGTGCGCCAGGGTGGGATCGACTTTGCCGTTGCGCGCCAATACCTTGCGCAGCAATCCGGTGATCATGCCGATCACCCAGCGGCCGACAATCCACAGAACGATCGCGCCGAGAACCTTCGTCCCGATGTCGATGCCCCGAGTCATGAGAAAGATGCGTACGGTATCCAGATTCACGTTGTCCTCGCCCGAGTCGGTTGCGTTTGACTGATTGTGTCGATTCAGCGAATGCGCGACGGGAGGGCGAATCTGAAACCGGAGGAAAGCTTGCACGCCGGCTCGTCAGGGCAATCCATCGCATTCTGCGTTGCTGCCTTTTCCTCCGGTAACGCTAACGGCTTGATTCAATGCAGCGGGTGCAATGCCCAATGACGGGCGCGGACTGTCACTCTCTATCCTCCGCAAGTTATAGCCGACGGCGCGCGCGTCCGCAAGGAGCATTCCAGCGAGCTATGCGTGGCGTATGGATTTCAAAGAGCGGCTGAGCCATCCCGCTGTCACATTGGCAGATGAGATTCGGTGTAGGCGGAGGTGCGGATTACGATGGTGTCGCTTGCCTGGTTTTTTGCGCGGCACATGCGCACACGCCGTGCAACGAACACGGCAATTGCGCAGGCAAGCGCACAAGCGCTGGCGCGCTGAACGAATTCCGCCGGTGAACTAAATTTTCCATAGCGGCTTGGCGCGTCCGCAAACACCAGAAAAGTGAGTGCGGCATCGAACATCATCGCTGTTGCTACCAGCGTGGCGAACACGTAGCCGCCGTTCAGCGCGAGATCCGGTTTGGTGAGATTGCACAGATGACACGCGATGAGCACCGTCGTGAGGATTGCCAGGTTCGTGACCAGATCAAACAGAAAGTTGCTCATGAGGTTGAGATTAAAGCGCGGTTGTTTTGAGCGAGGCCGGCAGCTGCTTCCCATCGTTGCAGAGGCTGCGCTGCCGCTGGGCGCGATCATCACACATCTTCACATCTCGATAAATATGAACGTTCGGACTCCAATGGAGTTGAATGGAAGGGTGTTGTAGTGCCGAAGTGAGACGGATTGAGGTAGTCCGACGAGCGGGTAGGGAATTTCTGTCGGGCGATGCTCGCCGCTGCAGCACGGAGCCTTGCTGGGGGTCGCAGCGATGAAGTACGGATTGTCTGACCTATTTTCTTTGACCCCAAAACCTGTATTTGGCCGTGGGATGACGGGTTCGGTCTGATACAGCCTTGAACTGGCGGGAAACGACAAAATTCTTGACCAGACAAATACGGCTGCTGGAATAAACACGTCCGTCTAGTGTTTGAAGTCATGGGGCGCTCGTTTTGAACGCTTGATTGAACAAGCAGACGCTATTTCTGGAGAGTCGAAGATGCAGGAGCAGCAACAGCAATCGCAACCGCAGAGCGGTAATCACCCAACCGAACAGCAAGAGGTCATTCGCGCCCTCGGCAGTACAGAACATCTGTTCTGGCTATGTGATCAAAATCGTCCGACCCATTTCGCGGTGGTCGCCGAAATTGAAGGGAATGTGACGCTCGAAGCTTGGCGTGAAGCCTTCGTCGCTTTGCAACAGCGACATCCGCTGCTTTCGGCGCGCATTGCAACCGACGCTGGAATGAACCCCTGTTTCTACCGGGTTTCCGGCGTCAGAATCCCTCTGCGTGTCGTCGAACGGGCAGGCACGTCGTGGCAGGCAGAAGTGGCTGCCGAGCTTGCAACGCCGTTTGATCCGTTGACTGCTCCGTTGGTGCGTGCAACCTTGCTGACGGGAGATGAGGGGTCGACGCTGATATTGGTCGCTCATCACTCGGTCGTTGACGGGATGGCGAGTTCATTTTTGATTAGCGATCTGCTGCGCGCGCTTTCGGGAGAGCATCTCCCCGCGCTGCAACTTGCACATCCGCTTGAAGTTCTGTTGAGTGACGAGGTGCGTGCTGCACCGGTTTCACCGCCGCCAGCGCTGGCT
This sequence comes from Paraburkholderia sp., assembly GCF_049581445.1. Lineage (GTDB taxonomy): Bacteria > Pseudomonadota > Gammaproteobacteria > Burkholderiales > Burkholderiaceae > Paraburkholderia. The sequence continues at coordinate 23,137 of NZ_JBAURZ010000212.1, read as the reverse complement.
CCCACGCCTAAAGCGTACCGGGACGAAGAATCGAAGCGTGTTCAAGTAGAGGGGATTGCGCTTTCATCGGCGCTGACACTCCAACTCATTGCACGATCGCACAAAGAGCAGACGACCGTACACGGCGCGGTTTGCGCAGCGGTACATGAAGCCGGACGCCGTCTATCGCCAGAATGGTGCCGACGCCCCGTGCGGACCATTACACCAATTGACGTCCGTCATTGTTCGGATGACATCGGGACCGATGCCGGTGTGTATATCACGCAAACCGTTACCGTCGACGATCATCAACGCGGTACCCCGTTCTGGGATATGGCGCGCACGATGAAGCGTAACGTGGCCAGTGCTCAGACGCGCGACGCGACGCTTCTGAATCTGAAGGACCTCCAGGCAGCCATGACGGCCCACACGACGGTTCAGCACGCCGCGGGGTTTGCGTCAGTGGTGCTGGCTTTTGATGTGCTGCTGTCAAACCTTGGAAATGATCCCGTTCCTTCGGCGTATGGTCGTCTGAAACTTAACGCACTATGGGGACCCATGCTAATGACGGGCTTTGTTGACGATCAGGTTGTGGGGGTCTGCACCGTCAATGGTGTACTGCGCCTCGTTCAAACTAGCCACGCCGCCATACCCGGATTACTTGAGGCGATGCGCGACGTGCTTGAGCATGCAGTTCGCACTGATGTGGGGGACAACCCGGTGGTGCACGCGACTGATACGGAGTTCGTCTAACTGTTGCCCGGCGCTTCTGTCCAGGAAGCGCACCGGGGAGAACACCCGCCACGTTCCGGAAATGTTTCGGTTTCCCAACAGACCGGCTTCGTGGATCAAGGTGAGCGAACTCAAACTGCTGCAGAAGAGAATCACCCCGGATGCCGATCGGGTGACTCTCTACGCCGTGGATCCGACTTCTGCCGCGAAATTACGATCGACGCTGACAAACTTTGCACAGCACAACGTCTCGCGGGATTTCTCGGTGGCGATCTATTAGAGCACCTGGGCGGGCACACACTTGCTGTGTTCGAACGCTGAACTACAGGTGTTTAATCCGTGGCAGCTATTTTCCGCTGTGCCTATCGCGAGCCTGGTCGTTTTTTGCTGTGGGCGTTGGACAAATAGAAAGGGCCTAGCGCGAACGCTAAGCCCTTGAATCTTTTGGTAGGCCGTACGGGATTCGAACCTGTGACCAACGGATTAAAAGTCCGCTGCTCTACCAGCTGAGCTAACGACCCAAAAGAGAAGCGGAATTATATCGATTTTGGTCGGACGCTGTCAACCCACCGGTATCGAAGCTTGCGACCAAAAAGCGAAAAGCCTGAGGCATGGACTGCCCCGGGCTTCCCGGCGAGAGGCGCGCGTGACTTTTACTTCGGCACTGCGCGTTACGTCAACAGCTTGGCTACTTGATTTGCGACAACTTGCTTTGTGCCGACTGCGCGACATCCGAACTGCCGTATTGCGCGACGATCTGCTCGAGGGTCTTCTTTGCAGCGGCCTTCTGACCTTGCTCGAGTTGATTGTTGGCAATCGCGAGCAGCGCTTCCGGCGCACGCGGATGCTGCGGATAATTCTTCACAACGCCTTCCCAAGTAGACGTCGAGCCCTTGTAGTCGCGCAATGCATACAGCGCGTTGCCGAGCCAGTACTGCGCGGTCGGCTGATAAGGGCTCTGTGGATACTTGGAAATGAAGCTGCGGAACGAAGCCGCCGCGTTCTTGAAGTCGCCGTTGCGGAACTGCGTTGAAGCCGCATTGAACGCATCCGTTTCGCCCGGCTGGACCTCGCCCTGTACTCCATCGACCGTCTGTTGTTGCGGCTCGAACTTCTTGAGGCGCGTATCGAGGTCGGTGTAGTAGTCCTTCTGCTGTTTCTGCAGCGTGGCAAGCTGGTTCGCCATGTCCTCGTTCTGTCCGCGCAACGTTGCGACCTGCTGGTTCAGCTGGTCGAGATGGTTGGACTGATCGAGGATGGTGCGCTGTGCGGCCGCGAGCTGGCTCGACAGGCTATCGGTCTTGGTACGAAGATCGAGAATCGCCTGACGAGCCTGGTCGTCGTCGAACATGCCCGCGTGCGCAGGCACGGCCGTCAAGGCCGAGCCTGCCACACAGGCGGCTGCGGCAAAGCGCAGCAAGGAGAAACGAAGGGTCATACGGCTCATCATCCGTTACTGTTGGTACACGAGGTCGGCGCGGCGGTTTTGTGCCCACGACGCTTCGTCATGACCGTCTGCCAGCGGCTTTTCCTTGCCCAGGCTCACGGCTTCCATTTGCGAATCCGGCACGCCGAGCAGCGACAGGGCGCGACGCACAGCTTCAGCACGCTTCTGGCCCAGTGCCAGGTTGTACTCGCTCGTGCCGCGTTCGTCGGTGTTGCCCTGGATCAGAACGTGACGTTCCGGGTGTGCCTTCAGGTAACGCGCGTGTTGTGCCAGCAGCGACTGATAGTCGTCCTTGACCGAGTAGCTGTCAAAGTCGAAGTAGATGCTGCGTTTGGCGAGCGGGCTGTTCGGATCGTTCAGCTCATCAACGTTGACCTGGGCCACTGCGTTCGGGTTCGGTTGCGTGCTAACTGCACCACCCTTGTTGCTCTCATCGAGCTTTACGCCCGAATGACATGCAGCGAGTACACCGACCAGCAATGCGGCGAATACGATACGAAATTTTGACATCATTTGTGACTCTCCTAGTGTGTGTTATTGCATCAACTTTATTGCATAAACGGGCCCCAGGACGGCTCGCGAACGATGCCGCCCTGAACGGACAGGACCTGCCGAGTGCGACCATCGGTCGATACTGCGGCCAACACGCCACGGCCGTTCACCTGTGTGGCGTAAAGAATGTACTGACCATTCGCCGCGAAGCTCGGCGATTCGTCATGTGTTGTGTCGGTCAACCCGGTTGCCGTACCGGACTGAAGGTCGAGGATGTACAGCTTGAAGGCGCCACCCACGCGCGATATGTACGCGATCTGCTTGCCGTCCGGGCTCACACGCGGGCTCGTATTGTAGTTGCCCGAGAATGTCACGCGCTGTGCCGCACCTGCGCTTTCGCCCTGCGCCGACATCTTGTAGATCTGCGGTTGACCGCCCCGGTCGCTGGTGAAGTAGATCGTCTGTCCGTCAGGAGAGTAGGCCGGTTCGGTATCGATGGACGTGCCTTGTGTCAGGCGACGCAGGCCGCCGCCGTCCGCATTGACGGCGAAGATCTGCGTGTTGCCGGTGCGCGAAAGCGCCACAGCCAACGTGCGTCCATCCGGCGACCACGCCGGTGCGCTGTTGTTACCCTTCTGGTCCGATACGACAATACGACGGCCCGTGGGCAGATCGTGGATGTAGACGATCGGCTTCTTCTTTTCAAACGACACGTATGCGACCTTCGTGCCGTCCGGCGACCAGGCCGGCGAGATGATCGGCTCGGGGCTTGACAGCGCAATATGCGCGTCCTGGCCATCCGAATCGGAAATCTGCAACTGGTAGCGGTTGCCGGTCTTGATCACATACGACAGACGTGTGGCGAACACGCCGCGATCGCCTAGCAGCTTCGCATAGATGTAGTCCGCGACCTTGTGCGCGCTCATGCGCAGGCCGCTTTCCGGACTGACCAGCACGAGGCCGCCGAGGCTCTCCCCCTTAACGGTGTCGTAGAGCTTGAAACGCACTTCAAACTGGCCGTTAGGCAGACGGTTCACGCTACCGGCGACGAACGCGTTAGCACCCTTGGCCTTCCAGCTGCCGAGGTCGACCGAATCGTTTTCCGACACGGGCGCGCTGCCTGCGTCGATGTTAGTGAATTTGCCGCTGCGCTGAAGGTCCTGTCGCACGATTGTGCTGACCTGCTGCGGTGAGCTCGCTTCGTTGGCGAAATTCGCCGTGGCGATGGGGAACTGGGTGGACCCGACGCCCGTTACGAGGACATTGAGTTGTGCGTGCGCAGCGCCACCGGCTGCAATCAGGCACGACGCCACTAACGTCCGCAGGCCTAGCTTCGTCATCAAACTCATGCTGTATGGATTCCCAAAAAATCGGTTTTCTAACATGCTACGACAGCAGACAGACCCGGAATGTTCCAATTCGTTCCCGGGTGCGGCCCGCTGGGCGGGGCGCGGAGACTGCTGTCAACCTGCCGGCCGCAAGGTGATCAAAAAGCTTGCCGGCGCCTTGCCATCTGTGTCGACCGGCATCGGGTCGGTGAGTTGCACAGCCCGAAGCGCTGCATCATCCCACTGCTGGTTGCCACTACTATGCGTGACGGTCGCGCCCAACAGCGTGCCGGACGGCGCGCAATGGACGGAGACCACAGTTTCAAGTCCCTCAGTCGCTCCGGCCCAGGAAATGTGCGGGCGCACCTGCCGCCTGACCTTGTCCGAATAACCCGGCGACGTCGCCGTGCCACCTGAACCACTGCCAGTGCCGCTCTTCGCAAGCCCATTACCAGTCGAGCCTTCACCGCCCGCCATGCCTTGCATCTGCGCGAGACGAGCGCGGCGTTCCTGGTCGACCTTCTTCGCTTGCGCCGCAGCATCTGCTTGCGCCTTGGCCTTCGCGGCCTTCTGCGCATCAGCCTTCTTCTGCGCCTCGGCGTCGGCTTGTTTCTGCTGGTCCTCGAGCTGCTGTTGCTTCAACTGATCCTGCTTTTGTTGCTCAGCCAATTGTTGCTGCTTCAGCTTGTCGGCTTGCTGCTGCTGTTGTTTCTGCTTCAACGCAGCCGCTTTCTGGGCGGCAAGCTGCGCAGCCTGATCCGCCAGTTGCTGTTGGCGTTTCGCTTCGGCTTGTTGCGCCTGCAATTGCTGCAAGCGCTGCTGTTCTGCTAGCTGTGCCTGGCGTTGCGCTTCCTGTTGCTGACGTTTCTTTTCCTGCAGCGCAATATCGGCCTGCTCATCGGGCAGCGGCGGGGCAGGGGCGACCGGTGCAGGTGGCGGAGGCGGCTGGCGCGGCGTGGGCACGTCGGGAACTTCGGTCCACAACTCGGCTTCGGCGCCGGCCGGCGTGCTGTTTTGCCAATGAATGCCGTGGTAGAGGAAGAACCCGAGCAGCACGTGCATCACCAGGGCGAGCGCAAAGGCTCGCCAGGTGCCGCGTTCGCGCGGAGGTCGTATCGGGTAGGCGGAATTCTTGCGGATCATTGCGATTTGACGAGCAGCCCAACGCGCTTGACGCCGCGAGCCTTGAGGTCCGACATCACGTTCATCACGGCTTCGTATTTCACTGTTTTGTCAGCAGCGATCACGACCGGCTGGTCCGGATGCGATTGCTCGCGGTCCACGACAAAGCTGTTCAGATCCGCACGGCTCATGTTTTCCTGCTGCATCGCGCCACTGTCGTCCTTGTACTTGACGCTCATGTTGCCATCCGCGCGAATGCTCACGACGACCGGCGGCGTTTGCTGCTGCGGTGCGGCTCCGCCCACCGTGGGCAGATTGACAATCGACGGTGCGACGAGCGGCGCGGTCACCATAAAAATCACGAGCAGCACGAGCATCACGTCGATATAAGGCACGACGTTGATATCGGCCATTGCGCGACGCGAACGGCCGCCACGCATACTGGAGGAGCGACTTGAGGAACCGGCCATGGTGACTCCTTAGTGCGCCTGACGCTGCAGGATGTTCGAGAACTCTTCGATGAAGGTCTCGAAGCGGATCGCCAGACGGTCGATGTCGTGAGCGTAACGGTTGTACGCAACGACTGCCGGGATAGCGGCAAACAGACCGATAGCCGTCGCCGTCAACGCTTCGGCAATGCCGGGCGCGACGTTGGCGAGCGTGGCTTGCTGAACGTTGGCGAGGCCGCGGAACGCGTTCATGATCCCCCACACCGTACCGAACAGACCGATATACGGACTGACCGAACCGACCGAGGCAAGGAAGGCGAGGTTGGCTTCCAGCACGTCCATTTCGCGCTGGAAAGCGGCGCGCATGGCGCGGCGGGCGCCGTCGAGAATCAGGCCCGGGTCGTTCAGACGCTTTTCCTTGCCCTTCAGGAATTCGCGCATGCCGGATTCGAAGATCCGCTCAAGCGCGCCGATCGTATGGCGGTTGTTAGCAGCGCTTTGATACAGCGCCTGCAGGTCGCCACCGGACCAGAAGTCGCGTTCGAAACGCTCAGTTTGCGCGCGGGCGCGGCGGATCGCAAACCACTTGCGGAAGATGAAAGTCCACGACAACAACGACAGCAGCAGCAACAGGGCCATCACTGCCTGGGCCAGCAGGCTCGCATTAAGAACGAGGGAAATGATCGACAGATCTTGTGTAGTGTTCATATAGGTTCGCTGTAACGTCCCGTAAGGGGGCGTCCGGCTGCAAGGTTTGTCGAAGCTTCTCGTTTGGAAACAGGAAGCTTCGGTGAACCATGGGCCGAACCATGCTTTGTGTTGCTTGATCGATACGAGTTCACTGGCCTCGTAACAACGGTGTTTAGCCGTTGTCCGTTGACACGCTTGACACAGTTCCCGTGTGCGCTCCGCGCCGCAGTGCGGCAAGGACCGGTGCGGGAATCGCTGCCGGACGCAGTGCAACCCGGTCGACGCAGCCGACCCGAATGGTCCCGGTAGCAAGCAGCGTGCCGTCACGCCACGCCTCCTGGGAGAAATCGACCGACGCGCGGCCAATTCGTTCAGTCCGGCTGATCACCTGGATCACATCGTCAAGCCGGGCAGGCGCGCGATAGTCGACCGCGGTGCTGCGCACGATGAAAATGGAGCCCGTTTCGTTCGCGAGGGTTTCCTGCTCGATTCCACATGAGCGCAGCCACTCTGTGCGGGCGCGTTCGAAGAATTTCAGGTAGTTCGCGTAAAAAACGATGCCGCCTGCATCCGTATCTTCGTAGTACACGCGAATCGGCCACGTAAAGCCGATTGCGCTGCCGGGACTGCTTGGGGACATATTCATGCGGCGCATTTTACCGGAACGCACACCTTGGGGTAATTTCCAGGGGTATGCGAAGCGCGAGAACGACTAGCCGCGATGAACCGATAACGGCGAGAACGACTGTGCGACGGGCATCAGCTCGATCGTATTGACGTTCACATGTGCCGGGCGCGTGGCGGTCCAGTAGATCGTGTCGGCGATGTCTTCAGGCGTAAGCGCCTGCACGTTCTGATAGACGTTCGCCGCCTTTGCGTCGTCGCCCCGGAAGCGCACGTTCGAAAACTCCGTTCCGGCACACAGGCCGGGCTCGACGTCGGTCACGCGTAATGGCGTGCCGGCGAGATCCGCGCGCAGGTTCAGGCTGAACTGGCGCACGAATGCCTTGGTGGCGCCGTACACGTTGCCGCCCGCGTATGGCCAGTTGCCTGCGGCCGAACCGATGTTGAACACGTGCCCACGCTTGCGCTCGACCATACCGGGCAGCAGGGCATGCGTGACCTGGACGAGCCCGGTGCAGTTCGTGTCAATCATGGTTTGCCAGTCGTCGAGGTTCGCACGTTGAGCAGGCTCGAGACCGAGAGCGAGGCCAGCGTTGTTGACCAGCACATCAATGGCGGCAAAGCCGTCCGGCAGCGCGCCAGGCGCAGCGGCGACGGCGGCGCGGTCACGTACATCCAGCTCGAACGGCAGCAGCGCGTCGCCCAGTTCGTCGGCGAGTGCCTGCAGGCGGTCCTTGCGGCGCGCAGTGGCGACGACCCGATGGCCGCCCTTGACGAAGGCACGGGCGATGGCGGCGCCAAATCCTGCGGACGCCCCGGTGACGAACACGATCATTGCGGGTTCCTGGTGGGAAAGTGAGAAAGCTGGCAAGACTACTTGCAATGCGGCGCTGCGGCAAGAATGGCCTTGTTCCCAAGTGAGGACTTTGAGGCGGGCTGCTCCCGCATGGGCGCTCACGCGACGAACTCGTGCATGAATGAAACCGGGAGAGCCCCGCAAGATGTCGCCGAAAACCGCTCCGGCAAGCGTCGGGTCAGCGCTTTCGTCAGACTTTTGTGTGCATCCGTGATCCCGGCCATACCGGGCTTTGCCATGAATTCCGGGCTGCCCGCGCGCCGGTTGCCTATTCCAGGCGGTTCCAATACACTAACGCGCTCATCCCTGCGTGACTGGCGATAGAACCAAACAGGTTCAAGGTGGAGCGACCCACCGTGAAGCGCAGGGTGCCGTTTTGCCGTTCGCCTGGGCAGCCGTGATCCGCGCGCAGTCAATTGCGCCGCTGGTGGCTGTCCTGCCTCGCGTGTGCGGCGCATCTTTACCCGCCACGTCAGGGCTGGCCCAGCCGCCAGCAGCGCCGCGTACCCACTACGCTTTCTGCACGAAGTTCGGCGCACGATCCGGTCAACCTGAACACACTCAACGGAACCCGTATGTTTGACAGAGCCCAAAGCACCATCGCCAACGTCGATCCCGAACTCTGGAAGGCGATCGAACTGGAAAACCGCCGTCAGGAAGATCACATCGAACTGATCGCGTCGGAAAACTACACGAGCCCGGCCGTCATGGCCGCCCAAGGTTCGCAACTGACCAACAAGTACGCCGAAGGTTATCCGGGCAAGCGCTACTACGGCGGCTGCGAGTATGTCGACATCGTCGAGCAGCTCGCTATCGACCGTGTGAAGCAGATCTTCGGCGCTGAAGCGGCGAACGTGCAGCCGAACTCGGGTTCGCAGGCCAACCAGGGTGTGTTTTTCGCCATGCTCAAGCCGGGCGACACGATCATGGGCATGAGCCTTGCCCACGGCGGTCACCTGACGCACGGCTCGCCCGTCAACATGTCGGGCAAGTGGTTCAACGTCGTCAGCTACGGCCTGAACGAAGCGGAAGACATCGACTACGATGCGGCTGAAAAGCTCGCTCAGGAACACAAGCCGAAGCTGATCGTGGCGGGTGCTTCGGCATTCGCGCTGCGCATCGACTTCGAACGTTTCTCGAAGATCGCCAAGTCGGTCGGTGCGTACTTCATGGTCGACATGGCGCACTACGCCGGTCTGATCGCAGCGGGTGTCTACCCGAACCCGGTACCGCATGCCGATTTCGTCACCACCACGACCCACAAGAGCCTGCGCGGCCCGCGCGGCGGCGTGATCCTGATGAAGGCGGAGTTCGAGAAGCAGATCAACTCGGCGATTTTCCCGGGCATCCAGGGTGGTCCGCTGATGCACGTGATTGCCGGCAAGGCCGTTGCGTTCAAGGAAGCGCTGTCGCCGGAATTCAAGGAATACCAGCAAAAGGTCGCGGACAACGCTCGCGTGCTGGCGGAAACGCTGGTGAAGCGCGGTTTGCGTATCGTTTCGGGCCGTACTGAAAGCCACGTGATGCTGGTCGACCTGCGCGCCAAGAAGATCACCGGCAAGGCAGCTGAAGCGGCGCTCGGCGCAGCGCACATCACCGTCAACAAGAACGCCATTCCGAACGACCCGGAAAAGCCGTTCGTCACGAGCGGCGTGCGTCTCGGTTCGCCCGCCATGACCACGCGCGGTTTCGGCGTGAAGGAAGCGGAGCAGGTAGGCAACCTGATCGCGGACGTGCTGGACAACCCGGAAGACGCAGCGACGATCGAGCGCGTGCGCGCCCAGGTTGCCGAGCTGACGCAGCGCTTCCCGGTCTACAAGTAAGCAACGATGCGCTGCCCCTTCTGCCGGCATGACGATACGCAGGTTGTGGATTCCCGCGTATCCGAGGACGGCGCCGCGATTCGCCGGCGCCGCCGCTGCCCGGCCTGCGACAAACGTTTTACGACGTATGAGCGGGTCGAGCTGGCGTTGCCGTCGGTCGTCAAGAAGGATGGCAGCCGCACCGAATTCGATCGCCGCAAGATTGTCGCGAGCATGCAACTGGCGCTGAGAAAGCGCCCGGTTGCTGCAGATGCGATTGACGCGGCGGTTGCCCGTATCGAATACCAGTTGCTCGGCAGCGGCGAGCGCGAGGTGCGCAGCGAGCGCCTTGGCGAGCTCGTCATGCACGAGTTGCGCGAGCTGGATACCATCGCCTATGTGCGATTTGCGTCGGTGTACCGGCGCTTTGAAGACGTGTCGGAATTCGAAGACGTGATCGAAGAATTCCGTCGCGCGGCTGCGCCACCCAAGCCTTCCCGCAAGCGCTAATTGTTCGCGCACTAGCATTTTTACCCTCTTGCTGTTTCCGTTACGCTCGCATTGTCGCGAGGGACGGCGCGCGCCGCTACCTGGCTGTTCGGCCAATTGTCGAGCAAGCTTCGCCTGAGTAAATTGTCTGCATTCTTCCGAAACTAAGGAATGCAGATGAAACGGGATGCTGTTTTGTTGGGCTGTCGCCGCGGGTTCACGCTGATCGAAACACTCGTAACAGTGGCGATTCTTGCCGTGGTCGCTGTTATGGCAACGCCCTCGTTCGTTGCCTGGCATGTGCGCGATCAGGTGGATGCGCGTGCCCGTGCGCTCTTCTCCACGCTTTCCTATGCACGTAGTGAAGCGGTCAATCGCGGTGCCCGGGTGACGCTGTGCCGCGTGGATGCGGCGCGCCACTGTCTTCCGGCGGGGCAGGCTTGCCGTAGCGGTTTGGCGGACTGGTCGTGCGGGTGGGCGGTGCTGGTGGAGCGCGGCGGTTCTTCTACCGTGTTGCGCGCCCACGCTGAACTGGCTGCGGTCAGCATTGCTGGCACGCAGACGAATCTCACTTTCACGCCGCCTGCGGGGCAGTTGATCGGCAGCTTCCGTAGCTTCGATATCGCGCCACACTTCGTTTCCCGTGCCACGCAAGGGCAATCCTGGCAGCGCTGCATCCGTATCGCGGCAGGCGGCCGCCCGCGCATTTCTGACGGCGCCTGTGGAGCGGCATCATGAGCCCGGCACGTCTGAGATGGCTACGCGGAGTGTCGCTGATCGAGGTGATGCTCGCGGTTGCCCTGATGGCAATCACGGCCCTCGGCCTGATCGCTGCTCAGTTGTGGATAGCGCGTGAGGCACGCGCGGCTGCGCTGCGGGAACACGCTGTCCTGGTGGCCGACGCGGTGACTGAAGCCTCGCGCGCGCCAGCGGGCGGCGATGCCGCGTTGCGGCAATGGAAAGCACGCGCAGCAAGTCTCTTACCGCAGGGCGAAGCGACGATCAGCGAACGCGGCGGCGGGGTCTCGTTCGCCCGCGTTACGTGGTCGGCGGTGAGCAATCTGCCGCGTCCGGCCGGGGGTATCGACAACCCCGAGTCTTGTGGCGACGCGGTGTTACCCGCCGGTATGGCCTGCATTGCAATGGCGTTCGCGCAATGAACCAACGTACGTTTCTATCCCGCCGATGCGGCCATACCCTGGTTGAACTGATCATCGCCCTGGCTCTCGGTCTTGTGGTGACCACCGGTGCGATATCCCTTTACCGATCACAACGGACCGCTTTCGGGCGTGCGGATGATGCGATCCGGATTCGCGATGCCGGTTTGACCGCGCTAACGCTGATTGGCCAGCAAGTTCAGATGGCCGGGTTCGTTCCGGTTGACGCGCCGCAAGCGCAACCGCGGCCGACCCTGTTCGGATGCTCGGCCGCACGGCCAACCGGCGCCGACGAAAGTCCCGCTTGCGAAGCACTGTCAGGCCGTTCGGACGGCATCGCGATTCGCTACGTTGGCGATAACGTGTCGACCTGGACGTCCGCCACAGGGCAATCAACGGATTGCCTCGGCCAGGCGGTGAGTACGGTTAATGCATCGACGGGCGCGGGCGGCGTGTTGATCGTCAACCGCTTCTATGCAAAGCCTAGTGGCTCGACCGGCGAGCCGGAGTTGTATTGCGACGGGAACGGAAAAGCAGGTTCCGCACAACCTATGGTGGAAGGGATCGAACGGTTGCGTATCAGGTATTGGCTAGCGGGTGCGCAGACAGCGCTGGATGCCTCGGCGCTGGGGGCCACGCAGTGGGCCAATGTCGTCGCGGTCGATCTGTGTGTGCTGGTGCGGGGAGCGCCGCAGGGTCGCCGCTCTCGCTACGTGGATTGCGACGGTGCTAGCGTGATGGGCACGGATTTGCGTGCGCGGGAGGCGTTCTGGCGACGCGTGGCGATCCGAAACAACGAGGGGAATGTGTCGTGAAGGCATGCCGCGAAACGCGCGACTGCCGTGTGTCGGGATGGTGGGCCTGTTGGGTCGCGGACCGTGCGGCAAATTGCCGAGCAAGTGCTCAGGCAAAGCCCCGCCCCGCACGCCCCCGCAAGCCCGCAATGCATCTGCGCGGCGCGGCGCTGCCAGTCGTACTGCTCATCTCTTCGATGATGCTAACCACCTCGGCCGCCTGGTTCGAGGCGACACTGGTGGCGACGCGCAGTGCAACCAATCTGCGTGATGCTTTCCAGGCCTTTCACGCCGCCGACTCAGCACTCAAGTTGTGCGCGCGTATCGTCATGGCCGGCGCTGCGCCAGTCACGTCCATTTCAAGCGTAGAGCCGGTTGGCTGGAAGCTCGAACCGGTCTTCACGGCAGGCGCATTGACTCCGGCCGCACAATGGCCCGGCTCGATTTTGCCGCCGCAGTGTCTCGTGGAAGGATGGCGTTTGGCGGCACGCCCCGACGCCCGTGCTTATCTACTGACCGCACGAGGTTTCGGCCGCACACGGGAATCGCTGGCGTGGGTGCAAATGGAGCTGGTTCTTGACGGCGAGGCGGTTGAGCAGCATTGGCGGCGCGTCGCTGCGCGGCCCTTCTGAAGAAGGTGCGCACATATGAAGCCCCATACGTCAGCGTTCACGTTGCTCGAACTGGTTATTGCCCTCGCCATCGCCGCGATCCTGGCTATGTACGCGGTTCCGTCATATCGCAGCCAGGTTGCGCGTTCGCATCGCGTTGATGCCGCATCGGCGCTTTATCGGGCGGCGCAGTTTATCGAGGCAGGGGCGCCTGGCGACGCGAGCCCGTTACCCGCAGGCCTCGATCAGGCTCCGCCTTTCGGCACGGCCGTCTATAAGCTGCGCGCATTGCCTGCCGACGATGCAAACGGAGGTTACGCGGTGGAAGCGCGCCCGCTCGAGTCAGGGCCGATGCGCGACGACGGATGCGGCAGCTTCGTGCTGGATGCGACCGGCTCGCGATCGAATCGCGCTGGGGATGGGTCTGCGGTGGACGACCCGCAAGCTTGCTGGAACGCGAGGTAGGTTATGGATCGGCGCTGCCGAAGAAACCTCAATACCCGCTCGACCCGCTATCGCCTGTCGCGGGCTGGTCCTTGGCGGCGCCACGTGACTCGTTCTTCATCTGTTGCCAGATGCGATAGGCTTCCCACGCAGCCAGTCCCAGGCTGCCCCATTTGAGCACAGGCTTCGCTCCTGCCGCGACCGTGGCCCGCAACGGCTTGGCAAGCAGTAGCGAAGCAATCGAGCTGATCAGCGGGTATTCCTTGAGCAAGGCGCCAACCCCGGCGCCCGCGCCTCGCGCTTTACCCCAGCGCATTCCGCCGAATCCCGGTACGAGGAATTTGAGCCAACTGAAATGCGTGACGGCCTGGCGCAGATCCACCGTAGCCTGGGCAAGCTCCATACGCTCGACATCCGCGCGCACCATCAGCAGTTCCTTGCGCAGCGCGCGCAGATGCGGCGCGCTCAGATCGCGGGAGGGCGGGCGCTTGCTGCGAAAGGCGTGATCCGAATGGCTTGTGCTCATGACGTGTCGGCGGCAGGGTGGAGGGGAAGGGGAACGGCAGTGCAAGCGGCGCCTACCGGCGCCGCCAGACCGCGTTCATGGTTTGCGAAAAATATCGCGGTCTTTCTCGAATTCGGCCAGCGTGGCTTCAAAGATAATGGGCGAATTCACCAGGCCGCTACGCGCTTTGAGCGCACAGACCAGCGCCGCGATTGCATAGACCACGGTAATGCCGGCTAGCGCCTGCCAACGGTACGTGTCCCAGAAGGCGATGGCGACGAGCGCCGTAAGCGCGATCAGAGCCATTGTCGCGAGCATCATGGCCGCGAGTCCGAGAAACAGCACGCCAAGCAGGCGGTCTTTTTCCTCGGCCAGTTCGATGCCGATCAGTTCGAGCCGCGTTTGCAGGATGGCAAAGACGGAACTGAAGATGCGGCGCAATGGACTGTGATCCGCGCGCTGCGATTGCGTTTCGATCGTCATGACGTGAGCGCGTTGCGCGTGAGATGCGCCAGAGGAAGCCGACCGGCCAAACGCGCACCGGTCAACCCGAATCAGTGGCAAGCCGGCAAATACATCCGGCTCTGCCAGCCGTTGTTACTTGCGATTGATCAGCAGGCCAACCAGTACGCCGACGCCCGCAGCGATGCCGATCGAGGCCCACGGATGCTCGTGCACATAGTCATCCGTTGCACGCGCCGCCTTCTTGCCTTTCTCGACCACGACCACTTGCACGTCGGCCGCCTTGTCCTTGGCCTGTTTCAGGCGCGAGAGCGCCGTTTCACGCAGTTCGGAAGCGCGTTCGCCGGTGGCGCTCGCGGCCTGTTTCAGCAGGTCCTCAGCGTCCGCGAGGACGGTTTTGATATCCGACATCAATCTCTCCTTATTGACTTCCGACATTGACAGCTCCCATCTTGTTACGTCACGCGTGAATCGTAACCAAAGAAACGGCCGGTGGCGAGCGCGATACACCGGGCACCGCGCTGCAAACCAATCGACATGCGTGGATCACCGCATGAAGCGTTCCCGGCCTATCTCGAGTCTAGGCGTTCAACCGGTCCGGCCAATCAATTCTTGAGCACGATTTTGATTGAGTTGATCTGTCCCGTAAAGTTTCCTCCATTCTGAACAAAATTACAAAAACTCATAAAGATGTGACGCGAAGTTTGTTCAGGGTGTACGTCTGCTCCCGTATGCTCTAAATTGGTGAACCCGCGGGCAGGTGCCCCGAGCGGCTCAGCCGCACACATCAAGGAGAGGGATCATGAGTTTGCGTCTTGGCGATATCGCGCCGGATTTCGAGCAGGAGTCGAGCATTGGTCACATCAAGTTTCACGAGTGGCTGGGCGATAGCTGGGGCGTTCTGTTTTCGCATCCGGCAGACTTCACGCCCGTTTGTACGACGGAACTCGGCTTGACGGCAAAGCTGGCCAGCGAATTCGAAAAGCGCAATGTGAAGACGATTGCGCTGTCGGTAGATAACGCGGAATCGCATAAGGAGTGGATCAAGGACATCAACGAGACGCAGGCCGCCAGCGTCGGCTTTCCGATTCTTGCCGATGGCGACCGCAAGGTTTCGGAGCTTTATGACATGATCCATCCGAATGCGAACGAGACCCTCACGGTGCGCTCGCTGTTCGTGATCGATCCGAAGAAGAAGGTGCGTCTCACGATCACCTATCCGGCCAGCACCGGGCGTAACTTCGACGAGGTGCTGCGCGTTATCGATTCGCTTCAGCTCACCGACAACTACCAGGTCGCCACGCCCGGCAACTGGAAGCAGGGTGACGATGTGGTGATCGTGCCGTCGCTGAAGGATGAAGAGCTGATCAAGCAGAAATTCCCGAAGGGCTACAAGGCACTGCGTCCTTACCTTCGCATGACGCCGCAGCCGAACAAGTAAGCGCCGGCTTCAGGGGCCCTTCAATAGCGGCCACGAAAAAAGCCAATCGCAGGCGATTGGCTTTTGACAAAAACACGGTAGCAGAGCAAACCCCACGGCGCCTTAATGGGCCATGGGGTTTGTCTATTAGCGTACAGAAAACGCGCTCAGAAAAACGCCTGAATACCCGTTTGCGCGCGGCCGAGGATCAGCGCGTGGATGTCGTGGGTGCCTTCGTACGTATTGACGACTTCAAGGTTCACCAGGTGGCGCGCAATACCGAACTCATCGGAGATGCCGTTGCCGCCCAGCATGTCGCGCGCGAGCCGCGCGATCTCAAGCGATTTGCCGCACGAGTTGCGCTTCATGATCGAGGTGATCTCGACCGCGGCGGTGCCTTCGTCCTTCATGCGGCCAAGGCGCAGCACGCCTTGCAGGCCGAGCGTGATTTCGGTTTGCATGTCGGCGAGCTTCTTCTGGATCAACTGGTTGGCGGCGAGCGGCCGGCCGAACTGCTTGCGGTCCAGCACATATTGGCGCGCGGTATGCCAGCAGGCTTCGGCAGCGCCGAGTGCGCCCCATGCAATCCCGTAGCGCGCCGAATTCAGGCAGGTGAACGGGCCTTTGAGGCCGCTCACCTTCGGCAGCATGTTCTCTTGCGGCACGAACACTTCGTCCATCACGATCTCGCCGGTGATCGACGCGCGCAGGCCCACCTTGCTGTGAATGGTCGGCGCGGACAGGCCCTTCCAGCCCTTTTCGAGGATGAAGCCGCGAATCGCGTCCTTGCCGTCTTCCTCTAGCTTGGCCCAGACCACGAACACATCAGCGATCGGCGAGTTGGTGATCCACATCTTCGAGCCCGACAGCGAGTAGCCACCGTCGACCTTTTTAGCTCGCGTGACCATGCTGCCCGGATCGGAGCCGTGGTTCGGTTCGGTCAGGCCGAAGCAGCCGATCCACTCGCCGGTGACGAGCTTCGGCAGGTACTTGTCCTTTTGCGCGTCCGAGCCGAATTCGTAGATCGGCACCATCACCAGTGACGACTGCACCGACATCATCGACCGGTAGCCGGAATCGACACGCTCGACTTCGCGTGCGATCAGCCCGTAGGCGACGTAGTTGAGGCCGGGGCCGCCGTATTGTTCAGGAATGGTCGGGCCAAGCAGGCCGAGTTCACCCATCTCGCGGAAGATCTCAATGTCGGTCTTCTCGTGACGGAATGCCTCCAGCACACGCGGCTGGAGCTTGTCCTGCGCATAGGCCGACGCAGCGTCGCGCACCATGCGTTCTTCTTCCGTGAGCTGCTGATCGAGCAACAGCGGGTCTTCCCAGTGAAACTGCGCGGCGTCGGCCATGGTGCGTATCTCCTGAATCGAATCTCGTGTGACGTGTGATCTGAAGCAAATCACTTGACTTGTGTTCCGCTATGCGAAACAATGTTTTGCAAATAAGATCTGAGTGTAGCACCCTATGACGCCTGCATCTACTCCCCTCGATCCGCTCGACGAGCGCAAATTCGTCGTCGCGCTCGCGCGCGGTCTTGATTTGCTACGCGCATTCCGGCCCGGCGAGACCATGCTCGGCAATCGCGATTTCGTCGAACGCACGGGCCTGCCCAAGGCCACCGTCAACCGTCTTGCCTATACGCTGACGGTGCTCGGGTATTTGCGTCTGGACGAGACGCTTGGCAAATATGCGCTCGACGCCGGAGTGTTGTCACTCGGCTTCGCATTGCTGTCCGGCACCGACACCCTCGAACTTGCTCGCCCGCACATGCGGACGTTCGCGCGCGAGGTCGGGGCGGCCGTGTCACTGGGATGCCGCGACGGGCTCGACATGATCTATCTGGAGACGATTCGCAGCGAAACCGCGTTGACGCTCGGACTGGCGTCCGGATCGAAGCTGTCCATGCTGACGAGTTCCATGGGGCGCGCATATCTGGCGGTGCAGTCGCTCGATGTGCGCATGTCGCTGATGGCGGAGCTGGAAAAGGCCGCGGGCACGGAGGGGCCGGCGCTGGTCGCTGCGGCTCAGCAGGAAATCGCGGCGTTCGCAGGGGAACGCTGCTGCTATTCGTTTCGCGACTGGCACGGCGATGTGAACGCGGTCGCCGTGCCGTTTCGTGAGTCGCGCGACGGACGCTGGCTGGTGCTCAGTTGCAGCGGCCCGGCGTCGTCGATGGGGGAAGTGGTGTTTCGCGAGAAGGTCGCGCCACGTCTGAAGGCGCTCGCGCGCCGACTGGGCGACACCGGCTGAACCTCAGCCACATGAAGCGCACAGCGGCGCGTGGGCAGGGCAAGAACGTGCTTGCCTCAAGTGGCGTTAAACCGCGCCGTCGTGGCTATGCACGTCAAACAGCGGACCTTGCACAAATCTCACGTCGTATTGCTGTAGCAAGTCGAACTGCGTTTCGCTGGCCACCTTGTTGAAGATCAACGGTATCCGCAACCGGTTTGCATAGCCCACCAGCGGCTTGACCATCGCGTCGCGCAGCGCGAGACCGGCATCCATCTTGATGAAGTCCAGTCGCGCCATATCGGACACGGACAGAATCTGTCCGGCGTTGGGGAGATTCCCCGCTACCTTGAATCCGTAGCGCTGATAGCTCTTGGTCAGATAACCGAGAAAGGTGCGATGCGCCACTGCCGCAGACGGCAACTCGATCACAATGCGCGATGGATTCAGTCCGAACGAGAGCAGCACGCTCGAGAAATGCCGCCCGTGGTCGTACTTCACGCTCTTCAGCAAACGCTCATGGACCCGTAGAAACAGCAGGCCATGACGTTGCGTGCCGAAGAAATTGATCGCATGCAGCGCGCGCGACATGCGGTCCAGTGCGACCAGTTCCGGGTCGTCCTCGATACGGTCGAACGGATCGAACGGTTCGCCGTCCAGGCGCCGTGTCACCGCCTGAAAACCCAGCTCATCACCGAAACGGTCGACGCTCTCCGGCGCCGACGAGAGCGATTGGGCCAGCGCGTGCACGCTGATGTCGAAGATCGGCTCGTAGGTGCTCGCCAGGTCGAAACCATCGAAATGAGCGATTGCACTGTCGTGGTAGATGCCTTCGCCCAACGCCAGATGTTCGCCGAGAAATGGATGTTCGGCGGCTCGGGCCACGAGTTGGGGAACGGTCTGCGGGATCATGGATAAATGTCGTGGCGCGTCGTTCGCGCATCGGAGCGCGGCGCTTGGCCGCATTCATCGATGGTAGCAGTCTCGCTTGCCGTCACATGAACAAAATAGAGATAACCATATTGGGGATCATACGTATGCGCCAGGGTTAACGCTATTTTCACAATCCATAATTGGTTTTACTATTCGTAAATCGAAACATCGCAGCAGCGGTGGATCAGTATTCGGCGGACGATGCGCGGGCCCACGTCCAGCGGGGTGCTGCGGAGCGCTGCGCACCGATGCAGAAAGGATCAATGGAGGATTGGATGAAAAGCATGACGCAGCAACCGGCGAGCAGCGGGGCAGACTCCAGCGTGAGTCCAGCGGCCAGCGCACGGCGCGAAATCGAACCTGGCTATCAAAGCGGCTTCGCCAACGAGTTCGCCACCGAAGCCTTGCCCGGCGCGTTGCCTCAAGGCCGCAACTCACCGCAGCGGGTGTCCTATGGACTGTACGCGGAGCAACTGTCCGGCACGGCGTTCACCGCGCCGCGCGGCCACAATCGCCGTTCCTGGCTTTACCGGATTCGCCCGGCGGCGGTGCATCAGCCGTTTACGCCGCTGCCTTCGCACCGTCTGGTCGCGAACTTTCACGATGTGCCGCCGACCCCACCGAACCAGTTGCGCTGGGATGCGCTGCCGATGCCCACAAAGGCGACCGATTTCATCGACGGTTGGGTGACGATGGCCGGCAACGGCTCGGCTGAATCGATGAACGGCTGCGCGATCCATCTGTACGCCGCCAACCGTTCGATGCAGGACCGCTTCTTCTACACCGCCGACGGCGAACTGCTGATCGTGCCGCAGGAGGGCCGTTTGCAGATCGCGACCGAACTCGGACATCTCACCGTCGAGCCGTTTGAGATCGCGGTGATTCCGCGAGGCGTACGCTTTGCCGTGACGCTGCCGGACGGCCAGGCGCGGGGGTATATCTGCGAGAACTTTGGCGCTTTGCTGCGCTTGCCCGAACTCGGCCCGATCGGTTCCAACGGGCTCGCTAATCCGCGTGACTTTCTCACACCGCACGCCGCATACGAGGACCGCGAAGGCGCGTTCGAACTGGTGGCGAAGATGAACGGCAATCTCTGGCGCGCGGACATTGGGCATTCGCCGCTCGACGTGGTCGCATGGCACGGCAATTACGCGCCCTGCAAATACGACCTGCGCCGTTTCAACACGATTGGTTCGATCAGCTTCGACCATCCCGATCCGTCCATCTTCCTCGTGCTGCAATCGCAAAGCGACACGCCGGGGGTCGACTCGATCGACTTCGTTATTTTCCCGCCGCGCTGGCTGGCCGCGGAAGATACCTTCCGGCCGCCCTGGTTTCACCGCAACGTGGCGAGCGAATTCATGGGCCTCGTGCACGGCGTCTACGATGCGAAAGCGGAGGGCTTCGTGCCGGGCGGGGCCAGTCTGCACAACTGCATGTCGGGACACGGGCCGGATGCGGAGACCTTCGAGAGGGCCTCACACAGCGACACCTCGAAACCCAGCAAGGTGGGCGACACCATGGCCTTCATGTTTGAAACCCGCACGCTGATCAAACCGACCCGTTTTGCGCTGGAAACCGCGCAATTGCAGGCGCATTACTACGAGTGCTGGCAAGGTCTCAAGAAGCACTTCAACCCGGAGCAACGATGAATCCGACGAACGAACTCCAGGCGACGCTCGATGCGTCACGCAGAAGCTGGGTCGAAGCGGCCAACCAGCCTGATTGCGATTTTTCAATCCAGAACCTGCCGTTCGGCATTTTCGGCGATGCGCGCAATGCTGCGCGGCGGGTGGGCGTGGCGATTGGCGAGAGCATCCTCGATCTGTCGGTGCTGCACGGCGCGGGGCTGCTGCGCTTGCCGTCGGCCGCTGGCGACGTATTCGCCCGCGACACGCTCAACGACTTCATCGCGCTTGGCCGAGAAACGTGGCGCTCGGTGCGTATCCAGTTGAGCCAGCTTCTCGAACGCGATACCGCCACTCTGCGCGACGATGCAGCCATGCGCGAGCGCGCGCTGGTTCGCGCGGCTGACGCGACCTTACATCTGCCGGTGCAGATTCCCGGCTACACCGATTTCTACTCATCGAAGGAGCACGCCACGAACGTCGGTTCGATGTTTCGCGATCCCAAGAATGCGCTGCTGCCGAACTGGTCGGAGATGCCAATCGGCTACAACGGGCGGGCTTCGTCTGTGGTGGTGAGTGGTACGCCAGTGCGGCGTCCGAACGGTCAACTCAAGCTGCCCGATCAGGAGCGTCCGGTGTTCGGCGCGTGCCGCAAGCTGGATATCGAACTCGAAACCGGTTTCATCATCGGACGGGGCAACCAACTCGGTGAGCCGATTGCATGCGCCGACGCCGATCAGCACATCTTCGGCATGGTCCTGCTGAACGACTGGAGCGCGCGCGACATCCAGCAATGGGAATACGTGCCGCTCGGGCCGTTCAACGCGAAGAGTTTCGCGACCACCATTTCGCCGTGGATCGTCACGCTCGACGCGCTCGAACCGTTTCGCGTCGCTCAACCGGTGCAGGATCCGCAGCCGCTGGCGTATCTGCGCCATGACGGCGCACACGCCTTCGATATTTCACTGGAAGTCAGACTTCGTCCCCAGCACGCAGGGCAGGCGAGCACCATCGCACGCACCAACTTCCGTCACATGTACTGGACAATGGCGCAGCAACTCGCGCATCACACGGTGTCCGGCTGCAACACGCGGGTGGGTGACCTGATGGGTTCAGGGACGATCAGCGGTCCGAGCGAAGATTCGTTCGGCAGCCTGCTCGAATCGACATGGAACGGCAAAAGGCCGCTCGAACTGACAGAAGGCGGAACCCGTACTTTCATCGAAGACGGTGATGAATTGACACTCTCGGGCTGGTGCCAGGGGGAAGGGTATCGGGTGGGGTTCGGCACGTGTGCGGGTGAGATCCTGCCGGCGCAAAAGTGAGCGGGGAGGCGGCTCGGCCCTTGCTTGCGGGCGGCCTGCCGCGCTTTCATTGCGACGGTGATGATTCGGCAGTATCCGGCGGCCGGGGTAGGCGGCCGAATTAACCCACCAAGCCCGCCCGCCGACCTGGCTCGCCAAGTCAGCCCGCAAAACTAGGCCGCCAAGGCGGCTCGCCAAACTAGCCCGCCAACTCAGCCCGCTACAGCCATGCGCTGCGTGCGGCGTTCCAGCGACACTGACCACAGCGTCAGACCCAATGCACACACGGCAGCGGCGACGCCGACCCACGGCAACGTGGTAAGCGGCGCACCCGCGCCAATGGCCATGCCACCAAGCCACGCGCCGGTTGCATTGCCAA
Organism: Paraburkholderia sp.; assembly: GCF_049581445.1. Lineage (GTDB taxonomy): Bacteria > Pseudomonadota > Gammaproteobacteria > Burkholderiales > Burkholderiaceae > Paraburkholderia. The sequence goes on along the minus strand of NZ_JBAURZ010000212.1, from coordinate 1,252 downwards.
GGTTGAAGGCGCCTTGATTGAGCGTCGAGGCGAGATTCGGCGCATGGCTTGCGCGATCGACGATCAGCATCTGCAGCGGCGGCACGATGGCGAACGCAAGCACGCCCCAGGCAAAGATGGTGGCCATCGCGGGCACGGCAGAGTGCATCGTGCCGGCGAAGATGGTGAGAACAACGACGATGGCAAGCAGGAACGCCAGCAGCGACGGCATCAGACGCCAATCCGCGAGCTTGCCGCCGAGCGTGCTGCCTACTGTCAGACCAAGGCCGAACAGCAGCAGCACGAGCGTGACCGCATGCGGCGTGAAGCCGGTCACGTCTTCGAGGATGGGCGTGATATAGGTGAAGGTGGAAAAGAGGCTGGTGGAAGCCAGCACGCTGATACCGAGCACCATCAATACCTGCGGGTTTTTCAGCACGGTGAACTCGTGCAGGAGACTCGCTTTTTGCATCTCGATCTTCGCGGGCAAACAAGCGGCCAGCACAGCGGCGGCCAGCACGCCAATGCCAGTCACGGCCCAGAAGGTCGAGCGCCAGCCGACCGCCTGACCGAGCGCGGTACCCAAGGGCACGCCGAGCACATTGGCGAGCGTGAGGCCGGTGAACATCAGGGCGATGGCTTGCGCACGCCGGTTCGGCGCGACCAGACCGGCCGCGACCACGGAGCCGATGCCGAAGAACGCGCCATGGCAGAACGCGGTGACGATGCGCGCCGCCATCAGCACGGCATAGTTCGGCGCAATGGCACACAGAAGATTGCCGACGATGAACACCCCGATCAGGCTCATCAACGCTTTCTTGCGTGGCATGTTCGCCACGGCGATCGCGACAATCGGCGCCCCGATCGTCACGCCCAGCGCGTAGGCCGACACCAGCATGCCCGCAGCCGGAATCGACACGGCCAGATCGCGTGCGACGTCGGGCAGCAGCCCCATGATGACGAATTCGCTGGTACCGATTCCAAACGCGGCAACGGCAAGGGCAAGCAGGGGCAAAGGCATGATGAGGAGAGATCGCAACCGGATTTCACGCGACGCAACGCGTGGCAGGCGCGCACTTCGGGACGAGAGCGCGTGCGCCTTTCAGAGGGCAAACAAGTAGGGGATTGTACCTAAGCCAAAACGACGTTGCTGGCCACTCCACAAGGTGTTGTTTTTCGCTGAATCACTCGTGAACAGGACGCTCAAGCCGCGCCTGGTTCCAGCGCGTCGCCGTGTCGTCCCGCGCCTGCGGCGAAGCGGGCCGCCCCGGCG
>NZ_JBAURZ010000211.1:0-4015 GCF_049581445.1 Paraburkholderia sp. | reverse complement strand
CCCTAACGCTGAGCCCGCCCGCGAAGCCGGGCAGACGTCGCGCCATCTCCGGCCCACTGACGTAACCGGTTGCGCGAACATTGCGCGCGAGCAATGCCGCCTCGGCGTCGCGCACTCCATAGTTGGCGTTGCCATGCGGCCGCTTGAGCCGCACTATCAGACGCCAGCGCGCACCGGGTTCAAGACGCGGCGGCGGTCCCTTCTGATCGATCCACGATAGTTGCAGCGTGCGAGGAAAATGCGCGATCGGCGCGGCGACCGATTCGACATCGAACAGAAAACGCGCGCCTTTGTCGTCGCGTGCCGGCAAACCTCGAATGGCGCCGCTGACCTCCAGATCGCGGCCTTCCCACTCAGTTGGCAAGCTCACTGCAAGACGCATTTCCGCTCGCCACGCAGCGTATCCAAACCCGACGCAACCCGCCGCGAGCCATAGCGCGCACCAACCGCTTCGCATGCGCCAGCCCTGGCCGCACAATCCCCATAGCGCTATCCCCAGTGTGACGATCAGAACCACCAACAACATCACCCAGTCCCGCCAAAGCGGCAATACTGCCTGCTGCTGCAACCAGACGACACCCAACGCAAATCCACACCATACCGCCCGCATTCGCCCTCCACCTGCTTGCTGACCGACCAGCGCCGGGCATCGCAATCAGATCAGAGCCGCTTCAGATGAACAGGACAGCCGAACGTGTGATCCGCCCGGCGCGAAGCACGTCAACGATTATGCAGAGGAAAGCGCGAGTCGCGGCAGCGCCGCGTGAGCGTTAGCCGTTGTGCCTATGGCAAGCTCGTCTATATCGATGCCGCGCAGTTGTGCGAGGCCCGCGCCGATGGCGGGAATCTGATCCGGCGTATTGCGTTGGCGGTAGAGCCAGGAGGGGGAGATATCGGGTGCGTCGGTCTCGACGACCAGCGCATCCAGTGGCAGTTGTGTCGCAAGGCGTCGGATCTGCAACGCGCGCTCGAATGTCACGTTGCCGCCGAAGCCCAGATGCATGCCCTGATCGATGAACGCCTGAGCTTGCTGAAAGCTGCCGTTGAACGCGTGCGCGATACCGGCATGCACGGCGTGCTTGCGCAAGCCTTTGAGCACCTGGTCCTGCGATTTGCGGACATGGCAAATCACCGGCAGGTTGAATTCATGCGCGAGCTTTAGCTGCTCGTTGTAAAAGAATTGCTGACGGTCCTCGTCGAGTCCCGTCACGAAGTAATCGAGTCCAATCTCGCCCAGCCCAACGAACAACGGATCATCAAGGTTCGCTTCGATTTCCATGCGCAGCACGTCGAGATCGGCGTCCTCAGCGCGCGGTGTGAAAAGCGGATGAATCCCCAGTGCGTATGCCCCGCCTTGAACCCGGCGCGCCAGTTCACGCACTCTCGCGAAGTTTTCGCGCGCCACGCCGGGAATCACGATCCGCCCGACTCCCGCATTGGAGGCGGCCGCGGCAACTGCGTCGCGATCCGCATCGAACTCTGATGCGTCGAGATGGCAGTGTGTGTCGATCCACATGCGCGGCCCTGAAACGAGAGTTACACGGGAACCGACGGCTCTTCGTAGAGCACGCCGTCGCGCAGACGCATCGTGCGGTCGCAGCGCGCCGCCAGATCCGGATCGTGGGTAACGATCACAAAGCTGGTGTCGAAGGTGCGCGACAGTTCGAGCATCAGGTTGAACACGGTGTCGGCGGTGCCGCCGTCGAGGTTGCCGGTCGGCTCGTCCGCCAGCACGCAGGCCGGATTGGTCACCAGCGCCCGTGCAATGGCCACGCGCTGCCGCTCGCCGCCCGACAATTCGCCCGGACGATGTTTCGCGCGATGCGCCAGCCCCACCCGCTCGAGCGTTGCGAGCGCGGTACGGCGCGCTTCTTCGGTCGGCATACGACGAATGCGCAACGGCATCGCGACGTTGTCGAGCGCCGTGAACTCAGCGAGCAAATGGTGAAACTGATAAACGAAACCCAGCGCGCGATTGCGCAAATCGTTGCGCTCGCGCTCGGAGAGTTTCGTGAACGGCTTACCCAACACCGAGACCTGACCCGTGCTCGGATCGTCGAGACCGCCCAACACGTGCAGCAGCGTACTTTTGCCGGAACCCGAAGCACCGACAATCGCCAGCTTCTCGCCGCGCCGCACGGACAGTTGCGTATTGTTGAGCACCTGCACATTCAGGCCGCCCTGCACGAACGCCTTCGAGATGCCGGTGGCTTCGAGAACGTACGGATGGAGTGTGTCGTCTTGGCCCATAGCTTGAGGAATCAAACGGTCATTCATAGCGCAGCGCCTCCGCAGGACGGACCTTCGCGCCACGCCAGCTCGGGTACAGCGTTGCCAGCGACGACAGCACGAACGCGATCAAGCCGATCTTGAGCACGTCGCCCGGCACCAGTTCCGAGGGCAGTTCACTGATGAAATAGACCGACGGCGGCAGGAATTGCACCCCCAGCAGATGCTCGATCATCGGCACGAGCCACGGAATGCTCCATGCGATCAGGCAGCCCAGCGCCACACCAGTCGCCGTGCCGATAAAGCCAATCGTCACGCCTTGAATAACGAATATCTTCATGATCGAACCAGGCTGCGCGCCCAGCGTACGTAGAATCGCGATATCCGCCTGCTTGTTGGTCACCGTCATGACCAGCGACGACACCAGATTAAACGCCGCCACCGCGATGATCAGCGTCAGGATAATGAACATCATGCGCTTTTCGATCTGCACGGCTGAGAACCAGGTCTTGTTCTGCTGCGTCCAGTCGCGAATATAGAGGTCGCCCGAGAGCGTGCGCGCCAACTGGTGCGCGACCTCCGGCGCGCGCTGCATGTCCTTCAGGCGCAAGCGTACGCCAGTGGGCGCCGGCAGCCGGAACAGCACCTGCGCGTCGTGAATGTTGATCAGCGCGAGCGTGCTGTCGTATTCGTAGTGCCCTGACTCGAAGATGCCCACCACCGTGAACTGCTTCAGGCGCGGCAGCATCCCGGCTGGCGTGATGGTGCCCTCGGGCGCGACAAGCGTGATCTTGTCGCCGACCATCACCCCCAGGTTGGACGCCAGATCCGTGCCGAGCACGATACCGAAGTCGCCAGGCTTCAGGTCGGTCAACTGGCCGCCTTTCATTTCCTTATAGATATCGGACACCTGCGGTTCGAGCGACGGATCCACGCCGCGCAGCGCAACGCCGCTCACGGCGTCCTGGCGCGTGAGCAGCGCCTGTGCGTCGACGTAGGGCGCCGCGCCGATCACTTCCTTGTTCAGCCGCGCTTCCTTGGCGGTCAACTGCCAGTCCGGCATTGAACCGGTGGGCGAAAAGATTTCGACGTGCGCAAGCACGGACAACATGCGGTCGCGCACTTCCTTCTGGAAACCGTTCATCACGGAGAGCACGACGATCAGCGCCGCGACGCCCAGCGCAATGCCGGACATCGAAACGAGCGCGATGAACGAAATGAAGCCGTTGCCGGTCGTGCGTTTGCCGGCGCGCGTGTAGCGCCAGCCAATCTGCCATTCGTAGGGAAATTTCAAGCGAATCCTTTTCTGCGTTCTTCAGCCGCGAGCGCCGCGCCTGCTGCCAGCCATGAAGGCGGAAATCCCGCCACCATGCGGCTCTGGGGCCCTGACCTTTGGTGTCGGATTGGGGCGGATGGTTCCGGTGCGCCGCGCACAGCCCGTCGCCGCCGCCTGGGCTGGTAACGCTTCCACTCGGGCACCCGGCGCCGCATCCGCCAGCAATCCAGCGCGAAGTTTGCCATACAATGCGCAGCATCATGCACGCCAACCGTCTTCACCTCCTTCTGCCCTTCGCGCTGCCCGCCGCGGCCGACGCTTCCACCGCGCTCTATGGCATCAAGTGCCCAGCCCTCGACAAACTGCTCGCCCGGGCGACACTCGTCGAACGGGTGATCGGCGAGGACTTCCAGCGTACGCTGCCGCATGAGCGCTGGGTTGCACGCCAGTTTGGCACCGTCGCGAGTGGCGCCGCAGCCGCCGACGAAGCGCCGCTCGCGCCCTACATGC
>NZ_JBAURZ010000210.1:0-8311 GCF_049581445.1 Paraburkholderia sp. | reverse complement strand
GCTCTGGCGCGGTCGGCCAGACGCAGAAAGCCACGCAGCCGGTGCGCACGCAGTCCGAGCAAGCCGTCGCGCAGCAACAGCAGAACTCGGCGCTGTTCGAGCACAGTCTGACCTTCGACTGGGGCATCAGCGATACCTACTACGATCGCCGCCAGTTGCAGCTCTCCGGCTTCCTCGCGCTCGATGCGATCTTCCTCGGCAACATCAACCTGGGTGAAACCAAGTCGCACCAGGTGATGGCCGATCTGGATACGCGCTACGGGCTCACCGACCGCATCAGTGTCGACGTAGACGTGCCGTATATCTACCGGCACAGCAACTTCATCGTCGGCGGGGCTGGCGGTGCGGCTAACACGCTGTCGGACGCGTCAGCCAATTCGAGCGATATCGGCGACGTCAACTTCGGGATGTACTACCAGTTCCTGAAAGAGACCAACAACCTGCCCGACCTCGTCGGCAGTCTGCGTATCAAGGCGCCGACCGGTTCCTCGCCATTCGGCATCAAGCTGCAGCAGCTCGACGCCGACAACACCAACCTCGTCGCGCCAAGCAAGCTGCCCACCGGCACCGGCTTCTGGAACATCACGGCGGGCCTGTCGTTGTTGAAGACCTACGATCCGGTCGTGCTGTTCGGCAGCCTCTCCTACACCTACAACGTCGCCCGCTCGTTCGCGGACATCTCGTCGGTGGAAGGCCAGACTGAACCCGCCACCGTCAAGCTAGGCGATATCGTGCAGTTCGGCGGCGGCGTCGCGCTGGCGTTCTCGGACAAGGACTCGGCGAGCATCTCCTACACGATGGCGCTGGAGCCGGAATCCGAAACGCGGGCGCCGGGCAGCAGCTACTCGAAGGTGCCCGGCAGCGAAACCGCCGCTGCCGCGCTGAACTTCGGCCTGAACCATGTGGTGAACAAGCACCTGACCATCAACGGCTCGGTTTCCGTCGGCTTGACGCCTGATGCACCGAACTTCGTGGTCGGCGTGCGGTTCCCCTATACATTTTGATGTGCCAACAATACGAGGTTGATCGTGCGCGAATCACCCCATCTGACTAGTGTTGCACCACCGTCCGGCACGCATCTGTCGATTGCACGACCGAAGGAAGTAAGCCTCGTGCGAACACAGGAAGCCCCGCTTCCCGTGCCACAGCGCGAGCCGCTCGCGGCCGAGGTGACAAGCGTCATGCGGCCGCCGCAAGCGCAGGACGAACGCACGGTCTTGTACGTGGCGCGTACCCACGACGAGGCGTTGACCGCGCACCTGAAGAGCCGCGGCTGGAACGTGATGCTTGCACGCTCGGCACACGAAGTGCTGCGTCTGCTCAAGACGGACACCGCCTGTGCCGGGGTCGTCGATCTGGCGAGTTTTCCGCTGCGCGACCTGGGCGGCCTCGAAGCCAGCCTGCGCCAGCAGCAGGTGGGCTGGATCGCGCTCGCCACGCCGGAGCGGCTGCATGAGCCGGACGTGCGGCGCCTGATCCGTCATTTCTGTTTCGACTACGTGAAAACGCCGGTGGCCCACGCGACGATCGATTACCTCGTCGGCCACGCGTTCGGGATGGTGACGCTGTGCGAGCCCGAACTGGCGCCGCCTGTCACGCCGGGGGGCGACGACGAAATGGTCGGCACCTGCGAGGCGATGCAGCAGCTCTTTCGCACCATCCGCAAGGTAGCCAATACCGACGCGAGCGTCTTCATCTCGGGGGAATCGGGGACGGGCAAGGAACTCACCGCGCTCGCGATCCACGAACGCTCGCCGCGCCGCAAGGCGCAGTTTGTGGCCATCAACTGCGGCGCGATTCCGCATCATCTGTTGCAGTCCGAACTATTTGGCTACGAAAGGGGCGCGTTTACCGGCGCCAACCAGCGCAAGATTGGCCGTGTAGAGGCAGCAGATGGCGGCACCCTGCTGCTCGATGAAATTGGCGATCTGCCACTGGAGAGCCAGGCGAGCCTGCTGCGCTTTTTGCAGGAAGGCAAGATCGAACGTCTCGGCGGGCGCGAATCGATTCCGGTGGACGTGCGAATCATTTCCGCCACCCACGTCGACCTCGAAACCGCGATGCGCGACGGACGCTTTCGTGCCGACCTGTTTCACCGCCTGTGCGTGCTGCGCGTCGACGAGCCGCCGCTGCGCGCCCGCGGCAAGGACATCGAAATTCTCGCCCATCACATCATGCACAAGTTCAAGACGGACAGCGCGCGCAAGATCCGCGGCTTCAGCCCGTCGGCGATCGAGGCGATGTACAACTACACCTGGCCGGGGAATGTGCGCGAAATGATCAATCGTGTACGCCGCGCTATCGTGATGGCCGAAAACAAGCTGATTTGCGCGGAAGACCTCGATCTGGCCCACTTCACCGCGCAGGAAACCATGAGCCTGTCGCAGGCGCGGGAAAACGCGGAGAAGCACGCCATCGAAGCCGCGCTCCTGCGCCACCGGCATCGCCTGAACGAGGCGGCGGCGGATCTGGGCGTGTCGCGCGTGACGCTGTATCGGCTGATGGGTGTACATGGACTGCGCGAAATGGCCGAAATGGACGCGAAGTCGCTATTCGGTGAGGAGCCCGAGGCCCGGGAGTAAGGCTCGGACGATGCCTGAGCGAAGCCGCGCGGGCCTCAGGTAGAATCGTAACGATTACGTAACCGTGCTCACTCCATGACGACGCTCACCCTGATCGTCGCTCGCGCCCGCAATGGCGTGATCGGCCGCGACAACCAGCTTCCCTGGCGACTGCCCGAAGATCTGGCCTTCTTCAAGCGCACGACGATGGGCGCGCCCATCATCATGGGCCGCAAGACCCATGAGTCGATTGGCCGGCCGCTGCCGGGACGGCGCAATATCGTCGTCACGCGCGATGCGCAGCGTCGCTTTGCCGGCTGCGACACCGCCACCAACCTGGCCGAGGCACTCAGCCTCGCCGCGCAGGACCAGGCGCCTGAAGCCTTCCTGATTGGCGGCGCGGAGCTCTACAAAGAAGGCCTCGCACACGCCGACAAGCTGATCATCACGGAAATTTCCATCGATTTCGAGGGCGACGCCCACTTCGCGCCGCTCGAGCCGCAGGAATGGGAAGAAGTGGCCCACGAGACGCATCGGGCCCACGCACCTAATGAGTTCGATTACGCGTTCGTGACGTATCGGCGGACAGGCGCTGTGGCCGAGGAGCGGCAGGTGTCGGCTGCGTGAGGATGGGGAAGCTGGCTTGGGGCGGACTGCTGCGGCTGCCTTGCCACCCGTGGCTCCCTCGACGTGATTCGTCATTCGCCCTTCGCGGTAATAAACCAGCGGCACGCGACTAGCGCGGCAAATAAAAAACGCCACGGAAACTGTTTCCGTGGCGTTTTTGTTTGCGCCATCACACCCATAGGGGGGAGCAATACCGGCGCCGCGAGCAGTCAAGTCGTAGCATGCGCGGTCAGCGCACTGCCTTATTGCCCCGCAATCGTCATACGTTCAATCAGCACCGACCCCGTCTGCTTGGTGCCGCGCACGATCGTATCCGCGCCGATCGCGACGATATGGTGGAACATCTCCTGCAGCGTGCTCGCGACGGTGATCTCTTCCACCGGATACTGGATCTTGCCGTTCTCAACCCAGAAGCCCGACGCGCCGCGCGAATAGTCACCCGTCACGTAGTTGACGCCCTGCCCCATCAGTTCGGTCAGCAGCAGGCCCGTGCCGAGCTTTTTCAGCATGGCCTCGAAATCGTCTTCCGGACGCGTCTTCGAACTGAGCAACGACAGGTTGTGTGAGCCGCCCGCGTTGCCGGTGGTTTGCATGCCGAGCTTGCGCGCCGAATACGTAGACAGGAAATAGCCTTCCACGATGCCGTCTTTCACCACCGAACGCTGTTTCGTGCGCACGCCCTCTTCGTCGAACGGGGCGCTGCCCATGGCGCGGGCCACGTGCGGATCTTCGACCACCTGGACGTGCGGCGCGAACACCGGCTTGCCGAGGCTGTCGACGAGAAACGTGGTCTTGCGATACAACGCGCCGCCGCTTACCGCCTGCACGAACGCGCCGAGCAGGCCGGCGGCGAGCGGCGCCTCGAACAGTACCGGCACCTTACGCGTATCCAGCCCACGAGCGCCAATCCGGGCGAGCGCGCGCTGCGCCGCGTAACGCCCAATCGCCTCCGGATCAGCCAGTTCACCGGCGCTGCGCTTCGAGGTGTACCAGTCGTCGCGCTGCATGTTGCGCCCGCTGCCGGCGATCGGCGCGCACGCCACGTAATGACGCGAAAACGGATAGCCCGCGAGGAAACCGCGCGAGGTGGCCAGCACGAATTGCGAGTGCTGCGCGGACACGCTGGCACCTTCGGAGTTCTTGATGTGCGGATCGGTCGCGAACGCCGCATCTTCGGAGCGGCGGGCGATCTCGACGGCTTCGTCCGCGGTCAGATTCCACGGATGATACAAATCGAGGTCACGCGGCGCCGTTTCCAGCAGTTCCGCCTCGGCGAGGCCCGCGCAGTCGTCTTCGGCAGTGAAACGCGCGATGTTGTAAGCCGCCGCCACCGTGTCCTTGAGCGCCTGTGGCGAGAAGTCCGAGGTGCTCGCGTTGCCGCGCTTGTTGCCGATAAACACCGTCACGCCGACCATCTTGTCGCGATTGTGTTCGATCGTCTCGACCTCGCCACGCCGCACGGAGACGGACAGGCCGTCGCCTTCGGAAATTTCGGTCGCCGCATCGGTGCCGCCGAGCGACTTCGCGTGACGCAGGATGTCCGAGGCGATTTCCTTCAGTTCATCCTGGGTATGCGGGAAAAAACGCTGTCTGACGTCCATGTCTGCTGCCATATTCGTTGCCGTCCTGTTCGGGGCCAAAGGGGGCCCGCGGGTATGTTCTCAAGTACGTCGCTACGTATCCCGCGATCATAGCAAGGTCCGCGCTGGCCTACCTGGCATTCGCTGCGCTAGTGTGAGGTTGGTGCCGAGGTTCGCGTTGGTGTTAGCGTTATTAGCTTCGAGGTTCATTGGCGCCCGTGAGCGGCCACGCGAATCCTGCCGTGCGGCAGGTCTTGTGGGCACGGCACGTTACAATATCGTTATGACACGCAAAACCCGCATTCAACCGATGGAACCCGCCGTCGAAAACGAAATCGACGAGAACGGGTACGACCGTCCCAGCAAGTCCCAGCTCAAGCGCGACATGCACGCGCTGCAGGAGCTGGGCGAGGCACTGATCGCGCTGCCGAAAGACGCGCTCAAACGCATGCCGATGCCCGAAAAGCTCGACGACGCAGTTCGCGAAGCGCGCCGGATCACCGATCACGAAGGCAAACGCCGTCAGGTGCAGTACGTGGGGCGCGTGATGCGCTCGCTGCACGATGACGAGACGGCCGGGCTGCGCACCGCGCTTGATTCGTACAACGGCATCAACAAGGCAGAGACTGCACGCCTGCACTGGATCGAGCGCACCCGCGAGAAGCTGCTCGCCGACGACGCCGCGCTCACCGATTTCATCCGCCAGCACCCCGCCGCCGACCCGCAGGAAGGCCGCACGCTGATCCGCAATGCCCGCAAGGAAGCGCAGCAAAGCAAGCCGCCGCGCTATTTCCGCGAGCTGTTCCAGTGGATCAAGAACGCCGACGGTCCGAACGCGTCCGATGACGACGAGGACCACGGCACCCCGGAAGACGACGATGACGAAGATCGCGCGTAGCCATCCCGACGAAATCGTGATCGGCCTTGTGTCGATCAGCGATCGGGCCAGCACGGGCGTCTATGAGGACAAAGGCATCCCGGCGTTGCAGGAGTGGCTGGGCGCGGCGCTGAGTTCGCCGTGGCAGGCAGTCAGCCGGCTGATCCAGGACGACGCGCCGACCATCTCGGCGACGCTCGTCGAACTGGTCGACTTGCTGGGTTGCGACCTCGTGCTGACCACCGGCGGCACGGGGCCGTCACGGCGCGACGTGACGCCCGAGGCGACGCTCGCGGTGGGAACCAAGGAAATGCCGGGTTTCGGCGAACAGATGCGGCAGATCAGCCTGAATTTCGTGCCAACGGCGATTCTGTCGCGCCAGATGGCAGTGATCCGCGAGACGGACGGCCATGCGGCATTGATCGTCAACTTGCCGGGTCAACCGAAATCGATCCGGGAAACGCTTGAAGGCCTGCGTGATGACGCGGGCGCTACGAAGGTGCCGGGGATTTTTGCAGCGGTGCCTTACTGCATTGATCTGATTGGCGGCCCGTATGTGGAAACGAACCAGGCCATCGTGAAAGCGTTCCGGCCGAAGAACGCGGTTCGCGCGCCGCGTCAGGATTAAACGGCGCGCTGACCTCGGCTACTCTTACTCTTCCGTGACCGGCGCGCTGGCGGCCGGGATCAGGAAGTGCTCACGATAGTACTTGAGCTCGTCGATCGATTCGTGAATGTCGGCCAGCGCGGTGTGCATGGCGCGCTTCTGGAAACCCTTGTAGATGGCCGGTTGCCAGCGACGGCACAGTTCCTTCAGCGTGCTGACGTCGAGATTGCGGTAATGGAAGAAGCGTTCCAGATCCGGCATCCAGCGCGCCATGAAACGGCGGTCCTGGCAGATGGAATTGCCGCACATAGGCGATTTGCCCGGCGGCACGAACTGGCCGAGAAATTCGCGAATCTGCTCGATGGCGTCCGCTTCGCTGACGGTTGACGCGCGCACCCGGTCGATCAGCCCCGAACGGCCATGCGTGTTCTGATTCCACTGATCCATTTTGGCGAGCGTTTCGTCGCTTTGGTGGATGGCCAGCACCGGACCTTCGACGAGCCTGTCGAGCGTCGAATTGGTTACCACTACGGCGATTTCGATGATGCGGTCGGTGTCCGGTTCGAGCCCGGTCATTTCCATGTCCAGCCAGATCAGATTCATGTCGCTGCGCACGAGCGACGGCTCTCCAGCGGATTCGAGGATGTCAGTCATGAAGGCAACCTTGGTGAACGGCCCCGCGCGCCGTCGAGAGACGGGCCGGTGCGCCGTTAGATCAGTACGTTTAAGAGTTCGTTTTAGCGTGGCCCCGCCAGCCGGCGGGAAGAAACATATAATTCTCGCATAGATACCACGGATTTCCCGGATGCCTACTCTGTACTTCACCGTTCTGTTTGCCATCGCCGTCGTGGCGATGGTCGGCACCAAGCTCTGGCTCGCGTCGCGGCAAATCCGCTTCGTCGCGGCGCATCGCGGGCACGTGCCGGGCCAGTTCGCCGGCACGATCGCGCTCAGCGCACACCAGCGTGCCGCCGACTATACCGTCGAACGCACGCGGCTCACCATGATCGAAATCGTCGTCAGCGCCGCCGTGCTGATCGGACTGACGCTGCTTGGCGGCGTGCAGGCGCTCGATCTCGCCATCTCGGACTGGCTCGGGCGCGGCTACCTTGGGCAGATCGTGCTGATCGGCGCTGTGATCGCCATCACCAGCGTGATCGACCTGCCGTTCGACTATTACCGCCAGTTCGTGATCGAGCAACGCTTCGGCTTTAACCGCATGAGCAAGGGGATTTTCTTCGCCGACCGCATCAAGGGCGCGCTGCTCGGCGCCGCGTTCGGTCTGCCGCTGCTGTTCGTCGTGCTGTGGCTGATGAACCAGGCCGGCAGCCTGTGGTGGCTGTGGACATGGGTGGTCTGGGTCGTGTTCCAGATGCTCGTGCTGGTGTTGTATCCGAGCTTCATCGCGCCTCTTTTCAACAAATTCGAGCCGCTCAAGGACGAGGCGCTGGTGACGCGGATCGAAGCGCTGATGAAGCGCTGCGGGTTCGCCGCGAAGGGCCTCTTCGTGATGGACGGCAGCCGCCGTTCCGCGCACGGCAACGCGTATTTCACGGGCTTTGGCGCCGCCAAGCGCATTGTGTTCTTCGACACGCTGCTCGCACGCCTGTCGGGTAGCGAAATCGAAGCGGTGCTCGCCCATGAACTTGGCCACTTCAAGCGCCGCCACGTCATCAAGCGAATGATCGTGATTTTCGCCATCAGCCTCGTGATGCTGGCGCTGCTCGGCTGGCTGATGCAGTGCGTCTGGTTCTACGAGGGGCTCGGCGTGCGGCCTTCGTTGATCGGCGGCAACAGTGGGCTCGCGCTGATCCTGTTCTTCCTCGCGCTGCCGGTGTTCCTGTTCTTCGTGACACCGCTCGGCAGCCTCAGCTCACGCAAGCACGAATTCGAAGCCGACGCGTTCGCCGCGACCCAGACCGATGCGCAAGACCTGGTCAACGCGCTCGTGAAGCTGTACGAGGACAACGCCTCGACCCTGACCCCTGACCCGCTCTACACTGCGTTTTACTACTCGCATCCGCCGGCGTCGCAGCGGATCGACCGACTGCTGCGGCAC